>JBAWBG010000069.1:0-24037 GCA_049589695.1 Candidatus Sulfotelmatobacter sp. | reverse complement strand
GATCGCCAACAAACAGCACGAAAACCTGGGAGACTGAAGGTGGCAGTCCCGCCGCCATCGGCGTCGAAGATCCAAACGTACACGAACACGTTCCTGCGAGCGTGAAAGATTCTCTCCAGCACGGAAGCGTCGTGATCGCTGCCATCACCTCCTGTACCAACACCTCGAATCCCTCGGTAATGATCGGCGCCGGCCTGCTCGCGAAGAAAGCTGTCGAAAAAGGTCTACAGGTTCCGCCTTGGGTCAAGACTTCGCTCGCGCCCGGTTCCAAAGTCGTTCGCGATTATCTCGAGAACGCCGGCCTCACTCCTTATCTTGAAAAACTAAAATTCAACATCGTCGGTTATGGATGCACTACATGCATCGGCAACTCTGGCCCGCTGCCTACCGAAGTCTCGCAAACCATCGACGAAAAAGATCTGGTCGTCGCCAGCGCCCTCTCCGGCAATCGCAACTTCGAAGGCCGCATCAACTCCGAAGTCCGCGCGAATTATTTAATGTCTCCACCGCTGGTCGTCGCCTTCGCTCTCGCCGGACGCATCGACACCGACCTCCGCAAAGACGCCATCGGCAAGGACAAAGACGGCAAGCCCGTCTTCCTCGCCGATATCTGGCCCACGCAGCGCGAAGTCGAAGAGGCGGTCGAGCATTCCGTCACTGCGGAAATGTTTTCGAAAAGTTACGCCGAAGTTTTTGCCGGAGACGAGCGCTGGCGCGGCCTCTCCATTCCCAAAGGCCAAACCTACGCCTGGGAAAAAGATTCCACCTACATCCGCCGCGCTCCCTACTTCGACGACATGAAGCTTCAGCCCTCGCCCGTCGAAGATATTCACTCTGCCCGCGTACTGGCGGTATTGGGAGACAGCGTCACCACCGACCACATTTCTCCCGCTGGCTCGATCAAGAAAGACAGCCCCGCCGGAAAATATTTGCAGGAGCACGGCGTCAAGCCCGCCGACTTCAACTCCTACGGCTCGCGCCGCGGCAATCACGAAGTTATGGTTCGCGGCACCTTCGCCAACGTCCGCCTGCGCAACAAACTGGTCAACCTCGAAGGCGGATTCACCCGCCACCTTCCCACGAATCAGGAAATGTCGATCTTCGACGCCTCGCAGAAGTATCAATCCGACCACACGCCGCTCATCATCCTCGCCGGCAAAGAATACGGTTCCGGCTCGTCGCGCGACTGGGCGGCGAAAGGTCCGCGGCTCCTCGGAGTTTCCGCCGTCATCGCCGAAAGTTACGAACGCATCCACCGCTCGAACCTAGTCGGCATGGGAATCCTCCCCCTGCAATTTCCCGCCGGGCAGAATGCCGAATCGCTTCATCTCACCGGCGAAGAAGTTTTCGACATCACCGGCATCCGCAATCTGATCGAGCATTATTCTGCCGGGCAGACAGTTAGAGTGCGTGCGCTTCAAACATCGGGTGGGGCTCGCCGTCATGTCGAGTTCGAAGCCCTAGTCCGCATCGACACGCCACAAGAAGCGCTCTACTACGCTAACGGCGGAATTCTGCAGTATGTGCTGCGGCAGTTGCTGGCGGCGAAACCGAGCGCGCAGCCGGTGGGAGCATAAACTAGGCACGTTTATCTGTCATTGCGATCAGAGCCGAATCACCAGCCGAGGAGCCCCAGCCTTTCGCTGCCGCACCACCAGACTCCGCCCACGCTCCACAAGCCGCTCCGCCGTTAACAACTCCCACGCCTCCCTGTAGCCCTCATACCGGTACCGGTCATACTTCCGCTTCTCCACCGGACACAGCATCAGATCCATGCTTTTCGTCTTCAACACCACGCCAGCCGGAAGCACATACCAAACATTTTCCGGGATCACGTACGCCGCGAACAAATCCACCTTCTTAGTCGTGTAGCGCTCGCTGTACTGGTTTGGCTTGAATCCGCACAGATAACCCGTCCCCATTCTGCAGTCCGTCGACTTCACCTGAATCTTCAAAATCCGCTCCCCGCATTCCACCCCCACGTCATACGCCGACGAATCTCCCCACGGCTTCGACACCTTGAACCCATCCCTCACCGCCCGCGCCATAAACTGCAACTCCACCCACTCCCCGCGCTCTTTAAATGTCCTGAACCCCTTGCACTTCGCCATCTTCACACTCCTGAAATGCTGTCACCCTAATAACGTTTGTCATCCTGAAATGCTTTGTCATCCTGAGCAAAGTGGGATCGTCTGCAAGACGATCCCACGCAGTCGAAGGATCCCTGCAACCGCCACCACCACGCGTGAGGCAGATTTTGACTTTCGTCGCGCGCCCAAACGCAAAAAGGCGCAGCCCCGAGGCCGCGCCTGTATATTCTTAGAGTTGTACCCTATAGCTCCATTATATCACAAAGAGAGGTATAAATGGGACACGTTTCCAGAAATATTTACCCCATCCCCTAAGCCACTTACAAAGAATCACGCACTTTTGCCCCTTGACAACTTTCTGAGCACCTCCAAAACAAAACGCCTATCCCCGAGATGATGTCTTTCAAACGCAAACTCGCAGCCAAGAAGATAAACCATCCACGCTTCACCGCCGACGCCACATTCCAGAAAGTCCCGAAAGCCAGAAAAGCCGCCGAAGAACAGCTGTCACTCAGCGGGCAAATCGATGACCCGTTCTAGCCGCAAAGAACAGCTGTCATGCTGAGCGAAGCAGTGTGGATCGCAACGCGATCCTCATTGCGAAGTCGAAGCATCCCTACCCTCACGACCCTCCATCCACGGGTACCACTCTGAAGCCAGATCCTTCCACTGTGGATTGCGGCGCTCCAGAAGCCCGACTTTCTTCGCCCGCGCCCAGCACTTGAGTTGCTTCTCCCGGGCCAGGGCCTTATGCACGTCGTCATAAGACTCCCAATACAAGAGGCGGACCACCTCGTATCGGGAACTGAAGCCCTCATCATGATGAAACTTATGCTGAAATACGCGTTTGTGAAGATTGCCGCTGACTCCAATGTACAAAGTGCCTGTCAGGCTTTCCATGATGTAAACGCAGTAGTAGCGTCGATCGCGCATCAGAGCATGATTGGAGAATTTGGGCTGGCGTAGCTGTGATGGATGTCACATCAGAAACAGTGCCTTCCGCAGTCGGGACGGCGGTAGGGATGCTTCGACTGCGCCGAGAGGCCCTGCGGTCCTCCCGGACTTTGCTCAGCATGACAACGGTGGGGAAAGGTTGGTAGCGGGTCAGATTCAAGTTAGCAATCCGGGAGTGGCAGGAGAATCGCCGTCACGTTAATTCTATTTCCACAAGCTGCCTGCGTGATGGATGTCACATCCAACCGGGAAGATGGCGGGTGGCCCACCCTTCGTTCTTTGAAGGGTGGGGTTCCGCGTACGCGTCCATCATGGCACTTTCAGTCGCACCTAAAGTTGAGGCTGGCCAAGGAAAGAATGCGCAGCCCTTCATGGTTACTCCTGTTGTTCTCTCTTTTCTCTGTGCCTCTGTGGTGAAAAGCTCCTGGCATACAGGCAGCGGGTAGTGGGCTACTTTGAGTAGCCCACTACCAGGCAGCGCACTCGCAATCAGCGCCGCCCGCCCACTGTTATAATCAAGAATTGCGCTCATGTCCACGAAACGCCTGATTCGCTCCACCACAGTTTTATCCATCCGCCGCAACGGCAGCGTAGTGCTGGCTGGCGACGGACAAGTCACGCTTGGCGAGTCCGTCATTAAACATTCGGCGAAGAAAATCCGGCGGCTTTACAACGACAAAATCCTCGCCGGATTTGCCGGTTCGACGGCTGACGCGTTCACGCTTTTCAGCCGCTTCGAATCGAAACTGGAGCAATATCATGGCAACCTGGGACGCGGCGCCGTAGAACTCGCCAAAGATTGGCGGACCGATAAATTTCTGCGTCACCTGGAAGCGTTGTTGCTGGTGTGCGATAAGGAGCAAACTTTTTTGCTTAGCGGACAGGGCGACGTGATCGAGCCGGATGGCGCAGTAGCAGCCATCGGCAGCGGAGGCCCTTATGCCCAAGCCGCGGCCCAGGCGCTGGCGATGCACACCGAACTCTCCGCCCGTAAAATCGCCGAAGAAGCGATGAAGATTGCCGGCAAAATGTGCATCTATACAAATGATGCGGTAACGATTGAGGAGTTGTAGCTTGACTTTGTGGGGGCAGTTGCCCCCACACGAACATTTATGGCCATCTATTTACCCAGCAGCGCTGAAGAAGAACAACTCGCTCTCGACGAGCTCACTCCGCGTGAGATCGTCGTTGAACTCGACAAACACGTGATCGGCCAGAAGGACGCGAAACGCGCCGTGGCCATCGCCTTGCGCAACCGCACGCGCCGCCAGAAACTCACGCCGGAGTTGGCCGAAGAAATCATCCCGAAAAATATCATCATGATTGGGCCGACGGGGGTGGGAAAGACGGAAATTGCACGGCGGCTGGCGAAGCTGGCGAACTCTCCGTTCTTGAAAGTAGAGGCGTCGAAGTTTACCGAAGTCGGATATGTGGGGCGCGATGTGGAGTCGATGGTGCGCGATCTGGTGGAGATTGCGATTGATAACGTGCGCGAAGAGAAACTTGAAGACGTTGCGGACAAGGCTGAGTTGAATGCCGAGGAGCGGTTGTTGGATATTCTTCTGCCCCCATCTCCACCGAGCCGGCCCGGCGAATCTTCCACAACTACGGGCGGAGTTGTGATTGATGCCGGGACTGCGCTGGCCGAATCCTCTTCTCGCACGCGGGAGAAATTGCGGCAGCAATTGCGCGAAGGCAAACTCGACGAGCGCCAAGTAGAAATCGATGTCCGTGAACGCAATTTTCCATCTTTTGAAATCATGACCAACCAAGGGGTTGAGGAGATGGATATCAATATTAAGGATATGCTGCCCAACATCTTCGGGGCGCGGACGAAGAAGCGGAAGATGAAGGTGAACGAGGCGTTTGAATATCTGATTCAGGAAGAAGAGCAGCGGCTGATCGACATGGATCAGGTGACGCGCACGGCGATCGATCGCGTGGAGAATGCGGGTATTGTTTTTCTGGATGAGATCGACAAGATTGCGGGGCGCGAGGGCGGGCATGGTCCGGATGTTTCGCGGGAGGGAGTGCAGCGCGACATTTTGCCGATCGTGGAAGGGACGACGGTGAACACGCGCTATGGCATGGTGCGCACGGATCACATTTTATTTATTGCCGCCGGAGCGTTTCACGTTTCGAAGCCGAGCGATCTGATTCCGGAGTTGCAGGGACGGTTTCCGATTCGGGTGGAGTTGCAGTCGCTGACGATGGAAGATTTTGTGCGCATTCTGACGGAGCCGAAATCTTCTTTGGTGAAGCAATACACGGCGCTGCTGGAAACCGAAGGAGTGAAGCTGGAATTCACGGCTGAGGCGCTCGATGAGATTGCGCACTTTGCGTTTCGGGTGAACGAGAGTACGGAGAATATTGGGGCGCGGCGGCTGCATACGATTATGGAGCGAGTGCTGGACGAGTTGAGTTTTGACGCTCCGGAACGAAAAGGCGAGAGCGTGAACATTGACGCGGATTATGTGCGGAAGATGTTGACGGATATTGTGAAGGATCAGGATTTGTCGAGATATATTCTGTAGGAAGATCTTTAAACACAGAGGACACAGAGGAACACTGGGTAAGGCGAGCTCCCGCTAGGCGTCTCGAAAGAAAGATATGCCGTCCCTGCGGGACTCGGTCTTTTTTCCTGACTATCGTATACCGTCCCTTCGGGGCTTGAGTTTGAGTGATCCCATCGCGGGTATCTTCCCTACGGCTTTACGGCGCGGCTGAAGCCGCGCCATTTCAAAACCGGGGGAAGCTTTATCGCAGCGCTTAAGCGCTGCGCCACCCAAAATCTCCGACACCCAAAATCTCCTATACCCAAAATCTGGTCCCGGCTGTTTCATCTTGCGTACATGCTATGCTGCCTCGTCATGAAAAATGTTGATCGTTCCCGGCTTGCGTCTTTGATGGGGCGCGAGCAGAAGAAGTTTGTGGATGAGCGGCCGAAGTCGAAGGCGTTGTTTGAGCGGGCGCGGAAGTCGCTGCTGGCGGGCGTTCCCATGAACTGGATGATGAAGTGGGCGGGGGCGTTTCCTCCGTTCGTGCGGGAGGCGCAGGGGTCACATTTTTTTGATGTGGACGGGCATCGTTATGTCGACTTTTGTCTGGGCGATACGGGGGCGATGACGGGGCACTCTCCGTTTGCCACGGTGAAGGCGGTGGAGGAGCAATCGCGGCGCGGGATCACGTTGATGCTGCCGAGCGAGGATGCGATTTCTGTGGCGGAGGAATTGCAGAAGCGGTTCCATTTGCCTTACTGGCAGTTTGCGCTGACTGCCACCGATGCGAATCGATTTTCTATTCGTTTGGCGCGGCATATTACGGGGCGGGCGAAGATTCTGGTTTTCAACTGGTGCTATCACGGCACGGTGGATGAAACTTTTATCACGCTGGATCGGAATGGTGTGGCGGGTTCGCGGCGGGGGAATGTTGGGCCACCGGTGAATCCGGCAATCACGACGAAGGTTGTCGAGTTCAACGATGTGGCAGCGCTGGAACAGGCGCTGGCTGCGGGAGATGTGGCATGCGTGTTGGCGGAGCCGGTGATGACGAATGTGGGGATTGTGCATCCCGAGAAGGGATTTCATCAGGCGATGCTGGAGTTGACGCGGAAATATGAAACGCTGCTGATTCTGGATGAGACGCACACGATTTGCGCGGGGCCGGGCGGATATACGGCTGCGGAAAGACTGGAACCAGATGTGCTGATTTTTGGAAAGGCGATTGGCGGAGGGATTCCGGGCGCAGCTTACGGATTTTCGGAGGAAGTGGCGGAAAGAATTGTGGCAGGACAAAACAAAGGCATGGAAAGTCTGGAAGACTGCGATGTGGGCGGAATTGGCGGGACGCTGGCGGGGAATGCTGTTTCGCTGGCAGCGATGCGAGCGACTTTAACGAAGGTTTTGACCAAGGAGGCGTTTGACCGGATGATGCCAGTGGCGGAGCGTTGGACTTTGGGAGTGGCGAAGGCGATTGCGGAAGCGGAATTGCCCTGGCACGTCACGCGGCTGGGATGCAGGGCGGAGTATATGTTTAGCCGCGACGCTCCGAAGAATGGAAGCGAGGCGCACAATGCAATGGACTTCGAGCTGGAACGATTTATGCATTTGTATGCGATGAATCGGGGGATTCTGTTGACTCCGTTTCACAACATGGCATTGATGTCGCCGCAGACGGAGAAGGATGACGTGGATCTGCATAGCAAAGTGTTTCGCGAGGCGGTGCGGGAGTTGGTGGGATAGGCAGGGCTCCCGTTGGATTTCTCAGGGGGTACCCTTCCAGGATTTCGATATCCGGTACATTTCAGGCGTCCCTACGGGACGCTGGATCTCGACTCGAACCGTTCCCGCCACTGAAGTGGCGGGCTATTTTCGGTCTGTCCTTCGGGACAGCCGGTTCCTTCACCCATTGAAATCCTTCGAACTCCGTTCCTGATGTAATCTTTCTTTCTGGATGAAAACTTTGATAGGGAAATGGCTGGTGTTAGCGGGGGCGACAATTTGGTTGAGCGGGTGCGCGTCGATTGGGCCGCCGGAGGCGCCGTCGCTGGAGTTGCCAAAGCCGCCTGCCGACTTGCATGCGGCGAGAAAGGGCGACGAGGTGACGCTCACCTGGACGATTCCGCAGCGAACGACGGACCGGCAGAGCGTTCGCTATCTGGGAAAAACTGAGATCTGCCGCGGGGTTGCGACAGCCCTCAAGCAATGTGGAAAGCCGGTGGGGGAAGCGGCGCCACCGGCGGGTTTTGAAGGGAAGAAGAAGGCGGACGGGACAAAACTGACAGCGACTTTTGTTGACACATTGCCTCCCGCGCTGGAGCAGGAACACCCGATGGAATTTGCCAGCTATGCGGTTGAGGTGCGGAATACGGCGGGACGAGCTGCGGGACTTTCGAATCAGATGCGAGTGGCGCTGGTACCGACGCTCGCGCCGTTCAGTGACTTCGGGGCGCATGTATCTGCTCAGGGAGTGATGGTCTCGTGGCAGTGTCCGGCGACGGCGGAGGGACGAAGCGGGATTAAGTACTTATTCCGCATTTATCGTCGGCTGGAGTCGAGTCCCAGATGGAATAAGGTCATCGATGTGGAGGCTACCGGGTGCGCCGAGGGAACGAGGGGAGCGATCAGTTCGTTTCTGGATCAAACATTTGAGTGGGAGAAGACATATTTTTATCGAGGCACGGTGGTGAGCGAGATTGAGACGCCGGGGAAGACAGCTGTGGAAGTGGAGGGCGATAATACTCCGGGAGTGAACGTGATCGCGCATGATGTGTTTCCGCCGGCGGTGCCAACGGGATTGCAGGCTGTGTTTTCGGGGCCGGGGCAGCAGCCGTTTATCGATTTGATTTGGGCGCCGGTGAGCGATGCGGATCTGGCGGGATACAACGTTTATCGGCATGAGGCGGGAAGCGGGCCGGTGAAAGTGAATTCGGAACTGGTGAGGACGCCAGCGTTTCGGGATTCACAGGTTGTGCCGGGGAAGACTTATTTTTATTCGGCGTCGGCGGTGGATCAGCGGGGGAATGAAAGTGGGCGGTCGGAGGAGACGAGTGAGAGCGTGCCGTGAAGAAACGTGGGGCAAAAAGAAGCGAAGCAGGAGTGAGCCGTGGCAGAAGTGCCCTGCGAGGTCGGTGGCAGTAATAGGGGTCCTTCGCTTCGCTCAGGATGACAAAGATAAAACGACAAAGATCTCGCCGACTTCCACATCTCGTGATTAGATAGATTTATGAAATATTGCCGGTTTCAACTGAATGGAGAGGCTCAGTATGGGCTGGTCGAATCGGTTGCGGGGCGCGATTCGATTTTGAGGATATTGCTGAGCGCGCCGGAGGAATCCGACGGCGACGTGGAAGGATTGCGCACGCGGCGAATCGATCCGATTGCCCTGGAAGAGGCGAAGCTGCTGGCGCCGGTGAACCCGACGAAAATCGTTTGCGTGGGAAGGAATTATCGGGAACATGCGGCCGAGTTGGGAAGCGAGGTGCCGACGGAGCCGCTGTTATTCTTCAAGCCGAACTCCGCGCTGCTGGCGCCGGGCGGGGTAGTCAAGCGTCCGAAGATTTCGCAGCGGGTGGATTACGAAGGCGAGCTTTGCGTGGTGATGGGAAAATCATGCCATCTGCTCAGAGATGATGAGGATGTGCGGCCGTACATTCTTGGCTACACTTGCCTGAACGATGTGACCATGCGCGACATACAGCGAAAAGAGGATCAGTGGGCGCGGGCGAAGGGATTCGATACTTCGTGTCCGGTGGGGCCGGTGGTAGCGGATGGGCTTGATCTTGATCCCTGGGCGGGAGTGGGCGTGGAGACGCGGGTGAATGGCGAGGTGCGGCAATCGGGGAATACGAAGGATTTTATTTTTCCGCTGGATGTGGTGATTCGTTTTATCTCGCAGGCGATGACGCTACTGCCGGGGGATTTGGTCGCGACGGGAACTCCGGCGGGCGTGGGGCCGGTGGTGGCGGGCGATGTGATGGAGGTGAGCGTGGAGGGGGTGGGGACGCTGAGGAGTTCTGTGGTGGATGAATAAATTGTTGATTGCTGATTGCTGATTGCTGATTGAGAGACACAGACCCTCTGTTCGCGGAACAGTCGGCTTACGATCGGTTCGCGATGACCGTCGTAGCGCATGTAGGACGCATTGACGGGAGCAAGAAGAAGTAAATGAGGGATCCTTCAACTGCGCGGGCCGGTTCGCTTCGCTCTCCCGCTTGCTCCGCTCAGGATGACAAGGGAGTGGAGCTACTGCAGGCGGAAGCGTTCGCGCATCAGGCGCTGGAGGCGGGGTTTATAGAGCAGATCGTAGGCGAGTTCTTTGTCGGGGAACATGGCGAGGGCGGCGCGCTTGGCGCTGGCAGCGAGTTCGGAGGCTTCTTCGACGGTGAGGCTGGGGTCCTGGCTGATGACGGAGGAGACCATGCTCATCATGATCTGCAGGCGACGGATGAGACGGGCTTCGTCGTCGGCTGTGGTATCCGATCCGACATTGAGGAGATGATTCTCGTGATTGGATTGTTCCCCAGAATTCATACGACCCCTTTTTCCCAGCGGTATCGAGCCATAGATTTGGATGTTACGACACTGCTGAGCGTTGTGACGATTCAGGGAACATCTTGCGCTTGTGATGACAAAAATAAAACGGCCCGAAAGTGCTGGGACCGAATCCTAAAGTGCGGCTATGTTCGGTAGGTCTGGTCGAAGACCGGACCACGATGGGCACGGAGTTACAGGAAGTAAAACGCGCTGCCGGAGTTGATGGTTGCCGGAGTACAACCGCCAGGAAAGAGTTAGAATCAGAGAGATGCGGCGTCCAAGCTTGCTTGCGGCGACCTAGAACCGGAGATTACATGGCAGAGCAATCGAATGCGATGGCGGAGGAGCAGCGGCCTGATCCGAATGAGAAGTTGGTGAAGGTGTTTGACAGCGAACAGGAGTCAGAGGCGCTGGTGGTGAAGGGTTTGCTGGAGTCGGCTGGGATTGAAAGCGATTTGAAATCCGGAAGCTTTATACAGGATGCGTTTCCGGGGCTGGGGGGAATGGTTATTTTGGTGCGCGAACAGGATGCGGAGAAGGCGCGGAGTTTGATCGCAGAATCGCTGCGGTCGGATGCGGCGGTAGATGCGGACGAGGACGAGACGAAGAGTTAGTTCCCGCAGAGGCTAAAGCCTGGTTTTATTCTTGAGCGGTTACGGCGCGGCTAAAAGCCGCGTCCCTTCAAGGCGATTGATTTTCGAATTTTCTACATGCTGGTTTTCTACATACTTTTCAGTTTGCGCCGGGAGTGATGCGGTTACGGAGTGCCCGTCGAGGTAGAAGGTGACGAGGCCGTCGAGGTCGGTGCGGTAGACATGGATTCCGGCGGCTTCGAGGCGGGTGAGAACGTCGGGTTTGGGCAGGCCGTAGGATGTGTGGAAGCCGACGGAGATCACGGCGAAAGTGGGTTTCGTTGCCGCCAGAATTTCCGGCGTGGTGGATGTGGCGCTGCCGTGATGGCCTACTTTTAAAAGATCGGCATGTTCGGGATGAAGGCTGGCGATGCGGCGTTCCACGGCTTTTTCGGCGTCGCCTTCGAGCAGGACAGATGTTCCGCCATAGCTGACGTGCAGGACCATGGAGTCGTTGTTTTTGGGTTCGAGTCCGACGGGCCAGTCTTGCGGTGGAAAAAGAACTTCGACTTTCGCTCCGCCTAAATCAAAATCATCTCCCTCCCAATGGCGCACGACTTTGATCCCAAGAGTGTGGGCCTCGGCGATTAGATTATCCAGGGCGCGGCTGGGTGGAAGCAGGCCAATCCACAATTCTTTCGGGCGAAAATCTTTCAGGATGGCGGGCATGCCTCCGATGTGGTCGGAATGGCCGTGAGAAATGGCGACAACATCGAGGTAGGAGATGCGGCGCGCCCACAGATAGGGCGCGACCACATCTTCGCCGAAATCGAGTTGCGTACCGGCGCCCCAAACCGGGCCTCCAGCGTCGATTAGCAGGGTACGTCCTTGCGGCGTCACCAGCAGAATGGAATCGCCCTCGCCGACATCGATGGAAGTGACCTCTAACATCCCAGCGCGCGTTTGCGGGTTGGGCGGCAAGAAGGCGAGACTGAGGGATGCCGCCAATAAGGCAGTTAGACCGAGGACGGCGAGTGCCGCGCGACGGCGGGCGAGAAGCATTGCTGCAATCAATGACAGGGAGGCTGCAGCGATCATCACGAAAGAAGGGGTAGCTACGCGAAGGTCGGCAAGGCGCAAGGTTCCCAGGCCGCGCACGGTGCCAGTGATTGCTTGCAGGGCGAGCGCGGTAAGGAGCGCGGGAAATTTCGCCAGCGCAAGGGAAATATATCCCAATGTGACCGTGAGTACGGCTGCTGGCATGAGAAGTTGCGTTAAAGGAACGACCGCGATATTAGCGGGAAGGCCGATGGTGGTGGCGCGGTGGAAGTAATAGGCCATGGGCAAGGCCAGACCCATCTGCATTACGGCGGATACCAACAGCAGTTCGAATGCGCGCAGGAAAAAAATTGCCACGCCGCTAACCAAGCGTAGTGACCACGTGCTGCCAAGGAAATTCGCGAGGCGCCCTGCGATCAAACGCAGATCGACGCGGAACTGGGCGACTCGAGGTGGCAGGGTTGCTCCGTAATCGTCGGCGTCCCAGTGGGCGAGGGCGCGGCGGTAGAGGCGCGAAGTACGCTCGATGAGGGGTAATCCGATCGCAGCCACGATTAGGACGCAGAGGAATGTCATCTGAAAACTGGCGGTGAAGAGCTGGCGGGGATCGAAGGCGAGCAGGGCGAGCGCGGCAGCGCCAAGGGCATTCACCATGCAGCGATCGCGGTAAAGCAGGCGCGTGAGCAGGAAGATGGCGCACATCAACGTGGCTCGCCAGACTGGCGCGCCGACTTCGGTGAGCAAGGCATAGGCAGTACAGAACAGGATCGTCAGCAGCGTGGCGGGAATCTCAGCGAGGCGCAAACGGCGCAAGCTCCAAAAAATAACGAAGGCCAGGATGGTGACGTTCATTCCTGAGACGACGAGAACGTGATAGGTGCCGGAACGCTGGAAATCGACGCGGGTGTCGCGATCGATAAAGGCGGATTCGCCGATGACCATGGCGTCGATGAGCGCGGCCTGAGGGGGTGGCCACAGAGCGTGTACTTTAGCGATCATGCTGGAGTGAATTTTTGTGCGCCAGAGTTCGAAGCGGTTTCCGGTGAAGCCGGGAAGAAGATCGACATCCTCGGCTTTGGCGGAGGCAAGCGCAGCGATGCCGTTTTCCGCCAGGTAGGCTTCGTAATCGAAGGCTCCGGGATTGCGAAAGTTGCGGGGGAGTTTGAGTTTGACGGGCAGACGGAGGCGCTCGCCGTAGTGGAAGAGGCGCATCGGGAGTGGAGCGGGTGAGTTCGGGCGAGAGTCATCGATAGACTGATAGATACTCAGCCGCACTCCGGAGTGAACGGAAATTCGCGCACCGTTCTCGGTGACGATCTCTTCCGCCTCCACGTCGACGGTTTGGCTCAACTCATTTGAAGATGCATCGCGCGATCTGCCTTCGCGTTTGACGTGGCCGGTTAGCTGAACTGGTGGGCCGTAGGCGAAGGGGTTGAGACTTGTATCTCGGAGAGTGGAAGAATCTCCAAGCTGGATATGAAGACCTCCAGCGAAGAAAAATGTTGCCAACGCCAAGATTGTGGCGAGGAATTTTTTTCTGGTCAGGAAATAGAGTGCTGCGGCGAGGAAGACGGAAGCTGTGATTATCCACCAGGATGCGGGGCGAGAGAGGTGAGTACCGGCGATGATTCCCGCCGAATAGGCCAGGGCGGCCCAGAGCATGGGCTGGCGAGTGGGCTTGAACTGGAATTCGTTTGGCGGGGACGGAGGTTCAGGGGGCGTAAGTTGTGGAAGCGTGGGCATGCGTGGACCTCAAAAATTACGCTGAGGTCAAGCTGAGGTCCGCAGAAAAGCTTGGCCTCGCTGCGCTCGGCGGACAGCCGAGGGCGACTGTCCCCACATTAGGCAGATCAGCTTTTCAGCAGCGGTCGATAGTCAGCGAATCATGTTCGGCGAATCGTGTTCAGCGACTTAGGTGCAGGACGGTTTCCAAGTGGTAGGTTTGAGGAAACAAGTCGATTAAGTGAGCCTGATCGACACGATAGCCTGCGCTCTGAAGCGGTACCAGATCGCGGGCCAAAGTTGCCGGATCACAGGACACATAGGTGATGCGCGGCGCACCCGCATCCGCAAGTAAACGCGCCACGCGATCACCCAATCCGCCCCGGGGCGGGTCGACCACCACTAGGTCGGGCTGGAACAAATGGGGGAGGAATGCTCCTTCTCCGACTGCGCCGCGTTGGACTGCGCCACCTTGGGCACCAGGTCCGGCCCGCCCCTTAACTCCGAGCCCAGCCAGATAATGCTCGGTTGCGGCGTGAACCGTCTTTGCGGTCACGGGCAAATTGTATTGAAGATCTTTGGCGGCTGTCTGTGACGATTCCACAGAAACGATGTGACGGATGTTACGAGCCAAGGCTGTGGAAAACAATCCGACACCGGCGTAGAGGTCAAGGGCAAGTTCGCCGGTAGAGCCTCCTGTGACAACCCGGACAAGTTCGTCAATCATGAAGCGGTTGGTTTGGAAGAAAGAACCGGCGCTTACGCGGTAAGAGTTGAGCTTGGTCTGATAAATCAATTCGCACGCGCCGACCGAGACCAGTGGCTCCTGCGCCCCCTTTTGCGGCTCGCGAAATGCCACTACGCCGGCAATTTCCGGCATCGCGGCGCACAATTCTTCGGCCCAGGCGCGAACGGCGGCACGGCGCGCCTCGGGTGCGCACAAAAACTCGAGCAGAAGTTTGGTTTCATTCCCCTCGGAATGGGAGTTGGTGAAGAATTCAACTTCACGCACGCCTTCTACTGCTCGCCCCGCGAGTCCAGATTTCCACAGGGTGGCGATGGCGCGATTAATCAGCGGCGAGCTGATGGGACATTCCTCGACGGGAAGAAGTTCGTGAGAGGCGAACTTGAAGTATCCGGCGGCGAAGGCAGGACGGGTGCGAACTTGCAGGCGCGAGCGATTGCGATAATTCCAGGGCGGAGAGGGCTGGACGTCGATTTCGCATTGGAGTTCGAGTTTGGCAATGCGGCGCAGGTTTTCGCGCAAGATTTCCTTCTTGATTTCTAGTTGGTGTGCGTAAGAGGTGTGCTGGTAATGGCATCCGCCGCAACGACCGAAATGTGGGCATGGTGGTAAGACGCGTTGCGGGGAAGGTTCTACGATTGCAGTCGGCTGGGCACGGGCAAAGCCGGGCTTCTCCTCGGAGAGCGCGGCTTCTATTTTCTCTCCGGCGAGAACAAAGGGAACGAATACGGCTTTGCCTTTTCCGCGGGCATCGGCGGGGAGGCGGGCGAGCCCGTCGCCGCCATAGATGAGCTTTTCAATGTTCAGGAGCAAGAGTAGATTCTACGGCATGAGAAGAAGCAAACTGCAGCGGTACACCCAGGCGACATTCAGCGGCTGAACCCTTCACTTTACTTTATGAGCTGAACCGTATCCACTTCGAGTCTGATCTCGCGGTCGGACGTCCTGCTAAGTCGTGGGTGCGGGTATGTCTCCATCGGGGCTTTCCACTCGTGCTGATCGAGAAGATGGTTCATTTTATCGATGATAGATGCGAGCAACTGCGGATCCTTTTCTCGCTGCGCCATGTCCTGCAAATGCCGCCAGCCCTCAGGCTCGTCGATTAGCTGCGCCATAGTGTTCGATCCTCGATGCTAGAAGTAGCAATTCGGTGACCGTAAGCCAATAGGGTTGGTCGTGTAGTACTTTCGGCTAAAAATCCCCAAAATGGGAACGACAGCTCAAGTTGAGCTGCTGCGCTCGGTGGAATTCGAATCGCTGGTTCGAATATCAGAGTGCTCGTCCCGCCGCGGCGCCGGAGGACCACGCCCACTGGAAATTGAAGCCGCCGAGATGGCCGGTTACGTCGACGACTTCGCCGATGAAGAACAAGCCGGCGACTTTGCGGCTTTCCATGGTTTTGGCGGAGAGCTCGTTTGTGTCGATGCCGCCAGCGGTAACTTCTGCTTTTTCGTAGCCCTCGGTTCCGGCTGGAGAGATGGACCAGGCATGCAATTGCCTTTCGAAATCTGCGAGCGCCTGATTCGTCCAGGAAGTCGGCGCGTGTAATTCCAACCAACGGTCTGCGAGTCGGTGAGGGAAAAGCTTTCGCAACTCTGCGCGGAGGGTGGCGAGATTTCTCGGCGTTTTTGGATCGTGAAATGTGGCGATAACTTCGAGGCCGGGGACGAGGTTGATGAAGATGGATTGTGGTTTTTTCCAGTAGGAGGAAATTTGCAGGATCGCGGGACCGCTGAGGCTGCGATGGGTGATCAACATTTTTTCGCGAAATTGCTGCGCGCCGCAAGACGCGATCACTTCGGTTGAGACGCCGGCAAGATCACAGTAGCGGGAAGAATCTTCGAGGCTCAGCAGGAGCGGCACGAGGGCAGGACGAGGGGCGCGGATGGAGAGACCGAACTGGTGGGCAAGATCGTAGCCAAATGAGGTTGCTCCGATTTTCGGGATCGAGAGACCACCGGTGGCGACGACGAGAGCCGGGGCTCTGAACTCAGCACTGAGCGTGTGTGCGACGAAATCGTTTGTTCGTTCGACATGCTCAATCTTCGTATTGAGAAAGACGGAGACTCCGGCATCGCGGCATTCGGCTTCGAGCATGCCGAGGACGTCGCGGGCGGAGCGGTCGCAGAAAAGCTGTCCCAGAGTTTTTTCGTGGTAGGGGATGCCGTGCTTCTCGACCAGTTCAATGAAATCGGCGGGAGTGTAGCGGGCTAATGCCGACTTGGCGAAGTGCGGATTGGAAGAGAGAAAGTTTTCCGGCTGGCAATGGAGATTGGTGAAATTGCAGCGACCGCCGCCGGAGATGAGGATTTTCTTTCCCAGGCGATCGGCGTGTTCGAGCACGGCGACGCGGCGTCCGCGCTTGCCGGCTTCGATGGCACACATCAGGCCGGCAGCGCCACCGCCGAGGATGAGTGCATCGAAGGAGCGGGTCATTGAATCGATAGAGATTCCCGGGCTAAAGCCCGCAGCAGTTGCGCGCTCTACGCGGCGCTAAAGCACCGCTCTTCCACGGTACCGCATGCGGTTGTGGTTTTTCCGGTAATAGTGAAATGTTTCCGTTCCGAGCGCAGCCTCAGTCTGACACAACCAATGAAAACGGTACGATCGCGGATCAATTCGGTCACATGTAAAACAAGCTGAGGCGCGGTAGACCGTATTTTTCCAGAAGGCGCTTGTGAGCGTATTGCGTTTGCAGTTGGGCGATTTGGGCCGCGGCCATTTTGCTGCGATAGGGAGCGAGTTCGCGATCGGAT
Organism: Candidatus Sulfotelmatobacter sp.; assembly: GCA_049589695.1. Lineage (GTDB taxonomy): Bacteria > Acidobacteriota > Terriglobia > Terriglobales > Acidobacteriaceae > Sulfotelmatobacter. The sequence continues at coordinate 7,105 of JBAWBG010000069.1, read as the reverse complement.
TGAGCACGCACTGCGACGATTTCTTCGTCTGGCGCGGCCGCGAGCAATGCTGCAAAAAGTTTTTCTTCTAGCACGGTGAGGTGGCGCTCCAGGTCTTCGAGTCGCGAGGTTGTTTTCGCCGTTTCGATTTCTCCCGCGAGTTGGCAAAGCGTGTCGGCTGTGTTCTCGGCGACGCGTTGCATGGATATTGCGGAAGTGTGCGGCAACTTTGCCGAGCATAGACGATCGGCATTGCGACGCAAGAACGCCGCGATCATGGCGGGGTCAAAGCCTTGTCCTGCGCTTGATTTTGGCGATGGCTGGTCTTCGGCCAGAGAGCTGGCCGATGAGCCGACCGCCGCTTCCTTCATGTCTTCGGCGGCGGCGAGAACTTCCTGCGAACAATAAGCGAGGCTGTTCACTTTTTTTGTTTTCGAGGGACGCTGATCGTAGCGATCGAAAGCCGCATCGATTCCGCGAAGTGCAGCTTCGAGCGGAATGCCGGCATCCTTCCAGGTTTCGATCAGTGCCCAGTCCAGCGTGGTGAGTAGCAGTCCGCCTCCGCGCCGGCGCAAGAACTGCTCCTCGATGTCGGTGAAGTAATTGAAGTAATTTTCCACGATGGCTCAGCGATGGGAATTTTTGGATGCTTTCTGCGCGGATTTCGGCGCGTGGGCAGAGCGCGTGGCAGAGTTCCGCTCCCAGATGATGCGCAGACCTTCGAGAGTGAGAAAATCATCGACGCGCTTGATGTATTTCGAACCCGTGCCGATCATGGGGCCAAGGCCGCCGGTGGCGATCACTCTTGTTTCTGCGCCCAGTTCGCTGAGCAGAAGTTCGAGGATGCCATCGACCAGGCCGAGGTATCCGTAGTAAAGGCCGGATTGCAGGCTGCCAACCGTGTTAGTGCCGATGACGCGGGCAGGCTTGCGAATCTCGACACGGGGAAGGCGAGCGGTGCGCTGGAACAGAGCGTCGGCGGATATGCCAATGCCGGGGCAGATCACTCCGCCCATGTACTCGCCCTTTGCGGAAACGCAATCGAAAGTGGTGGCGGTGCCGAAGTCGACGATCACGCAAGGGCCACCATACTTTTCGAATGCGGCCACGGCGTTGACGATGCGGTCGGCGCCGACTTCCGCAGGATTGTCATATTGGACCGGCATGCCGGTTTTCACGCCGGGCTCGATCAGCAGCGGCTTGGAATTGAAGTAGCGCTCGCATACCTGGCGGAGAACGGGATCGAGCGGAGGCACGACGGATGAAATCACGATGCCGTGAATACCTGCGGCTTCGAGACTTGCCATCGAAAACAAATTGCGAAACAGGACGCCGTACTCGTCCACGGTACTGCCCTGGCGGGTGGCAACGCGCCAGTTGGCGACGAGTTGGTCATAGCGCGGCGCAGCATCGGAGTCAGCGGCGGAGTGGGTCGCAGCCCGGGCGAAAACTCCGAGAACCGTGTTGGTGTTGCCGACATCAAGGACGAAGAGCATCAGTTAACTCTGCGAATCGTTGCTTACTCAGTGGTTAAAGCCCCAGCGTCAATCCCTCCAGCTGGCACGGTTGAAGGCGCGCCTTTCAAAACGATCTTACGGTGCCGCTTAAAATTGTCTGCAAGCCGCGCGTATTGCGAACTTGAAGGAAGCCGCGTGGGTCGAGGCCTTCCGTGGTGCCTTCGATCGTGAATCCATTTTCTTCGATGCGGACCTGCTTTCCGCGAACCCACGACGACTGCTCGGAAAAGCGTTTAAGAATCGACCGGCGGGAGTCGTCCTGTTCGAGCAGCAGACGATATTCCCGGTCCAGCGATTTTAGCAAAGCTGCGGTCAGTTCCACGCGCGACCATTCACTGCCGCTGGATAAACGTAGAGAAGTGGCTTCGGGCTCAAGTTCTTTCGGAAAGCTTGCCTGGTTTACGTTGATGCCGATTCCGACGACGATATACCGGACGCGAGTAGCTTCGGCGTTCATCTCGGTGAGAATGCCGCAAACTTTCTTGCCGGAGATGAGGACGTCGTTAGGCCACTTCAGGTCGAGATTCACTCGCGCGTCAACATATTCAATTGCCGCGCGAACTGCTAGACCGGTCGCCAAGGCCATGACGAGCACATCCGAGGGCGGGAGCGCCGGGCGCAGCACCACTGAGCAATAAATTCCGGTGGAACGCGCGGATTGCCAGGTGTGCGCGCCGCGGCCGCGGCCTGCGGTCTGCTCTTCGGCGAGAAACACGGAGCCTTCGGGTGCGCCACCGGCAGCGGCCGCCATGGCTGTGGTATTGGTAGAGCCGATTTTGTAGAAGTGATGAAGCTTTTCGCTAAAGATTGTGCCGCGCAGCAACGGGGCAAGAATCTCAGGCAACAGAAGATCGGGCATCGACTTGAGTTGATACCCCGTAGCCGGGTGGCCGGCAACATCTACTCCCAAGCCACGCAACTGCTGGATGAGGCGCCAGACTTCGGACCGGTTGGAAGAAATTTCCTGCGCGATTTTGGTACCGCTGACGACGACTGTAGCGTGCTCCATTAATAGGCGCACGATGCGGCCGAGACGAATGTCGGTGGATTCATTCGGGTGCTCGCCCGCTTTCGCGGGAGTGAGACGCCGCCCCGCTGCACGACTTTTGGTTTGCTTCTTGATTTCGGAATTATGCGGGACGCGGGGGAAAAGCACAAACAACGGCCCTTACCAAGAAGGGCACTAAGGTTCACCAAGGAAAACTTATACGGGTGTGACGCGCATGCTCATATCTACGGCTTGGGGCGAGTGAGTGAGCAGGCCGACGGAGATGAAATCGACGCCGGTATCGGCGTAGGCGCGAACGTTTTCCAGTCGGATTCCGCCGGAGCATTCCAGTGGAACGCGGCGTTCGAGTTGGGCACAGCGTTCGACGGCCCGGCGAACGTCTTCGGGAGACATATTATCGAGGAGAATGGCTTCGGCACCGTGCGCGAGTGCATCGTCGAGATCCTGGGGCGTGCGCACTTCTATCTCGATGGGCTGAGAGCCGCGACGGTTGCGAACTGCACGCTCGAGGGCGGGGACAATTCCGCCGGCGAGAGCGATGTGATTGTTCTTGATCAAGACTCCGTCAGAAAGATCGAGGCGATGATTCTGTCCGCCGCCGCAGCGTACGGCGTATTTGTCGATCACGCGCAGGCCGGGAGCGGTCTTGCGCGTATCGAGAATACGAGCTTTCGTGCCGGAGACGGCATCGACGAATTTGCGGGTCGCGGTGGCGATGCCGCTCATGCGCTGCATAAAATTCAGGATGACGCGCTCACAGGAAAGAACCACGCGCGCATTGTGGCGGATGACGGCGACAGACTGGCCCTTGTGCAGGCGCACGCCATCGAAAATCTCGGGATGGGTGGTGACTTCGTAGTGCGAGGTGACGGCGCCGTCGAGGGCGGCGTAAACGTCGAGGATGCGGGCAATGCTGCCGATGCCGGCAAGAATGCAATCCTGTTTGGCGAGAATTGTGGCTGAGGCACGCTGGTTGGGATCGATGCAGGCGTAGCTGGTGGCGTCGCTGGTGGCGCGGTCTTCGAGCAGCGCGTTCTCAATGATCGAAGTGATGCGTCGGCTGTTAAAGTCCATAAGCTACAGACACTGCTGCAACGTCGCTAGGGATCACAAGAATTGCTGAGCAACCTACGTCTCTACGACGGCTGTTTGCAATCCAGTTCATTCATTTTACTTTTTGTTTTGTCGACCAGCAAAGTGAGTTCCTGCGCACGTCTTCGTAAACCTTCCACCACTTTTTCCGGAGCTTTCGCGAGGAATTGCTCGTTGCCTAACTGGCGCTGATTGTTGGCGAACTCTTTTTCCATCTTCTCCAGTTCTTTCTTCAAACGTTCGCACTCGGCAGCAGCGTCGATCTTTCTTTCATAGATAACTTGGACATCGAAGCGCGCGGTGCTACGGGTTCCGGCCTGGTTGGCTACCGAGTTTTCTGCGAACGCGATCTTCTCCACATTTCCGAGACGTTCGATGGCGCTGTGACTCTGTTCGATCATGGCGCGGATTTTTGGCTCGTGCGCAAAGATTTCGATCGGGACCTTTACTTTGGGTTCGACTTTTAATTCCGCGCGTACGTTTCGAACATTCACGATTAAATCCTGCAGGATTGCCATCCCGGTTTCGGCGGTCAGATCAAATTGCTTCTCGTCCGCTTGGGGATAGGCGGCGAGGGCGATCGACTTGAGCGGCGGCTGAGCTTCGTAGATCGCGTGCCAGATTTCTTCCGTGATAAACGGCATGATCGGGTGCAGAAGACGCAGAGAAGCGTCGAAAACACTCACCAGGTTTGCGCATGCAATGCGGGCTTGCGTTTTGTCCGAGCCTTCCTCGAAATTGAGGCGCGGCTTGATCAGCTCGATATACCAATCGCAGAATTCTCCCCAGAAGAAATCGTATATGCGGTTGGCGGCTTCGTGAAAGCGGTAGGTGGCGAGAGCCTCGTTCACTTCGGCAGTGACGCGATTGAAGCGGGAGAGAATCCAGCGGTCTTCGAGGGTGGAGGGCTGGAACGCAGAAATTCCGCTTGCCTTTGGTAAGAGTCCGCGGGCGAGGGCGCCCGCGGCTCCATGGCCGATTCTGTCTACATTCATGAACATGAATCTGGCGGCGTTCCAGATTTTGTTGGCGAAGGCGCGGTAGCCTTCGGTGCGGCTCTCGTTGAAGGCGATGTCGGTGCCGGGAGCGGCCATGGCGGCCAGAGTGAAGCGCGTCGCGTCGGTGCCGAAGCGCTCGATAATTTCGAGCGGATCGATCACGTTGCCTTTGGTCTTCGACATCTTCTGGCGGTCGGCGTCGCGGACCAGCGCGTGAATGTAGACCTGGCGGAAAGGCACGCTGTCATTCTTCTTATCGGCCCAGCCGCTGGCCCTTTTGATTGCGGGATCCTGTTCGTGTCCCTGCATGAAGTGGCAGCCAAACATGATCATGCGGGCGACCCAGAAGAATAAAATTTCGTAGGCCGTGATTAGCAGCGAAGTGGGATAAAAGACCGCTTGATCGCGCGTCTTCTCCGGCCAGCCCAGCGTGGTGAAGGGTAAAAGACCGGAGGAGAACCAGGTATCGAGCACGTCAGAAACCTGTTCTAACTTTGTGCTGCCGCATTTTGGGCAAGTGAGCGGTTCTTCGCGCGCGACGATCACATGTTTGCAATGGTCGCAGGTCCAGGCGGGAATGCGGTGGCCCCACCACAACTGGCGCGAGATGCACCAATCGTAGATGTTGTTCATCCAGTTCAGATAAATTTGTTTGTAATTGTCCGGAACGATGGTGATCTCGCCGCTTTCGACGGCCTCGATTGCTTTTTGTGCGAGCGGCTGAATTTTGATGAACCATTGCTCGGAGAGGCGCGGCTCGACTACCGTTCCGCAGCGCTCACATTTGCCGAGAGAGAGCGTGTAATCTTTTTCGGCGACGAGAAATCCCAGCTCCTGTAAGTCGGCGAGGATGCGTTTGCGAGCTTCGTAACGATCCAGCCCCGCGTACGCGCCGGCGTTGTGGTTCATGTGGGCGTGCTCGTCCATGATGTCGATTTGCGGCAGGTTGTGACGCTGGCCGGCTTTGAAATCGTTGGGATCATGGGCGGGCGTCACTTTTACGGCACCGGTACCGAACTCGGGTTGGGCGAGTTCGTCAACGATGATGGGGATCTCGCGATTCATCAGCGGCAGCAGAACTTTCTTGCCGTGGAGATGCGTGTAGCGCTTGTCTTTGGCATTCACGGCGATTGCGGTATCGCCAAGCATAGTTTCCGGACGCGTGGTTGCGACGGTGATGAACTCCGCCGTTCCGATGACGGGATAGCGAATTTCCCAGAGTTTTCCGGCGACCTCTTCGTGCTTGACTTCGAGATCGGAGATGGCCGTCTCACAGCGCGGACACCAGTTGACGATGTATTTGCCGCGGTAGATCAGGCCTTCTTCATAGAGGCGGACGAAAACCTCGCGCACGGCGCGAGAAAGATTTTCGTCCATGGTGAAGTATTCTCGGTCCCAGTCGACGGATGCGCCGAGGCGTTTCATCTGGTCGAGGATGGCGCCGCCGTAGAGCTTTTTCCATTCCCACACGCGCTCGATGAATTTTTCGCGGCCCAGGTCGCGGCGCTTCTTGCCCTCTTTGGCGAGATCGCGCTCCACCATCATTTGCGTGGCGATGCCGGCATGGTCGGTGCCGGGGAGCCATAGGGTGATGAAGCCGCGCATGCGATGCCAGCGGACGATGATATCCATCTGAGTCTGGTTGAGCATGTGGCCCATGTGCAGGCGTCCGGTAACGTTCGGCGGCGGCAGCAGCAGCGTGAAGACGGGCCGCGTCTTTTCTTCGTCAGGCTGGCCTTTGGGCGGCGTGGGGACGGAGAAAAGTTTTTCTTTGATCCAGTAGTCGGCCCAGCGGGTTTCAATGGCGCCCGGTTCGTAAGATTTGGGTAGGTCGTGGGGCATGTCGGCAATCAGCAACTGGCGGTCAAACGAAAAACCTTTAACACTGGGGACACAGAGGTCACAGGGTAGAACTTTTCTCTATGTATTGATTTGCCCCATGGTTTGGACGACGGCCGTCGATGCTGATGAAGTTTGATCTTACAGGCGCGAGAAAAGAAGGGTCAAACGGTGGATGGGGTACTATGACCTGAGGGGAAAATGCTACACCCGGAATGTCTACGGGATCACTTGGGATTGCGAGCGGGGCACGGGTGATGGGGTGATATACGATTTACCTTTCATGGGGGAATCGACGCGTCGCCATTTAATAATCTGGATGGGAACTGGGCGAAGGCCGCGTCACTAGATATTCATGCAAAAGATCGGCCCAACCCCTCGTTTCAACAAACTCCGGAGGGAATGCGACAACCCCAGCACGTACCGCCTCTATGTCATAGCCACTCTTATCGCTATCGCACTGATAATCGACTTCGCTGCTCGGAAAGTAAACAGCGAGTCCGGACGCCCAATGATCCGCGCCTGCGGACGAGGACGATGGCGTTAACCCAGACGTCGCGGAAGCAGCAGCGTTAGCCCATGACTTAGGCCATCCTCCTTTTGGACATATAGCGGAGCAGGAACTTCGCACCTGTGTTGAAGATCGGAAAATCTGGGATGCGTTTGAAGGA
>JBAWBG010000068.1:0-2263 GCA_049589695.1 Candidatus Sulfotelmatobacter sp. | reverse complement strand
GCGCCTGATGCCGGTTGAAGGGCACGATCCCGCAATCGGGCGGCATCGATATGGCGACTCGCCTCAGCTTTCGTACCGTCGCCAACCCGGAAATTATCTAGAAACGGCCTTCGAGGAACTTGACCAGATTGGTAACGGGAAGTCGGCTAGACTGGAGACAAGATCGTGGATACTTGCGCGTTTAGGAGGACCTATTTTTGCCCTCTCAGTGCAAGCCGCTCGTAATCTGTCAGTAAGGGGAAAGCTGGGGCGAAGGCTCATGAGGCTGACCATGGATGATCAAAGCTGCGCAGAAGAAAATCGCGAGCGCTCGCAAGCACCCGGGCTCGCGCCTGAGCAGGAAGGATGCGGCTGAGGGCCGTTGCTCCGATCATGGTTGAAAAGATAGCAAAGAAGGCCCGCTCTTTGTCCGCGGCGCGCCGGCCAGGCATAAACGGCAGCATGCGGTCTCTGTACTTCACAAGTTCCCCGACAATCTGAGCCTTCATCGCCGGATCTGCCCGCGCTAATTCGGGCGCGAGGGCCGGCAGCGGACAGCCGCGTTCGGGATAGTCGCACATTTCCGGGCGCAAATAGGTTTTCACAATGGCCTTCCACTCCTGGCCCGGCCGCGCCTGTTCGGCCGCGCGAGCGAGGATACTGGCGATCTCCGCGAAGCCGTCGCGCAACGACTCTACCAGCAAATCGTCCTTGCTCCCGAAATGCTTGTAAAAGCCGCCGTGGGTCAGACCAGAGTCCCGCATCACGGTTGAAACGGCCGCACCATGCAATCCTTCGGCGCGAACGCGCCGGGAGGCCTCCTTCACAATTTGCCGATGGATTTCCGCTTTATGTTCAGACTGGTAACGCATGACTGATTATAGGATGCCGGTAGTCATCCCACGACTCAACCCACTTTTTCCAGCGGCCGTAAAAAGCCGAATCCATAGGATGACACATATCATCCTATGGTCTGAAAGGAGAACTTCGATGTCTCATTCAGTGATTCCGTTAGATCTCGCCGGCTCGATCGTCACAATGGCTGTCATCGCGGTTGATCTGGTTGCGGTGACGCAGGCGCTTTCCGGCTCGTTCGCCCGCCGCCTCGTGATTGCGGCCGTTGGCGGGGGATGGGTAGGCTTGGCGGTGTTCCTCGGCGCAACGGGCCGGCTGGCGTTCTCGCCAAACCTTCCCGCGCCGCTGATCGGTGTTCTGTTCGCCGTGCCGCTGCTGACGGCCGGCGTGCTGGCGTTGACCAGCGAAAAGATACGCGCCTCCCTCCTCAGAATTCCGCCGCAACTGCTCGTCGGCTTAAATGCGATGCGCATCCTCGGTGTCCTCTTTCTGTTGGACTTCATCACAGGAAGCCTGAGTGGACCATTCCCATTCTTTGCAGGTTTGGGCGATATGATCACTGGCGCGCTGGCCATTCCGCTTGCGCTAAGCATTGCCCGTTCCAAGGAGCCCTCGGTGCGCACGATTGCGGGATGGAACGCCTTTGGAACGCTTGACCTCGTTGTGGCCGTTGGGCTGGGCATTACTTCGGCGGCAGGCAGCCCGCTGCAACTGATCCACGCCGGTGTGGGGTCGCAGGCGATGCAGTACCTGCCGCTGTCCCTGGTGCCCACGGTACTTGTGCCCTTCTACTTGCTAACACACGCGATCGTCGCCGCGCAGCTGCGAGTGCGTTCCAGAGCTGTTCATACGACGCTCACTGCGAGTTCAGCGCAGTAGGTAGCCTAGTCTCACCTCTCCCGCTCCTGAGGCGGCGCCACACCGCCGAACGAGCCAGGTCAATAGGCCAGAGAAAGAGAAGGTATCGCGCGCGAGATCGGTTGCCGCCAAATCGCAATTTCACTCGGCCGAAGAGTCGGGATTGCATCATCCTTCCGGCCGCACAGAATACGCTCGGATTGGAGGTCCCGTGCGCGTTGGTACTAATCCGACGGACGAACGGATAACTTCCGGGTTGCCCGTGAGAACGAAGCCGCTAGCTCGGCGGACGCTGCCGCGTGGGTCGTGTCGGCAGCCTGATTTTCGGTTCAGATAATTTGTGGGTCACAAGGAGGTGTCCCTGTGACCCATCTACGCAAAATGATGCTGGAGGAACTCCAGCGACGTCATTACTCTGAGACGACCACACAGCGTTACATTCGCTTCATCGAGCGGTTCGCCCAGCACTTCCACTGCTCGCCCGATCGCCTGGGACCGCGGCACATCCGCGAGTACCAAGCCCAACTCTTCACCGTGCACAAACTGACTCCCGGTTCGGTAACCAATCATC
>JBAWBG010000067.1:0-16477 GCA_049589695.1 Candidatus Sulfotelmatobacter sp. | reverse complement strand
ATAAATGCCAGCGATGTCATGATGATCGGGCGAAAACGAATCGCCGCCGCTTGCACCGCCGACTCCACGAGAGGAATACCGCGTCCGCGCAATTGCTCGGCGAACTCCACGATCAGAATCGCGTTCTTGCTGGAGAGCCCAACCAGCATCACCAATCCCACCTGGCAGAAGACATCATTCTCCAGCCCGCGAATCCATTGCGCTCCTAGTGCGCCCAGCAACGCCATGGGAACGGCGAGCAACACGATGAACGGCAGCACGAAGCTTTCATACTGCGCCGAAAGTGTGAGATATACGACGAGCGTTCCGAGTGCAAATAAAATCAGCGACGTTCCCCCAGCCTGCAACTCTTCAAGCGACAGCCCCGTCCAGCTATAGGAAAATCCCTGCGGCATTTTGCTGGCCAGTTGATCCATCGCCGCGATCGCCTGACCAGAACTGTACCCCGGAGCAGCCGAGCCATCGATCTCCGCCGAGCGGAACAGGTTGTAGTGGCTGATGACTTGCGGCGTTGTCGTCTGTGTGATGCTGATCAGATTGTCCAAAGGGATCATCGCCCCGCTGTCGGAGCGGACGTAGAACTCTTTCATGTCCTCTTCCGTGGAGCGGTATTGCTTGTCCGCCTGTACGTAGACGCGATAGGACCGATTGTTGAAATCGAAATCGTTCACATACGATGACCCCATATAGACGCCCAGCGTGTCGGTGATCTGCGAGAGCGGCACGTGTAAACTCTTCGCCTTTTCACGATCGATGGTCACAAGAAATTGCGGATCGTTCGCGGTAAACGGCGTGTACAAACCAACCAGATCTTTGCGCGCGGCCGCTTCCCGGATTATGCCGTGGGTTGTGTCAGAGAGTTCCTGCAGAGTGTGCGACCCTTGGTCCTGCACAACGAATTGGAAGCCCCCGAATTGTCCGAGGCCCTGAACGGCGGGAGGAAGCGTGGCGAATACGATGGCTCCCGAAATCGAAAACAGACGGGGACGCACGCGGTTCAGAATTGCCGAGGCCGTATGCTCCTTGCCCTTGCGCTGTGAGTAAGGCTTGAGAGGAACGAAAATAAGTCCTTGATTCGAAGCGCTGCCGGCAAAACTGAAGCCCGCAATCGAGAACGTTCCCTCCGCTTCCGACACATCGCTCAGCAACTTCGAAACCTGTTCCCCAATCGCTTTCGTATATTCCAAGGATGCCCCGGAGGGCGCTTGGATGACGACGATAAAATATCCCTGGTCTTCATTCGGCACGAATCCGCCGGGCACACGCGTAAATACAAAATAAGTCAGCCCCAAACCCGCGAAAAACAGCCCCACCATCACCAGCTTGTAATCCAGCACGTGATGCAGCACGGCACGGTAACCGCGCGTGACGGCGGCCACTCCATCGTCAAACTTTTGCAGCCACCACCATTTTTGGCGGTGGGGGCCGCTCAGGAAAATTGCCGCCAGTACGGGGGCCAGGGTGAGCGCATTGAACGCCGAAATGGCAATGGAAAATGCGATCGTCAGCGCAAACTGGCGAAACAGAATTCCCGTGGTCCCGGGAAAGAAAGCAACGGGAACAAACACGGCACAGAGCACCAGCGAGGTGGCGATGACGGCGCTGGTAATCTCTGCGGTGGCGGCTGCCGCCGCTTTGTAGGAGTTGTGCTCCCCCTCGGTAATATGGCGCTCAATGTTTTCGATCACAACGATAGCGTCGTCGACCACCAAGCCAGTGGCCAGCGTGATGCCAAACAACGTCAGCGTATTAATGGAGAAACCGAGTAATTTTATAAAGATGAAGGTCCCGATGAGCGAAACTGGAGTGGCGATGAAGTGAATCATCGTAGTCCTCCAGTCACCGAGAAAGATAAAGATCACCAGGATGACCAGCAGGATCGCCGAACCTACTGTGTAAACTACGTCGCGGATCGACTCGCCCACGGCGTCGGTCGTGTCGAATGCGACCTTGTAGTGCATTCCAGGGGGAAAGCTCTTCGACAGCCGCGCCAGTTCAGCAATCGCGCGGCGGTCGACATCGAGCGCATTTGCAGTAGAGAGCTGCGTTACGCCCATGCCAACGGCCTCCTGACCGTTAAACTCCAGGTCGGAGCTGTAATCCTCGGCGCCCAGCTCGGCGTGGCCTACATCCTTCAGGCGGACCAGCGTTCCATCCGCGTTCGTCTTGAGGATGATATTGTCGAACTGGCTCGCCTCGCTCAGGCGCCCTACTGCACGCACGCTGATCTGGTATTGCTGCCCTTGCGGAGCCGGCTGTTGGCCAACCTGCCCGGCCGCCACTTCCACATTCTGTTCGGAAAGAGCATTCACCACGTCCGGCGCCGTCAACCCGCGCCCCGCCATGCGCACCGGATCCAGCCACAGCCGCATGGAATACTTGCGCTCGCCGAAAATAATTACGTCAGCTACGCCCGGAATTCGCTTCAGCGCATCTCTGACATAAATGTCCAGGTAATTGCTCATGAACAAAGTGGAGTATTTGTTGTTGTCAGAGATGATGGCCGCGCCGAAAACGAAATTCTGCGAGCTCTTCGCGGTCGTGATGCCGATCGCTTTCACGGCGGCGGGTAGCCGTCCTTGTGCCGTGTTGACGCGGTTTTCGATGTCGACCGTGGCCAGGTCTGGGTCGCGGGTTATGTCAAAGGTGACGGTGATGCCGCTCGTGCCGTCATTGCCGCTGGTGGAGGTCATATACTTCATGCCCTCCGCTCCGTTGATCTGCTGCTCCAGCGGAATGGTGACGGCGCTCTCCACCGTCTGCGCGCTGGCTCCGATGTAAGCGCTGGAAACGGTCACCTGCGGCGGCGCAAGGTTAGGAAACTGCGAGATTGGCAGGGTGGGAATTACGGCCGCGCCGGCCAAAACAATAAGCAGGGCGCAGACCGTAGCGAATACCGGGCGTTGAATAAAGAAAGCAACGAACATAGAAAATCGGACTGCGCGCTTCCGCGAAAGCTTAGTAATCAGCAGCTGGCGCTTAGCGGATCAACCATCCTGCCACTCACCGGCGACACTTGCGCTTCTGATTGCCAACCGCTACTTGCTTAATGTTTGAAAACTGCGACTTAAGAACTAAAGCCCGAAGCCCCAAAAGCTGAAATCTGCCTTCTCAGCCTTTCGGAATCACCGGCGCTCCATCCAGCAGGAACTGCGTTCCCGATACGATCACCTTATCGCCAGGCTTGATGCCATCCTGGATTTCGTAATCGTTCCCCACCGTCTGCCCGACTTTCAGCGCTTTCTGCCGCGCCACGTAGCCACCATTCTGAGGCTCGGCAACAAAAGCGAAATACTGTCCCGCCAGGCGGGACACGGCGAGAATAGGAACCTCGGGATTATCGTGCGTGCCCCACACGATGCGTGCCCGGATAAATTGCGATTGACGCAGCGCGTCATTACTGTTCGCGATGCGCGCCTTTACTAGAATGGTTTGCGTAGCATTATCCACTTGTGGCGAGATAAAGCTGATGCGGCTGTTGGCCATCACTTTGCCGTTGCTGTCGAGAACCTGCACCGGCAGATTTATCTTCAACTGCGCGGCGTGATCGATCGGTACATAGACGTACACTTCCAGACTTCCAGGCTTGTCGACCGTCGTAAGCTGCGTAGAGGTCGTGACGCGGTCTCCCACGCGAACCGGAATGTCTCCAACAATTCCGCTCCACGGCGCCACTACTCTGTAATAGTGCAATTGAACCTGTTGTTCACTAACTTGCGCGTCGAGCGAGTCCATCTGCGCCTGGGCGGAGTCCATCGCCGATTTCGCCTGATCGAGATCCTGCTTGCTGACAACCCCGGCAGAATAAAGCCCCTCGGCGCGCTCGTACTGCTGCTTGGTCCAGCTCAGATTGGCTTGTTGCGCGGCCAGCGAACTCTGCTGGCTCTTCACCGTGGCCTGCTGCTTCAGCGGATCGATCTCCATCAGCGGGACACCGTCCTTGACCATCTCTCCCGAGTGGACGAAAATCTTTGTGACCTGCCCCTCCACCTGCGGCATAATCACGGCTGAATCGCGCGATTTCACTGTGGCCACGTACTCAGTGGTATCGTTCACCGGGATGGCGCGCGCCACTTCCACTTTCACCGGCATCGCCGGCGGCCCGCTCGCATGCGCATTCGTCGGAGCATTGCCCGAGCACCCGATCGCCGCTCCCGTACAGGCAATCGCCAACAGAAGGAGACTCTCCTTCAAAATATTATGCTGTCCCATACCCATGAATACCGATACCTGTCCCAAGAAATGATGAAGAACTACAATACCGAATAAAAGGCTTTCGGGGGAAGCCTTGAACCTGAATTAGACGGCGTCACGACCCAAGCGTTAGGTGCCATTTAGAAGATTCACCTACCCACCGCCAGGACGCAAAATAATCGCTGTGTACCAGTGAAGAAATAGGGAAAGGCAAACTCAGGCTGCAAATCATAGTGTTCCCGCGCTCTCCTCTTCCACCGTCTCACTCTGCTACATTGGTCCGCTATGGAGCAAATTCCCCCGGAGTCTACCCGCAGCTTCGCCAGCGACAACAATGCCGGAGTGCACCCTGAAATTCTCGCTGCGTTGGCACGGGCAAACCAAGGCCATGTAGTGGCCTACGGAGCCGATCCGTACACGCGTTCTGCGGTCCGCAAATTTGAAGAACATTTTGGTCCCGACATCGCAGTCTTTTTCACTTTTAACGGAACCGGCGCGAATGTTCTCGGTCTGCAGGCTTTAACCCGCTCTTTCCAGTCCGTCCTGTGCAGCGCCTATGCTCATATCTACACCGATGAATGCGGGGCACCAGAAAAACACACCGGCTGCAAACTGATTCCTCTCCCGCAGCAGGACGGCAAGATCACGCTGGACTCCGTACGCCATGCCTACCACGGCATCGGTGATGAGCATCACTCGCAGCCTCGCGTCATTTCCATCACCCAATCTACCGAAATGGGCACGGTGTATCGCGCGGAGGAAATTCGAGCGCTCGCCGAATTTGCCCACGCGCACGCCATGTTCCTCCACATGGATGGGGCTCGTATTGCCAACGCGGCCGCCTCGCTCGGCCAGACCCTGCGCGCCGCGACGCGCGATTTAGGCGTCGACGTCCTCTCTTTCGGCGGCACGAAGAATGGAATCATGGGCGGCGAAGCCGTGGTATTTTTCCACCCTCAGTTGAGCGAGAACTTCCTTTACCTGCGCAAGCAAGGGATGCAACTGGCTTCAAAAATGCGTTTTATCGCCGCGCAATTCGAAGCTCTGCTCAGCAACGATCTCTGGCGGCGCAGCGCGGAACATGCCAACCGCATGGCCCGCTTGCTGGAAAAAGAAGTGAGCCGCATCCCAGGCGTAAAAGTTGTGTGGAAGGTGGAAGCCAACGGCGTCTTCGCGCAAATCCCACGCCATTCGATCGAAAAAATCAAGCAGCATTACTTTTTTTACATGTGGATGGAAGAAGAATCGATTGTGCGCTGGATGTGTTCGTTCGACACGACCGAGAATGATATCCGCGAATTTGTGAAGGTGGTCGCGGAGGCGGTGAAGGGATGATGAACCTTGTCCAACCGCGCTATTAACGATTGCTTTTTCACGGATTTTTGACTAAATTGGCCCATTCCTCCCTTTGCTCAAATATTTAGTGACAGGGCCTGTCCCAGGAGTTTTCATGAGCCGGAAGTGGTTCGGTATGGCTGCAGTAATTGTCGCCGCAAGTTCGCTGCTCTGTGTTTCCGGTTGCGGCGATCCTCAGGAGTTGGTCTCAATTAGTGTTCAACCCTCAACTGAGACGATCGGGGCTTCGAACATTCCCGTGAGCGCGAATGCTGGTGCTCAGGTGCAGCTAACCGCAATGGGAACTTATGTCCACCCGCCAGTGACCAAGAATATTACCAACCAGGTTACATGGAGCTCGAACACCCCGCAGATGTTTACCGTGAGTTCCACGGGCTTGCTGACGGCGACCGGCCTTTCTTGCGGCGGAACTCTCATTTCCGCAACTGTACAGACCAATGCGGATGCCTCCGGCGTCTCCTCATCAGGAGCGATCGTTACCGGCTACATGACGGCGAACGTAACCTGTTTTACCAGCACCAGTTCGGGTGGCTCAGGTCCACTACTGACGGTTGCCTTCGGAGGCTCTGGGACAGGAACTGTAAGCAGTTCGCCCTCCGGGCTGAATTGCGCAAGCACCGCCGGGACATGCAGTTCCAGCTTTGCAAGCGGTACATCGGTCACGCTTACTGCAACTCCTGTCGGAAGTTCGTCTTTTGGAGGTTGGAGTGGGGGTTGCATAGGTAGCACTCCCGCTTGTGCCTTTTCCTTAGAAAATGACACCACCGTGACAGCAACGTTCAATTGAACGCCCAATCACCATATTCCTCCCTATTCGGTTTCTCCTAGTAATTTTCCCAGCGTAGGTTTGTGCTTCTCTGGGCCCTTGTTCTTGTGAGGAACCACTTTCGCCGCTGGTGGCGCGCCCATCCGTTCCCGCGCCAGCTCTTTCACGGCCTGGACGGCTTGAAATTTCTTAACTTTCTTCCTGCGCGCCATAATTCTTTCTCACCCAACACTCATGTTGCCATAGCTTTGTCTGCCGTAAAACTGCAATAATAATCGTTCGCGGTTGATTCGACCGGCCCGTGATTGCAAAAGAAGTTGCGAAAGATCACTCCTCCGGTCGACGACCAAGACTAGCGACTGGCGACCGACCATGGAAGAACGCGATTTTTTTGACGAGCGCACTGAGAAGAAACCTGCAACTTTAAATTGTCCGCACTGCCACCAGCCCTCCGAGTACGAAGTCACATGGGTGGTGCGCACCAAGAAGCGCCAGCTCGGCGGACGCGCCGACGAGCGCGACCGCGCCCGCTTCGCCAAGGCTCGCTCCTACATGCTGCGCAAAGACGATCTGATGGCCTGCAAGAACATGCGCTGCCGCAAGCGCTTCGAGATTTCCGGAGTGCAATCGGTAGTCTTCACCGAATAGGCCCCCTAGAATATTCCTTCGTGCGCCGTCGTGTCCTTAGTGGTTGATGAATCTAAGCCGTCCTGAACGGCCAAGTGCGAATCGCCAATTGCTCATTTATACTGGTGGGTTTTCCTGCGGTTCCGTGGCCTTAAGGATAGAAGGAGTCCCGTTTGAAGATTCTGGTTTGTATGAAACAGGTGCCGCAGAAAGACGCGCCGCTGAAGCTGAACGACACGGCAGCTTGGATCCGCGAAGACGTCTCCTATGAAGTGAACGAACCTGACGCCTACGCACTCGAGGAAGCGCTCCGCCAAAAGGAAAAACACGGCGGAGAAGTGGTTGTCATCACCTCCGGCCCAGCCCGCTCGCAGCAAGTATTGCGCGAAGCGCTCGCCAAAGGCGCAGATCGCGCCATCCATCTCGAAGACAATGCCTTCGTAGGACTCGACGCCTTCAATACCGCGAAGGCATTCGCCACCGCCATCAAAGACGAAAAATTTGATCTGATCTTCACCGGCCTGCAATCTGACGACTACGGCTATGCGCAGACCGGAGTGATCCTGGCTGAACTGCTGGGCTGGCCGCACGCGACCATCATCATGCAGATCGACAAAAACGACTCCGGCATTCGCGTGAAGCGCGAGCTCGAGGCGGGATTTTTCCAATTCGTCGACATGCCGCTGCCCGCCGTGCTCACCATTCAATCCGGCATTAACAAGCTCCGCTATGCCACGCTGATCGGCATCAAGCAGGCGAAGAACAAACCGCTGCGGAAAGTAATGTTGCCGGAAGTGCAATCCGTGATTGGTGAGAATTTACAGAAAATCGAACGCCTGTATGTTCCTGAGAAAACCAAGAAGACGGAACACATCGAAGGCTCGCCGTCAGAGATCGCGAAGAAGCTAGTCGATAAACTGCGCAACGAGTTGCGTGTACTTTGAATGCTGAGGTGGGCAGTGCTGATGTGGGGACAGCCGCCGCCTCGGCTTTCTGCCGAGCGAAGCTCGGCCGCTTTTCTGAGAAGAACCTATGCCGGATACCATCCTAGTAGTCGTCGAACAGCACGAAGGAAAACTCAACCGCGTCTCCTGGGAGACGATCACTGCCGGCCAGGCCATCGCCGCAGCCACAGGCTGGAGTTTAGAAGCTGCAGTCGTTGGCGCGGGGGTTTCGCCCATCGCTGTCGAAGTCGCTTCCAAGAAAGTGGCGAAGGTATACGGGGTCGAATCGCCCAAGCTCGCCCCTTACACTCCCGATGCCTTCGCCGCCGCGCTGAAACAGCTCATCGAGTCCAAACAGCCGAAACTCGTGCTAATGCCACACACGTATCAGGTTCGTGACTTCGTTCCCAAGTTGGCAACAGCGATGCACCGCACGGTGATCAGCGACTGCGTTGGTTTCAAGTTCGAAAACGGAAAGCTGGTTTTCACCCGGCAGATGTTTCAAGGCAAATTCGCCGCCGATGTCACCTTCAACAGTGATGCTCCCTGGTTCGCAACTTTCCAGAACGGCGCTTTCCGTGGCGACAAGGCCGAAGCGGGCGCAACCCCAGCCCCGGTGGAAACTGTGAACGTTGAAATCGCGGATGGCATAATTCGCAACAAGCCGCAGGAAGTGTTTAAAGAAGCCAAGCAAGCTGTCGACTTGACGCAAGCTGAAATCATTGTTTCCGTCGGACGCGGGATTAAAGAACAGAAAAATATCGAGATCGCCAAACAACTTGCCGAAGCTCTGGGTGGAGAATTGGCGGCCTCCCGCCCCATCTGCGATTCCGGATGGCTCCCCATGGACCGCCAGATCGGATCGTCGGGACAAACGGTCGCGCCCAAGCTTTACCTCGCTCTCGGCATCAGCGGCGCAATTCAGCACATCGTCGGCATGAAAGGTTCACGCACGATCATCGCGGTCAATAAAGATTCTGAAGCTCCGATTTTCGAGATTTCCGACTACGCGATTGTAGGAAATCTTTTCGATATCGTTCCGCCACTGATCGAGGAAGTGAAGAAGGCGAAGGCGGGCGGGTAGAAACGAATAAAACGTTAATTTACACGATCAAAGAGATAACTTAAGCCTCAGTTCGGGATGGCCCGTCTTTTTCAAATTGCGACCCCTATACCAGAAAACTTGTGCGTGCCTTACGAGTGCCGGGTTGGATGTTAGCAATGGGAGCGTCCACGGATTAATTCCTTTCAGGTTAACAATCTTGTGTTCATACTCGAATCCGGCGCGTCTCTTCTCTAAGACCAAAAAATTGGCACCTCTCCACGACACAGTATCCCCAATCTGCAGCGTCAAGATAGTCCAGAGTGTACAGAACTGAGACACCAAACACTTGGCCAGCCAGTTGAATGCAGCCGAAGTGAGTGATTTCAAATAGCTGAGAAATATGTCGAAGAAAATATTGTGTATCATGCCGCCACCCTATAGGCTCATTCTAGATTGCATTGCCCAACCTGCTGAAATGCATAATTTTTAGATAGATTACCTAAGTAACCCTATTTTTGAGGCGACGAGGCCATGATGAAGAGAGTTCGCAAAACGAAGCGAGCGCCACGGAAACAGGAAAATCGAGATTTTGTGGGCGAGGCTCACTCGCCCGCAGTGAGCAGGCCTCGCCACAGACGCAGTTTCTTGGGCGACATGATAGGCACAGCCGAGATCGTTGGAGATATTGTCGCGCCTGTCATTGAACCGGACGAATTTGAGAATTGTCCTAAATGCTGATCTTCCGCAAACCCATCGAAGGCGTCGAACGCCCACAAATGCCCGCCGACGTGGTGATTGTTGGCGGAGGCGCTGCAGGCATGGCCTGCGCTCTCCGTTTGTCGCAACTAATCGATCAGCACAACGCCGCTCATCCCGATTCTCAACTCAGCAAAGAAAATATTTACGTTCTGGAGAAAGCCCGGGAGATCGGCCAGCACTGCCTTTCTGGAGCTTTGCTCGATCCTCGCTCGATGCACGAATTGCTTCCGGGATTTGAAAAAGAGGCGCCCCTCGACGCGAAAGTGACGAAAGAAGCGGTTTATTTCCTTACCGAGAAGAGCAAATTCAAGCTGCCCATAACCCCGCCGCCGCTTCGCGATCACGGCAACTACGTCATCTCGCTGAATCGTTTCGTAAAGTGGCTGGGCGGCAAGGTGGAGGAAACCGGCATCACCATATTCACAGGATTCGCCGGCTCCGAGCTTTTGTTCGATGGCGACCGTGTTATCGGCGTTCAGACCGACGATAAGGGCGTTGACAAAGAGGGCCAACCGAAATCGAACTTCGAGCCCGGCTATGACTTGCAAGCTAAGATCACGATTCTTGCCGAAGGCCCGCGCGGATCGCTCACCAAGCAGCTCATCAATAAATTTGATCTCGCCAAGGACGCCAATCCGCAAACGTACGGCGTCGGCGTAAAAGAGCTTTGGGAGCTTCCGTCCGGCCGCATCGCTCCCGGCGAAGTGATCTACACGTTGGGCTGGCCGCTTACTACAAAAGAATACGGTGGCGCGTGGATCTACGGCTCGAAAGACAACATCGTCTCGCTTGGCTTTGTCACTGGACTCGACTATCCTGACCCGCGCCTCGATCCGCAACACGTTCTACAGGATTTCAAACAACATCCCATGGTCGCGAAGCTGCTCGAAGGCGGCAAGATGATTCGCTACGGAGCGAAGTCGCTGCCTTATGGCGGCTGGTGGGCGATTCCGCCGGTCGCGGGCAAGGGATGGATGATCCTTGGCGACTCCGCCGGCTTCCTGAATTCCGCGCGCCTCAAAGGAATTCATCTTGCCATCAAGAGCGGCATGCTCGCCGCGGAAACTGCTTTCGAGGTTCTGAGAAGCGAAGCGCTGAAGAAAGACGATTCGGATGCGACACTCGCCAGCTATCAGAAGAAAGTCGAATCCAGCTGGATCAAGGACGAGCTCTGGAAAGTGCGCAACGTGCATCAGGGATTCGAACGCGGAATGTATGCCGGTATGCTTCACACCGCCCTGCAGATGATCACCGGCGGCCGCGGTTTGCGCAACCGTTATCCCGCCAGGGCCGGGCACGAGCACATGCACAAGCTTGCAGAGTTACCGGCTGATGGAGGCGCCGAAGCCCACTTGTTAGGCCCCGCCAAAGGCGATGGCAAACTTACGTTCGACAAGCTTACCGATCTCTATCACTCCGGCACCAAACACGAAGAAGATCAACCTTCGCACTTGATCATCCATGACACGGACATTTGCAACGCGCGCTGCGTGAAGGAATATGGCAGCCCGTGCCAGAATTTCTGTCCCGCGAACGTATACGAAATGGTGGATGATTCCGCTCAGCCCAACGGCAAGCGCATCAGCCTGAACCCCTCGAACTGCGTCCACTGCAAAACCTGCGACATCGCCGATCCGTACCAGATCATCACCTGGGTGCCACCGGAAGGCAGCGGCGGCCCGAATTATGACGGGATGTAAATTAGATTCAGGGAGGAAGCAACTTGATGTTGCAACGATCGGCGGTATGCCTCGTACTCGTCGTTCTCGTGGCTGTTTCTGCTTTCACCCAGCAAAAACCGGCGCCTCCGCCCATGCAGCCCACGATCCCTTCCACTGGTTTTGCCGGACTCGATCAATACCGGGCCTCGCGCATCGCCGTCTACACCGATGATTTCGGACAACTCGCGCGTTACCGCGAAGCTGACGCCGCACTCAAGCCGCCCGCGCCAGGAGAGAATCGGGTCGTCTTCTTCGGCGACTCCATTACCGATATCTGGCATCTCGACGAGTATTTTCCCGGCAAGCCTTACATCAACCGCGGCATCGGTGGGCAGACCACTCCGCAAATGCTGGTTCGCTTCCGCCAGGACGTGATCGATCTTCATCCGAGAGTCGTGATTATCCTTGCCGGCACCAACGACATTGCCGGTAATACCGGGCCCATGCGGCTTGAAGACATTGAGGCGAATTACGCTTCCATGGCGGAACTTGCCCGCGCGCATGAAATCAGCCTGATCTATTCGTCCGTGCTTCCGATTTACAACTACACTGCTCGATCCCACGATTTCTTCGCGCAACGCTCTACGACCAAAATTCTGGAACTGAACCGCTGGCTGAAGGACTATTGCGCTTCGAATGGTTGCCTGTATCTCGATTACTTCAGCTCCATGGTCGACGATAAGGGGCTTATGAAGAAAGATCTCTCCGATGACGGTCTGCATCCGAATGCCACGGGATTCAAGGTAATGGCGCCCTTGGCAGAGGCCGCGATCGAAAAGGATATGGTCGCAGCGAAACCTTGAAACCTTTTCATTCTCCTCAAGCTCTATACTTTTGGTAGCTCTTGAGTCACTGTGCCTCTTACCGACAAATTCGGCCGTCCCATCACCGACCTGCGGATCTCCATCACCGACCGCTGCAACTATAAGTGTGTTTACTGCCGCACCGGTAATGAGGGTGCGCTCTACGGCGACTTGCCTTTTGCAGACTATCTGCGTATGGCGCGAGTGCTGGTCGGGATGGGCGTGACCAAAATCCGCCTCACCGGCGGCGAGCCTTTGCTGCGCAAGGGCGTCGTGGAATTTGTTCGCGAGCTCTCAAAGTTTCGTCCTCCGCAAAATGGAGCCCCGGACGCACTCGTCCGGGGTCGCGTCACGCGATCATCGGCGGACGAGGGCGTCCGCCGCTCCATGGCCAGTTTGAACTACGAGCCGCTCGATATCGCCTTGACTACCAATGGCCATCTTCTCGCCGACATGGCACAGCCGCTTAAGGATGCGGGACTGACACGCGTAACCGTCTCCATGGACGCCGTCGATCCCGACCGCTTCGCCCGCATCACCCGCGTCGCCAACGGCTACGACCATGTTCTCGCCGGAATCCGCGCCGCCCGCCGCGCGGGACTGTGGCCGCTGAAAGTGAATTGCGTGCTGATGCGCGGCTTCAACGAAGATCAGATCATCCCCTTCGGCATGTTCGCCCGGGAAGAAGGCGTCACCGTGCGCTTCATCGAATTTATGCCTCTCGAAGAAGGACGCACCTGGTCGCCGGATACGGTGGTTACGCTCGACGAGATTCTGACGCGCATGGGTGAATACCGTCCTTTGGTCGAGATCCCGCGCGCGCGTTCGGAAACCGCCCGACGCTACCGCTTCGATGACGGCGTCGGCGAGATCGGCATCATCGCCCCCGTTTCGCATCCCTTCTGCGGACATTGCAGCCGGATCCGCATCACCAGCGACGGCAAGATCCGCACCTGCCTGTTCTCGGTGTGGGATCACGATCTGCATGCCCAGATGCGCCGCGGGGCTTCGGACAACGATCTTGCCGATTTCATTCGCGGAGTGGTGCAAAAAAAAGAGGAACGCCACCACATCGGCGAGCCGGATTTTGTGCCCGCGTCGAGGACCATGGTCCATATCGGTGGGTAGCGGTCAACGCTTTCGCTGCTTCTTCGACCTGTCATATGCCGCCCCCCTAGGTTCGGCCAGCGTTCCCATATTTCCCGCATTATTTCCGCGCTCACATAATCGGGCCCCTCAACTGGCCTCATGGGAGCGAAGACCCCCAACCTCCGCTTAAGTGGTATCCAGCCCTTAATCTTTTTCTCGCTTACGCCAATGTTTTCACTAAAACCGATCTCGGCGCCGTGCTCGAGTTCATCATGGATCACGTTCAATTCATTTATACCGCGGAACCTTATGGTCACTGTTTTTCCGTCGAGGTTCTTATATTGGGTGTTTCCCCCCTTGCCGAGGGCGATGGCTTCCTTGTGTGCCTCCTCTGGGGAATCGGCTCGAATTAAGGTCCAGTTGGTATGTACGACATTGCGTCGTTCGCCAGCCACACGGACCTCCTCGACAAGATCGGCGAGATACCATTTTGCGTTTTTTGGAATGAAGCCCATCTCTAGCAGTTCCCCTCTTACGCCGGGTTAAATTAACATAAACGCTTGTGAAGCAGGTTACCTACTCCATTATGGTCATTGCCGCCCTTGCGATAGCTTCGGCCCAACAATCCGGAACTCGGTCCAGCCCCGGCCCTACAATGTTCTACCTCGGCTTCGATCGCAATACCTACCCCGGCGATACCAACCTGAAAGCCCTGCGCCAAACTTTCTCCTACACCGGATACTGGCTCAACAATCCTCCCGGCGAGCGAACGAACTCATGGGCTGGCCACCGCGCCCCCGTCGAATCCGCTGGTTTCGGTTTCCTCGTGCTCTTCAACGGACGCTTGTACGGGGAACTCAAGAACGTTGCCAATGCTTCGCGAGTCGGACGGTCCGACGCGAAAGCCGCGATCGCTGCGGCGCACCTAGAAGGCTTTCCCGCACACACAATTATTTTCCTCGACCAAGAGCAAGGCGGCCGCATGCTGCCCGAGCAGAAAGCCTACATCTACGCCTGGGTCGACGCCGTCATCGCCGCCAGATTTCGCGCCGGCATCTACTGTTCGGGCATTCCCGCCGCAGACGATGCCGACATCGTGACCGCCGAAGATATTCGCCAGAGCGCCGGTGAAAGAAAAATCGTCTACTGGGCAATCAATGATGCATGCCCGCCCGCGCCCGGCTGCGCGTTTCCGAAAACGCCGCCGAGCCCCACCCACAGCGGCGTTCCCTTTGCCGAAATTTGGCAGTTCGCGCAATCGCCCCAGCGCAAAGATGTTGCCGCACACTGCTCAAGCTACAGCCGTGATGGTAACTGTTACCCTCCCGGAGTTCTCGCGAGCCGGCGATTATATGTGGACCTGAACACAGCCACGTCACCCGATCCGTCAAACGGCAGAACTCACTAACCGCCGAAGCGCGGGCTTTGGGCAGAACGAGACGCCTGCCACTTTTCAATTGCAGAATCGACGAATTTGTTGGAGAACCGCAAATTTCCCATGCCGCTCTCCCACATGCGGTAGAATGAAGAGAGAAAATAATGTCCGCCCGCACGTTTACTCTCGATGAAGCGCAAATGCTCCTTCCCGTGCTTGAGTCCCTTCTGCGCAACGCCATAAGCGGCAAACAGCTCATGGAAGAGGTAGAGGGCGAGATGCAGGAACTCAGCCATCGCATCTTTCTGAATGGCGGTACCCACGTGGATGTTGTTGCCGTTGCCCGGCGCAAGGCGGAGCGCACCAAAGCGGAACAGCGTGCCAAAGACGCTCTCGCTGAGATCGATTCCATCGGCGTCCAGGTAAAAGATATCGACATCGGCCTGCTCGATTTCCCCTGTGAAGTGGAAGGCAGCACAGTTCTCCTCTGCTGGAAAATGGGGGAAAAATCCATTACGCACTGGCACGGTCAGGAAGAAGGATTTGCCGGCCGAAAGCTGATCGACGAGCGTATTGCACGGTCAAAACGGACAAACTGACCGCCACAGCTCCTAAAAAACCTCACAAATCTTTACAATCCACACAACTCTCCGCCCGGCAACCTACTCCAACCTCTGACGTTTACATAGTCCGGAAGTAATAGGCTCAACTGCCGGCTGCGGACTTATCTGCGCCGGAATTTCTTTGAGCCAGATTCGCCCGCTCGTGGTGCTGCCGCTGCGAAGGCAAGCCCACCGGGCCAGAGGAAACACAATGAAACTCCCCCGTCTTGTAAGTCTCTTAGGTCTTGCATCACTGCTGATGGTTTTGCCAGCAGCTTTCTCCTCCCCCGCGGCCGCGCAATTCGGAGTCGGCATTTCGGTGCGCATCGGTCCCCCGGCCCTGCCAGTTTACGAACAACCTCTATGCCCCGGCGAAGGTTATCTGTGGACTCCCGGCTACTGGGCCTGGGATGACGATGATGGCTACTACTGGGTGCCCGGCACCTGGGTGGAAGCGCCCGAGCCAGGGCTATTGTGGACGCCCGGTTATTGGGGCTGGAATGACGGCGTCTACGCTTGGAACGATGGATATTGGGGTCCGCAAGTTGGATTTTACGGTGGAATCGACTATGGATACGGTTACGGCGGCAACGGATTTTACGGTGGCGAATGGCGTAACAACGCTTTCTACTACAACACTGCCGTGATGCATGTGAACACCACCGAAATCAGAAACGTCTACGTAAACCGGACGGTGATCGTCAACAATAATTCCCACGTCGCTTTCAATGGCGGCCAGGGCGGCGTTCAGGCGCGCCCCACGCCGCAGCAGGAAACTTACATGCACGAGCACCATACTCCGCCGGTACCGGCGCAAGAACAGCAAGTACATGCCGCCCGCGAGAATCGCGCTCTGTTTGCGTCGAATAATCATGGACGTCCCGCAGTCGCCGCTACCCCCAAGCCCGGAGAATTCAGCGGACGCGGCGTAGTACCCGCGAAGGCCGCTGGAGCCCCCTATCACCCCCCGAAGATGTCACCGAAAGAAGCGCGCGCCTCGGCTCCGGCCGGAAATCACGCTGCCGAAAATCGCCCCGCGGAAAAACGCCCCGCGGAAAATCACGCTCCAGCGACGGCGGCTCATCCGTCGACCGCTCATGGCAAGAACAATGCGGCCAAGCCAGAAAATAGCGCACGGACGAATGAGAGCCATCCCACTCACGAAACTGCGCCGCGCGCGGAGAGCACACCAAAAA
>JBAWBG010000066.1:0-17059 GCA_049589695.1 Candidatus Sulfotelmatobacter sp. | reverse complement strand
TGGATGTCCGCGGCGTGGCGCTGCCTATCATGCGCCGCTTGACGCATGAGACCGGCCTGACCTGCCATCTCGCCATTCTGGACGGTCCCGACGCTGTCTATGTGGAGAAAGTTGAGCCCGAGGGTTTTATCCGTATGGATACCTGGGTGGGCCGGCGCATGCGCGTTCACGCGACCAGCGTAGGGAAGGCCCTGGTGGCGCATATTACACAAGGTCGACTGGAAGACATTCTGCGCAAGAGTGGGATGGAAAAACGGACTTCCCGAACCATCACGACCCTGCCGCGCCTGCTCAAAGAGTTGGAAAAAGTTCGGGGGCAGGGATACGCAGTCGACGACGAAGAGAATAATCTTGGTGCGCGTTGTGTCGGCGCTCCAGTGTTCAATGATCGGGGCGTCATCGAAGCCGGGCTGGGTCTGAGCGGTACAACTCAACAGGTCAGTCCGCAAACCATGCCACGAATCCTTGAAGCGCTGAAGGACGCGGCCCGGCACATCTCCATGGGCATGGGATACCGTCCGCCGCAGCGTCGAATCAGCGGAGGCTAGATAGCAACGTTGGGTCACGACTTCGAGCGAAGCGGTTCTGCCGCTTTAAACGGCTGCTCTCACTTTCGAGTCAGCTCTTGGCTCGCAGCTAGCTGGCTGACCCAACGGGATTAACGCGATTCCATGAACGCTATGAGGAACTAATGTCCACAGAGAGGCGCACTGGTCGCACAGCCAGAAATGTTCTACGCGCTTCGGCGCCTTTCGCTGTAGAGGAGAGCAACGCTTGCTAAGAGGCATCGGTTGCGTGGAGCCTGTTTCGACCAGAAACAGTCTGCCTTCACGCAGTCTCAGGAACGGTTTTGAGCATTTGGAATTGGCGCAGTGGCTGAGCATTCCTAGCCTCCTCCCAACTGCTACGTCCGTATGTTTCGCGGTCGAATAGGAGAGCCTTGCATCCGACAGGCCAATTGCCGTCGACGCTTGCTATCGAGTCCCGGAGAATTTTCTTCACGGTGCTTCGTGCCGAAGAATCGGCACACTGCCGAAGTTTCGTCTTGCGGGAGCGCTTTGCCTAAACGCGCCTCGGACGAGGGAAGTCTGATTCTTAGAAATTACCTCAGTGAATAACCGCTCCCGAAATCGCCGTCACCACTCCTACCACGCTTAGTACGATACCCAAATGCCAGAAGATTCGCCTTCCCGAGAGCAAAGTAATGGAAGTAATCACCAGTCCGATCTCCAGAAACACCTCAGCCAGGTCATAGCGGTTGGCGCGCTTTCTTTCCATGGCGACTTCGTTCTCCAATTTGTGCGCCTCATCCTGGATGTCTGCCTTGTCATGTTTGTAGCGATCTGCATCTTGCGCCGATTTTTCACGAAACTTGGCCGTGGCACTGGCATCGGTGTTGGCGACAGTAGCGGTGAGATCGGCAAATAATTCATCTTCGTGCTGGCGAATATTCTTAGCCTGGTAATAGGACCATTGGTCGGAAGCCTTTGCCTGGAGCACCACTTCCTCCGTGTGCGCCCGGTGCCCCAGCAGCGTCACCACCGCGACCATTACGGCGAGCACCGCCATAGTCAAAGACACGGCTGCCAGAGATCGGTCTTCCCTGGCTTTTTCGGCACTCTCACGTAACTCTTGAGCTTCGTCTCCCATGTTTTTCCAAATCCTCGTTGAACCGGACGCAAAATCGTCCAGAGGTCCGCCGTCAGGCACATCAGCATACTACAAGGGATGAAAGCTAACTAAGGGATAGTTGAAGTTAAGCTGCAACAGTCGCGCGTGAAAAAGAATGATCGGATTCCTCACAGTCGCCGCAATTGAAGGCGATGTTATTACGCGCTGAAAGTGCCTTATTCCCCCATTACCTTCACAATAACCCGTTTGTCGCGCTGGCCGTCGAATTCCGCGTAGAAGATTCGCTGCCACGTCCCCAGATCAAGCTTGCCGGCGGTGATCGGTACGATCACTTCGTGGTGAATCAGCAGAGCCTTCAGGTGGGAGTCGCCGTTATCCTCTCCCGTTTCGTGGTGCTTATAGTTCTTGCGAAACGGTGCCAGATGTTCCAGCCACTGATCGATGTCCTCGATCAATCCACTCTCGTTGTCATTGACATAGACTCCGGCTGTGATGTGCATCGCAGAAACCAGGACCATCCCTTCTTTGACGCCGCTCTGGTTTACTATCGTCTCAACCTGCGGGGTGATATGTACATACGCTCGATGGGTTTTAGTATGAAACTTCAAGTATTCAGTAAAGACTGTCATAAGGCTTATTCGTTCGCATGTGGATTTACTCTGACCTCGGTTGACCTTTTGGACACTTACTTCCGTTACCCCCTTAGTGCCCATCGATACAGGATTCTGGGCCCCTCGTGCCCCATACTCGATGTTGTCGAGGAGGGTTTCGTTGTGTTCAGGCTTGATTATTTGTCGTGCGTGCTTACCATTGGTTCGACCATTCTAGTAGGGCGACGGTATTGGGAGGGATGGATTCTGGCGGGCGTCAACAGCGTTATCCTTTGTTTGATTGGGTTTCGCACAGCGCAGTTCGGCTTCATTCCGGCGAACCTGTTTTGCATTGCGCTTTACGCAGTAAACCTACGCTCCTGGCGCAGGCCAGAGATTCGCTGACCGGCATCCACGCAGGAGATGAACGAAACTTTTTTTCTGCGTGGTCTGCTGCCCACCATCGGGCGCAATAATTTCGCGCATCGCCCGAACAGAAACCTCATCTGTAGAGTTTTAGTTACGGCGATTTTCGGCTGTTGATAGTTGCTTTTGCGGTTATACAGCTGCATTACGAAACTGATCAGAGGCCGCCACGCATTCACTGGTGCGCGGCGGGCCAAAATTTACAGGATTCACAGCACGGAAGAATTCTGACCATGTGGCATCTTATTCCGCATGGTGACAGACCCTAAAAGCCGCATCCAAGACTTATGCTCGAAAGCCCTGGCCGCGACTGATACCGGCCAGATCGAACCAATCCTCTCCGAATTAAGAGCCGCCCTGCACGAGAAAGTGCAGAGCGGAGAGACATGGATGGCGCTTTGTGAACGCGCCGCTGTCGAGCAGGACCCCAAAAAGCTGTTGGAACTAGTGAGCGAAATCAACCGACTCTTCGAGGCAAGAGAACTGCGCTTGGCCGGCAAGTCTGATGGTGAACTGCCCGCCAAGTAAACTTGCGCAGCAAAGGCAGCTATACGATCCCTAGCTCTTTGGCCAGGGATTTCCATTTGCTATCGACAAGAGATTTTGTTTTCGCATCCATCAAAATTTCGTCGGGCCAGGGGCGGGTGAAGCCTTCGGTGGGCCATTTTCGGGTGGCGTCGATGCCCATCTTCGAGCCGTAGTTGGCGAGGCGGCTGGCGTGGTCGAGCGAGTCGATGGGGCCGAGCGTGAACTGGATGTCCCGCTCGGGGTCGATATGGTTGAGAACTTTCAGGGTCACATCCGCGAGGTCATGCACGTCAACATCTTCATCCACGACAATGATGCACTTGGTGAACATGGCCTGTCCCAGCGACCAGATGGCGTTCATCACTTTGCGCGCCTGACCGGGATAGGACTTCCGGATAGAGACGATCATCAGATTGTGGAACACGCCTTCGATGGGAAGATTGATGTCGATCAATTCAGGGACGGTGAGCCGCATCAGCGGGAGGAAAACTCGCTCGACCGCTTTGCCCATGTAAGCGTCCTCCATCGGGGGTTTGCCGACGATCGTGGTCGAATAGATCGGATCTTTGCGGTGCGTGACGCAAGTGACGTGAAAAACGGGATAGAGATCGGCCAGGGAATAAAAGCCGGTGTGATCGCCGAACGGGCCTTCGCTGCGAAGTTCATCGAGATTGACGTAACCCTCGAGAATAATTTCACTGGTCGCGGGAACCTCTAAATCGACGGTCTCACACTTGACGAGTTCCACTGGAGCAGCGCGAAGAAATCCTGCGATGAGATATTCCTCAACGTCTGGAGGGGCAGGAACGATAGCGGAAAAAGTTACGGCCGGGTCGGTGCCGATGGCGACCGCGACTTCCATTTTTCCTGAAGGCTGATTTGTCTCGGCGATCACTTGGCCGCCGGAAGTCCGGGCCATGAGATCAACGGCAGCGCTGGCGGAGTATATGCCGGCGGCGTCCGTCGCCGCATGATTTGTGGCGGCGGAACGCATGCGTTGGCGAGCGTGTTCGGCGGCCACCTTTTGTCTCTGCCAATGCGCGGCGGTGGTTTGGCCGTCGTAGACTTGCAGACGGTACATTCCGACATTTCGTTTGCCGGATTTCGGGTCGCGGGTGATGACGCACGGAAGCGTGATGAAGCGTCCTGCATCCTGGGGCCAGCATTGCAGAATCGGAAAGTCGAGCAGAGAAAAGTTGTCGCGCTTGATGACTTCCTTACAAGGTCCGGTAGGGACGGTCTTGGGGAAAAATTTTCCGGCTTCCGTGAGGAGCGGAAGCATTTTGAGTTTGTCGAGGAATCCTTGCGGGGATTTCAGGTCCATGAAGACGCGAATGCGGTCAGCGAACTCGTCGAAGGAATTCACGCCCAGGGCAAGCTTCATGCGTGCCTCAGAGCCGAACTGGTTGATCAGGACTTGAGAACCAGGGTGCTGCTTGACATTCTGAAAGAGGAGTGCCGGCCCACCTGGTTTTCCAGTTTTCGACTTGCTCACCCGGTCAGTGATTTCGGCAATTTCCAGAATGGGGTCGACTTCGATTTGGATTCGCTTCAGTTCGCCGGCGCGGTCGAGAGCGGCGATCCATTGGCGGAGGTCATCGAAAGGCAAAGGCTTTCTCCAAGGAACTGTTGATTATACCGATGATTAACGAGATCGAGATAATCCGGCTTCCGCATGAGGTACAAATCAAAATCTAAATTCAACTGCTTGAAACACAGGGGGCACAGCGGATCACAGGGTAAGTCTGGTTACAGTTTGGAGCGGAGCATGGTGATTACGTCGTCAGAGGTGATGACGCCGACTAGTTTGTTGTGCTCGTTAATGACAGGAAGAGTAACCAGATTGTATTTGTCAAAAAGTTCGGCCACTTCGTTATCGCTGGTGGCTTCGTGGGTGGAGATGAGCGGCTCCGAAGTCAGTGACAGTAGCGGAGTCTGGGGCGGGGCGAGAACGAGTTTGGCGAGCGGGACAGCGCCAGCGAGGGTGCCCTTGGAGTCGACCAGATAAATCGTGCCAACAGTTTCGACTCCGCCTTCAAATTCGCGCAGCACGCCGATGGCATTCTCTACCGTGGCCGTGACCGGCAGGGCAAGAAATTCTGTGGTCATGCGGCCAGCAGCGGTTTCTTCTCGGTGCTCGAGAAGTTCCACGACTTCTTGACTGGCCTCCGGTTCCATCTCGACGAGAATCTGTTCGGTATGGTCCTGGGAAAGATCGGCGAGAAGGTCGGCGGCGGCATCGGGATCCATTTCCTCGACGATGTCGGCGGCGCGCTCGGAATCCAGAGATTCCACAATCGATTTCTGAACCTTGGGGTCGACTTCTTCCAGAGTTTCGGCTGCGACATCTTCGTCGAGAGTGCGGAAAACAGCTTCGCGTTCGTCGGGAGCCAGGTCCTCGACAATGTCAGCAATATCGGCGGGGTGGAGTTTAGCCAGACCGGCGTGGGAAATCTTGAGCTTGATACGACGCGCGGGATCGGTTTCGATGAGATCGACAAAACTCCACGGGATGGTGCGGAGCGGAATCTTCTGCAGGAGAACATGGAGAGCGGTGCGGGGCGCGAGTCCGCGCAGAAGCCGACGTACAGCACCGCGGGCGCCAATGTCGACGGAGGCGACGCGTATGGTGGCGCGAGGGCGTCCGGCCTCAGTCACTGAGTCGATCTGGAGTTCGACATCGTTAACACGCACAACCTTGCGGCCATTAATGTCGATGACCTGCTGATCCAGAAGATCGCGTTCCAGGAGAAATAATCCTTCAGAGCCGTTCGCAGCCGGCCAGTCAGAGGGCTGGGTAGAAGCATGAACGTTGGCGTCTATCGAAGAGATAGCGGAGAAGGGAAGAACTCGATCGCCGGATTTGGTTTTAACAATGAGCGAGGCGATCCGAGTGCGATCTTCCTGAGGAGCCAGTGTTACTTCGCGCACGCGCCCGGTTGCCGCGCCAGACGGGTCGTATACCGTGGCGCCGAGAAGTTCGGAAAGAGGCAGCGTGGTCATCCCGGGTAGAGGATAGCGGAGTTTTGCGCAGGAGAGAACTGATTTGTTGGCGAAGGAGAAATAATCTTTCGAGGACCCCTGTCTTTCTCCTAAAGTATGCCGCGAGCGGGCAAATTCCACGTTGCCGGAAGGGCCACGATTAGGCTTCGCCGGTCATCAGTCGACCCACTCGCTCGGCAACCGATTCCAGTTTCCGAATATCTTCGGAACTGAAGTCCGGGCCGGCCGCCGCTGGACGCGGAGCTTTGCGGGATATCTGGATCACGCCGATTACTTGGCGATTTCGGGCAAGAACAGGGGCGGACATAAGTTTCTGAATGACCTGCGCATCCAGTCCGGTCTTGCCGAGCTTAACCAACTCAAAGACGCTGAAATGCTTTACCTGGCTGAAGCCATTAAAAATCTCCGCCTGCTTTGTTCGTGCGGTGCGGGCGGCTACGGCCGAACTGGAGAGAGGAATCGCTCCCGCAGCACGCAACTCAGCGGGGTATAGGAAATTTAGCAGGCTACCGCTCAGCTCCAGCAGAGCGACTTCGGTTTCTTCCACGCGGAAAAGTTTTGCCACGCTGATGCAAATCGACTCCGGTGTGTTGTCACACGAGTCCAAGTGCGCGAGCTGTTCGGTTTCCAGCATTCATCAGAGCATGAACGAGCAGAAGTCGATCAACAAGGTAACCAACGTGCCACCTCGTAGATTTCGACGGATTAGTTGCAGTTGTTGACTATGGCACGCCGGTCACTGCACATCGGTCATTGTGTATCGGTTGAAGGGCGTCGCTTTTTGCGATTGGAGTAGCGGGGAAATGCATGGACTCTGCTTACATTACACCTGTGGGCTGGCAACTTAGGGAAAGCTAATAGAAGAACAGCTTTGGATGTGATTTCGATGCCAAGTTCACAGACCGTATAATTAGTTTGAGTGCGGCTTCTCTTCGACATCTTCGCGCAGACCTTGCAGACGCTGTGGGGACACAAACTGCGGTCGTTTCTCACTATGTTCGGGATTGCATGGGGAGTATTTTCGTTGTTGCTTCTGGTCGGACTGGGGGAGGGATTCCGGTCGGGAAATAAGAAGCAGTTCGACACCTTGGGCGAGAACGTGATGTTCCTCTGGTCGGGACGGGCTCCGGCGGTGAAGGGGAGTTTCACCGCTCTGCGGCAGTACTACCTGACGTACCGCGACTACCTAGACATTCTGCGCGAGTGCAGGAGCGTTGGAGCGGCTTCCCCGGTCATCAAGCGTAACGATATTCGGGCGGTTAGCGATTACTACCAGGCGAGTGGGCAGATTTTGGGTGTGCCGGCTACATTCGACCAGATCCGTTACCTGCCGATTCAGAATGGGCGCTGGCTGAATGCCATGGACGACGCGCAGAAGCGGCCGGTGATTGTGCTGGGCGACGAGGCGCGGCGGACTTTATTTTTCGGCCGGCCGGCGGTGGGCAGCACGATTCTGTTGAATGGCGTGCAATTTGAAGTGGTAGGAACGCTGCAACGGATTGGGCACGGCGATAACAATACGCAGAACCTGCAGTGTTACGTGCCGTTCAGCACAATGCGGGAATATTTCCGGCTGACGAACGTGGGAGAAGCGCCCGATGTGATCAGCATTATCGAATATCAGCCCAAGACACGAGCACTCCACGAGGCGGCAAAGCAGGAAGTGCACAAAGTGATTGCTCAGAATCATGGGTTCAATCCCAATACTCCGGATTCATTCGACGAATGGGATACGGTGAATACGGTGGACCAGGTCGGCAAGATTTTCGACGCAATGAACGACTTCCTCGGAAGCGTTGGTCTGGTAACGCTCGGATTGGGAGCGATTGGGATTATCAACATCATGCTGGTGGCGGTCGCGGATCGCACGCGGGAAATTGGACTACGGAAGGCTTTGGGAGCGACTAACGCGAGCATCATGTTTCAATTTTTTGTTGAAGGTGCATTTCTGACTTTGCTCAGCGGGATAACTGGAATCGTCGCAGCGGCCGCGGTGATGGCGGCATTGTCGGGAGTATCGCTGGGCGAGGGATTCGATCCGCCCAAGCTTGTAGCCAGAACGGCGGCACTGGCCGTGGCGGCGCTGGCGATCGCCGGAGTAGCAGCGGGACTTTATCCGGCGCGGCGGGCGGCTTTGCTACAGCCTGTGGAGGCGCTGCGGAAAGAATAGCGAGTACCAAACGTCGAGGGTTTGCAGAAGCAGGCGGCGGATAAAAGCTTAAACACTAAGGACACGGGGGAACACCGGGTAGGACAGAATTCATGCATCGGGATTTGTTGGGACAGGCGTTTGCGGCGATGCGGCATGATTTGCGCAAGACTATGCTGACCATGGCAGGAATGGCATGGGGAATTGCGACGGTAGTGTTACTGCTGGCATATGGCAATGGGTTTGGAACGGCCATCTCAAATATTTTCGAAAGTTTCGGTGCGACCGCGGTGGGAATATTTCCCGGACGGACGTCGCAACAGGCGGGTGGAAATAAGGCGGGAGTTCAGGTGCGTTTCACGAACGACGACATTGAACTGCTGCAGAACAATGTACCGCTATGCAAACACGTGGTGCGAATGTCACAAAAAGATTCGTCGGTGCAGAACGGAAACCGCACTTTCACCCTGCCTGTCATGGGGTTGGATCC
This sequence comes from Candidatus Sulfotelmatobacter sp., assembly GCA_049589695.1. Classification (GTDB taxonomy): domain Bacteria; phylum Acidobacteriota; class Terriglobia; order Terriglobales; family Acidobacteriaceae; genus Sulfotelmatobacter. The sequence continues at coordinate 8,241 of JBAWBG010000066.1, read as the reverse complement.
TTCCATTGAAGAGATTTGGAATCTTGACATGGGTGCGGGACGTTTTCTCGATGATGCTGACAACGCACGGCACGGGCTGGTGGCCGCAATTGGCTCGGAGGCAAAGGACAAGTTATTTTCCGGGGCTCCGGCGGTGGGCGAGGATATCCGAATCGACGGAGTGGAATTCCAGGTCGTGGGCGTGGTAAAGCCGCGTATGCAGGAGGGCGACGATGACGATAACCGGACGATTTATATTTCCTATAACTCGATGAACGTTTTGAAAGACAACCACTATCTCGATGGAATCTGGATGGATTCGCAGGGGCTGGATCATGACAAACTGGACCAGACAGTGCGGGATACGCTGGCCGCGGCGCATGGATTCAAGAGCGACGATAATCGCGCAATTTTCGTATTCGATGCGCAAAAGCAACTTTCGCAGTTCGGGATTATTTCACTCGCGCTGAAAGTCCTTCTGGCATTTATCGGAACGCTGACGCTGGGCATCGGCGGTGTAGGGCTGATGAATATGATGCTGGTTTCGGTTACGCAACGTACGCGGGAAATTGGGGTGGAGAAAGCGTTGGGAGCGCGCCGGCAGGACATCTTGTTTCAATTTCTGGCGGAGGCCATGGCAATCACCGCCGTCGGCGGCTTGTTGGGGATTGCTTTGTCTTATGTGGTATCCGTCTCGGTGGGGCGGCTTACGTTTTACAGCGCGATGGCCAAACATGCCGAGGCGGGGGACATCCGGTTGATTGTGTCGCCCATGATTTTGCTGGTGGCCACGGGAATACTGGCGGTAGTGGGTGTGGTGAGTGGAATGGTGCCGGCGATGAGGGCTGCAAGATTGGATCCGATTGAGGCACTGCGGTACGAGTAGTAAAAAGGACTTTCGCTAATTTCTTCCGCTGAGTTTCCAGAGATCAAGATCAAGAGCTTAAACACAGAGGGCACAGGGGGAACACGGGGTAAATCTCATTGGACGATGACATTTTGAGTTTGCCGGCGCCGAAGGCCAACTCGCGGGTGGCCTATGGGAATGACCAAAATCAGTTTGTGGATTTGCGGCTGCCGAAATCGAATCGACCGTATGCACTTGCCATTTGTATTCACGGCGGTTATTGGCGGGCGCAATACGATCTCGAATATTTGGGGCACTTGTGTGCGGCATTAGCAGCGAAGGGCATAGCAACCGCGAATGTGGAATATAGACGCGTGGGGAACACGGGTGGAGGATGGCCGGGAACATTTTCAGATATTCGCTCCGCATACCAGTTGTTAATGCAAAGAGCGCAGCAATATCATTTCGATGCGAAGCGTGTACTCGTGCTTGGACATTCGGCGGGAGCGCAGCTTGCGCTTGCCCTGGTTGCGCATGAGGAGCGCCTGGAGGGCGCGATTTCTTTGGCCGGAGTAATCGATCTGCAGCGGGCGTATGAATTGCATTTGAGCAACGACGCCGTGGCGAACTTCTTGGGTGGAACGCCCAACCAGGTTGCGGATCACTATCGCGAAGCCGACCCGATGAAGCTCGCGATTCGAGCGCGTCAGTGCGTAATCCACGGCGTCGAGGATGATATCGTGCCGCCATCTCTCAGCAAGGCTTATGTGAGCGCCAAGTTAAAGACTCAAGAACATGTGCGGCTGATGATGATTCCGGATGCGGGACATTTCGAGATTGTTGATCCGAGGTCGCGGGCTTGGGCGATGGTCGAAAAGAACTTGGTGGATTTCATCGCGACCAAGAAAGCTTAAATACGGGGGACAGCGAGAATCGGGTTCAGTGCTGCCCCGTTGTCGGTCACGCTACTTTTGGATTGCTTTTCTGGGAGCTCTCGCCGGAGTGCTCGACATTGTTGCCAGGTTCGGGGAAGTCAGAGTCGGAATCTTTTAGGATCGGATCCTGATCGCGATGGCCAAGTTGCTCGGCAAGTCCGGCGTTGCCATCGTGATGGTGTTGTTCTTCTTCGGTTGCGCCTTTAGTGCGGTCAGGGTCGTTGTCAGAAATTTTGGTCATATCAAACTCCGGTCAGACAGAACTGCAGAACCGCGACGAAACTCCGATAGCACTTCGCTGGAATCATTCACCAGGACGAGAGCTGGATGCAACTCCGAGTTTGCGCAGACGCTCGCGAGCCTGCAGAGCTTCGGGTGAGCGCGGATAACGCTGGATTACGCGGCGGAGTTCGGTGACTCCATCTTCCTGTTTACCCAGTTCGATCAGCGCGAAACCTTTCTTCAGCTGTGCTGATGCAACCTTCGTTCCTGTAGGAAAATTCTGCAGGACTTGGTCATAGTTCTGCGCCGCTTGCTGATAATTGCCCTGCCGGAACTGAATCTCACCGAGATAATAGTAGCAATTTCCTGCGAGATCCGTGTTGGGATAAAACTTGACGTAGTCCGAAAATTCCTGGATAGCAAGCTCGTTCTTGGCTCCGTTATAGTCCCGCAGAGCGTTGTTATAAAGGACGTCAGGCGGCGGGGCCTGGGCTAGAGCTTGCTGCTGCGCCTGTTGCTGTGCCGTAGTAGCAGCTGCGCTCTGCTGCGATGCCTGCATGTCTTCCAGTTGCTTGCTCACCTTGGCGAGCCGAGCCTTCAGTTCGTCGAGACTGTCGTTAAGCGCCTGGATTTGCCCCGAGAGTTGGTCCACGTGAGAGGACGAATCGCCCTGTTGCTTCAGCAACGTAGTTTGCAGGGCCGTGACGGCCGCGGCAACTTTGTTCACAGCATCGCTGTCACGTTCGACAAGATTATTCATGACTCCCATGCGCTCGTCGAAGCTGCGCTGCATGGCGGTCATCTGCTCTTGCAGTTGCTGCACCTGGGTTTGCAACTGAATGGTCTCTTTGTTAACGCCAAAAGCCGGCATCGCGGCGAGGCAAAGCGTTGAGATCAGAGCGAGTCGAAGGGAGCGGATTTTAGGTTTCATATGCGCGAGTTCCTACAGCCTATTTTAGACGGATTGGACCCGCCGTAGGTTGTGAAGATTTAGGCAAGGAACCCAGAAGGGCATAGGCGGTTTTCCAATAGGATATTGCCAGGTTAGCGGTTAGCGACAAGGGCCAGGAATTGCAATCCTGGGGCATTGCGGAGGCGATACCCCAGGACCGCAAACATCAATTATTTTTGATACACGAAGTGACCCCGGCGGTTCTGCTGCCAGCAGGCTTCGTTTTCTTCCATGCAGAATGGCTTTTCTTTGCCATAGCTGATGGTCTTGATGCGGTTGGCGCTGATTCCGCCTGCAACCAACGCGTTCTTCACCGATGATGCGCGCTGATCTCCAAGGGCCAGATTGTACTCGGTGGATCCGCGGGAATCGCAGTGTCCTTCAATCGTGAAGTTGATTTCGGGATGCTGATTCAAGAACAGGATATCGGCTTGAATGGCCGACTGCTGATCGGCGCGAACGTCGGATTTGTCGTACTCGAAATAGACATCCTTGACACTCTGGCCGAAAAGATCTTCTTCCGAAGGCGAAGGCGGCGGAGCTGCCGCGGTCGGAGGAGTCACCGTGAGGCGCGTTGTCGCATCCTGCGTGCCGCCCGGTCCTTTGGCAGTGAGGTGATAGGTGGTCGAATCGGTAGGAGTGACCTGCTGTGATCCGCTGGGCTGGACTGCGCCAATGCCATCGATAGAGACGTCAGTGGCGTTTGAAGTCTGCCAACTGAGGGTTGCCGGTTGTCCCTGCTGAATCGTGTCCGGGCTCACTGAAATAGAAGCAGTGGGCGCGGGTGCTGGTGGAGGCGGCGGTGGCGGCGGGGGAGCCGCTTTCTTGTGGCAAGCGCCCAACAGAAGAATAGCGCCCAGGGCGAAGGCGGTTGAGACAGATTTGAGTGTTTGCTGCTTCATGTTGATCTTTTTCCCGTTGCTGCTGTTCACAATGTTCCTCCTGCGAACTCAGAAAATTAATTCGAGTTCAGACGAAGTGAATTTATTTCCAACTCCAGTTTGGTTGCGAATTACGTCCCGTAAAAGTCAGCTGATGAAGTTTGGTGCCGTCGGCCAGCATCTCCCATATCTCTTCTTTCCCCGAGCGGCTGGACTGAAACACGATGTGGCGATTATCCGGCGACCACCACGGATAATCGTTCCGCCCTCCATCGTGAGTGAGCTGAACCCACTGTTTGCTGGCGATATCCATCAAATAAATGTCGGAAGAGCCGGGTTCGCCGGGACCATACTTGCGGATCCAGGCCAGAGAGAGAAATTGGCCGTTCGGCGACCAGTTGGGCGAAACGGCATAACCCTGGTCCGTCACGCGTTGCTGGTTGGTGCCGTCGGCCTCCATTGTGTAGACCTGAGGCAATCCGGTACTGCCGCTGACGAAAGCAATCTGAGCTCCGGTTTTCCGGTTCCACGTGGGAGAAACATCGGGTCCTCTGCCTGTCGTCATGGCGTGCAGATTTCCGCCGGCGGAGTCGCAAACGTAAATTTCCGAGTGGCCGCCACGTGAGGAAGAGAACGCCAGACGCGAGCCGTCAGGCGACCATGAGGGCGATAGATTGGCGCCGCCAAAATGCGGAAAAGTCACTTGACGATTGAGGTCGGTCGAGTACATCAGAATTTCCCATCCGAACTTGGTGAGCGAACTGAAAGCGAGACGGGAACCATCGGGAGAAATCCTTGGCGAAAGTGAGATCGAACCTTGATGGGTAAGTTGGCGCTGGTTACTGCCGTCGTAATCCATTACCCAGATTTCTTTGTGTCCGGAGCGATCGCTGACAAAATAGATTTTGCTTTCGGCGATACCGGGAATACCGCCGCCGAGACGAAAAATAATCTCGTCGGCAAATTTGTGGGCAATCAGGCGGGTTGCATCCTCCGTCGCAACATCGGTGTATTGCTTTCCTAAGACCAGCGGCGAGGCGGTGTTTTTTACGTCGTAAAGCCATCCCTGCACTACGACTTTGCCTGCGGCGACGCCGAGGTTGCCGAAGGCCAACATGGCCGCATTGGGCGGCGGAGAATTCCAGACCCCAAAAGTGACTTCCGGCGGATTGCCCGGTATTTGCAACGGATAAAAGCTTTTCGAAATCAGTTCGACAACACCTGAGTTGTCGAGGTCGTTCCAGAACGTGTCGTTGAACGTCTTCAACAGAGCAGTGTTCTGGGCATCGCTGTTAGCCGGTTTGAAGTCGGGAACGGCAAGTCTTACTTTTTCAACTCCGAGACCGGAGCCGGTGCGAACCCAATCCTGAGCATGGGAGAAGGAACAGAGGAGCGAAGGAATCAGGAGCAAGAAACTGCAGGCGCTCAAAAGGCGAACGCCAACTGTGGCTGAATACGAGAATGGTCTGCGTTTATCGTCCATCCGTTTGGAAGTGTTGCGTTGGCGAAGACAAAAATATCCAGCAAACGACAGTATCGTAGTCCGATATGTTCTCATTGGCAAGTTACGAACGATCATAATCGAGAATCCCGAACCTAAAGAATCATCAGGTACATGTTCGTACAACTTTATTTTTTGCTGTAATCAAACCAATATTCCACTGAGATTTTGCTGCCGCTGTAATCGGGCGGGAGCGGGCCAAATGTGTCGATCCGCTGCAGCGCTCGGGTGGCGGAAACATCGAGCGACGGTACGCCGCTGGACTGCTCAATCTGCACATTATAGGGATGGCCGTCACGCGCCACGTCAAACGTGATGTAGACGCGCTGGGCGGTGGTGATGCTGGGATCAACTTCGTACTTCAGCCAGTTTTCTGAAACCTTCCGCTGAATTACCTGAACGTACCAGCCATATTTGGTGCCAAAATCGCCGCCGCCACCCGTGATGCCGAATCCCCCCTTTGCGCCTCCGGCAGCGAATGAACCATAGGGACCGCTTACTGGACCGCCTTCACCGAACGCCACCTGATTTGTTTCTGGTTCTGGGGTGGGCTGCGTCTTCGTCTTAGTGGGTGTAGGAGCTTTCTTCGGCTTTACTTTTGTATTCTTGCCTTGAATCTCGATGGCATCGGGCTCTTTCTCTTGAACCTTGGGCTCCGATTTTGTCAACCCCTTGGATTCGTTGGCCAGAACATTCTGGTTCTGGGTGGGGGCGGTGGTCAGAGGAATGTTGCTGACCAGGGTTACGCCCATGGCCGATCCGCCTCCGCCTGAACCCCAATCCGAGCCGCCGCCTCCCGTGAAGATAAGCGGGTAAAGCAGGATGACAGCGGTGACAGCGATGTGAAAGCCTGCGGACCAGGCGAGGGCGCGTCCCCAACTGTCGTGCTCGAAAAATATCTCAGCGTTTTGCGCCATTTTCTTCCAAAGGCTGAGTAACGATGCTCACGTTAGTAATGCCGGATTGCTTGACCGCGTCCATGACCGTGGCAAAGGCGCCGAAAGGCACATTCTCGTCGGCGCGGATAAAAATAAATTGATTGTGGGGATCGCGAATCTTCTGCCTAAGGCGCGCAGCGATCTGATTGATGTTGATGGCGTCGTTGCCGAGGAATACGCGCTGATCCTTATTGATCGTGATCACGGTGCGCTCTTCGGTAATTTCTCTGACGGTGCGCGTTTTGGGAACGCTGACTTCGATGCCTGACTGCAGCACGGGCGCGGTCACCATAAAAATGATAAGCAGCACGAGGACGACATCGACCAGCGGAGTGATGTTGATATCGGCCAGTGCGGTTTGCGTGCGGCCATTGGAGGACGTAAAAGCCATCAGCGCCTCACTTCGGCAGCCTGAGGCTGAATGCTCTCGATGGCGTTGAGCACTTCAAGGGAGAAATCGTCGCTCCGCGCGGCGAACACGCGAATCGAATTGCCAATCAAGTTGTAAGCAATTACGGCGGGAATCGCGGCAGCCAATCCGGCGGCGGTCGTGATGAGAGCTTCGGAAATGCCGGGCGCGACGGCGCGAAGTGTCGCGCCGCCGGCGGTGCCGAGTCCGTGGAATGCGTCGATGATGCCCCAGACCGTGCCAAATAGTCCGATGAACGGAGTGACGGCCGCAGTGATGGCGAGCCATGGCACGTTGCGTTCCAACCTCGTAATTTCTTCGGAGGCGCCGATCTGCATGCCACGCTGCACGGCGGTCAGACTGCGGAGGGTTGCAGAAGGTGTGGAAAGTTGCCGCTTGTACTCCTGGAATCCGCCTTCAAAAACTCCCACCAGAGGGCTGGGATGAAACTGGTCGGCGACGGCGGCAATATCCTGCAGGCGCTGGGCTTTGCGAAAGGCGCGCAGGAATCGTCCGCTTTGCACTCGGGCGCGACGCAGCAAGCTCCATTTGGTGAGGATGATGGCCCAGGAAATAAGGCTGAAGGCCAGCAAGGTGACGAGCACAAACTTGGCGACCGGACCGGTATTGGAAAGCAAATCAAGGGTTTCGCCGCCGACGAAAATAGCAGGGTCTGAAAACAGATGCATGTGGTTTAAGGAAATACCTTGACCGGATTATAGATGATTCACCGGAATTGTCTTACAGGGACGTATCCCAAACATAACGTGCGGATGGTCGACACCTGGTTCAGATTAGTGGCGTCTTAGTCCGGTTTTGGATTTCGCTGATATACGCGGTAGCGAACGATGTCATCAAATGGTGGTAGGAGTTTATAGAATCTTCCGGGAGGAACTGAATGGCGAATTACGGAATGCTCCGAAACTATCGCTTCACCGACATCACCGAAGACATCCGTGGGGCCAAGTTGTATGGTTTGAATGACGAAAAACTCGGCAAGATTGACGATGTGATTTCCGACCACTCCGAGGGAACAATTCGCTACGTTGTGGTGGACACGGGCGGATGGCTCTCGACGAAGAAATTCATCGTTCCCGCCGAGCGGCTGCGTGCGTCCACGAAACATGACAATGATTTCGCGGTCGATCTGACCAAGGCGCAGGTGGAGAACTTTCCACCGTACAAAGAGACGGATCTGGAATCCGATGAACAATGGTCGGATTACGAAGGCAAATACCGTTCGAAGTGGGAGGCAGATCCCGTAATGCATCGGGAGGGAACAGACCGGAACATCACTCCAACCACGCAGCAAATGCCGGGGAATTCACCTTCGGCGAGGGCAGCCGGGGCGCCGAGCACAGTACGAACCGCACCCAGCGACGCTGTTGAAATCGAGGATACGGAGTTTATTGAGCCCGGATATGCGGCTGGAACGGATACTGTTGAAATCGACACCAGCGCGGTCGGCATCGGCCCCCGCTGGGATACGTTTCAAAATCGCCTGCGAGAACGTCGCAAGGAAGTGGTGGGGATGGGAGACAGACGCGAGGATGAGTACAGGAAAGCCGGGTAGGAAT
>JBAWBG010000065.1:0-2950 GCA_049589695.1 Candidatus Sulfotelmatobacter sp. | reverse complement strand
TCGGGGCATCAAGGTAGTTTATTGCATGGGATCATAAACCGCAGGTTGAGCCCTAAGCTGACATTGATCTTGACGAAGGGATTCCTGCTCAATGAGTGTAATCGCGATTTTTCGCCAATTGACTGGAGATTGCTCACCCGAGCGTTTCCCCTTCGGCCACGACGGGAACCGCCTTTCGCAGACAAACACCATGACTCCACAAAGTCGCTGGCGAGGTTGATCCTCGTTTTCGGACTTGAAGGGTGTAGCTGTCGGGATCGTCGGGGCCGACAACACTATGGCAAAAGCAGCAAGTGAACTGCATTTCATTCTCCATGTGAAGCCCAGTTGAAGATGAGTGTAATCGCGATTTTTCGCCAACTGAGTGCGATTTCGGGAAATGCAAGACTCAGTGGTGCGCAAAATCAATCCATACAGCAATGAGCCAAACCGGGAGGGTCATCAGCCAAAAGTAACCGCACCGCCACCGCTTCTTGAAGCAGATGTATGCTCCCCAAGCAAGATTCAACAAGGAAAAAGCGCCAAGAATTGGGAAAGCGACAAGCGCCCAAATGAAGGGTTCCCCTGTCGTGGAATGTATTCCAAGCTCACGCTCTTGCGGGATTGCCCAGCTAGGCGAAACCCCAATTAGATAAACCACAGCACCAATCACATTGACAACGAGCAGAGCTAGGCTCAGTCGGAGCGCAAAGACGTGTGCAACTTTTGGCTGCTCAGCCATTGAGTGAATGATAACTGTTGTTAACAGGCGTTTACACTCATTGACCCAATTTCACCCTCCATCCAGCAAACGATTGGAAATCGGCGCATAAGCATCGATTCTCCGGTCCCGCAGAAACGGCCAGTTCCTGCGGATATCTTCCAGCGCCCTCAAATCCACATCCCCCACCAGAATCTCCTCGCGGTCGTGCGATCCCTCCGCAATGACCTTTCCGAACGGATCGCAGAAAAACGACCCGCCCCAAAATTCCAATCCATGTCCGGGCGTTGATTTCCCCCGCACGTTTCCCGTTTCAAAACCCACTCGATTCACCACGGCAACATAAACTCCATTGGCAATCGCATGCGCCCGCTGAATGGTGCGCCATGCATCGTGCTGCACCTCGCCGAACTCCGCTTTCTCCGAAGGATGCCACCCGATCGCCGTCGGATAAAACAACACCGACGCCCCCTGCAGCGCTGTCAGCCGCGCGCCTTCCGGAAACCATTGATCCCAGCAGACCAGTGTGCCCAGCCGTCCCGCCGTGGTATCAAGAGCGCGAAATCCCAGATCGCCCTGAGTGAAATAAAACTTCTCGTAGTAGAGCGGATCGTCCGGGATATGCATCTTCCGATAAAGTCCGGCCAGCGCTCCATTCGAATCGAAAACCGCCGCCGTATTGTGATAAATCCCCGGCGCGCGCTTCTCAAACAATGACGCGATCAGCACCACGCCGTGCTGTTTGGCTGCCGCGGAAAGTTTTTCGCTGGTCGGCCCCGGAATCGGCTCCGCCAGATCGAAGAGGGAATGATCTTCGCGCTGGCAGAAATATTGCGTCTGAAAAAGCTCCGGCAGGCAAACCACGTGCGCTCCGCGTCCCGCGGCATCGGCCACGCGCTCCAAAGCCTTCGCCAGATTTTGTTCCGGCTCCGGCCCGCACGACATCTGCACCAGCGCTACGCGAAATTTGTCGGGAGGCAACGGTTTCATCTCCTTTGAACCACTCAGCGCTAAAGACGATAGAATAGCAGAGCGAAAATAAACGGGCCCAGCCCGGAGGTGAATGTTTGAAGCACGGCAATGATGGCAACTCCCATGGGAAGCAGAATCACGCAGCACATGCCGGCGATGGCGTAGAACGCCACCTGCACAATCCGATCGAAGACCGGCTGATTCCGCTGGAGCCACTCGACCTGGGCAAAGTGAAGTCGATCGACGATCTGGTGCGCGCCATGTCGAAGACCGCCTTTACCGGACGCCAACTGGGCGAGGCCGCCGACGTGCTCGAAGCCATGGCCCGCGACGAAGAATGTTTTGTCGTGATGACTCTCTCCGGCGCAATGACCGTGGCCAAACAAGGCCTCATCGTAACCGAGTTGATCGATCGCGGCATCGTCAACGCCGTTGTCTCAACCGGCGCGCTGATGGCTCACGGTTTGGTCGAAGCCACCGGCCGCGCCCATTTCCGCCACAATCCTGAAGTCTCCGACGAAGAACTCTACGAGCAGGGCTACAACCGCGTCTACGACACGCTCGAGCCCGAGCAAAATCTCGACGACGTGGAAGAAGTGATGTCTGCGGTGCTTGAGGGTTGGGACCACAACGAAGTGATGTGTTCCTACAAGCTGAATCACGCCATCGGCGCATATCTCGCCAAGAATGCACAGAATCAGCGTGGCATTCTGAAGTCGGCGCATGAGATGGGCGTCCCCGTATTCGTACCGGCCTTTAGCGATTCGGAAATGGGCCTGGACACTGCGTTGAATAATCGTCTGCGCGAATCGACCGGCAGGCACAAGATTCGCTTCGATCCCTTCGAAGACCTGGAGCACTTCGCCGCCACGCTATTACGCCAGAAGAAGCTGGGAATTATCACCATCGGGGGCGGCGTTCCCCGCAACTGGTCACAGCAGTTCGGTCCATTCTGCGAACTGCGCCATCGCCGCCTCGGCGAGAATGTCGCTTTAAAGCGCTATCACTACGGCCTGCGAATTTGTCCCGAGCCGGTATATTGGGGCGGATTGTCCGGCAGCCCTTATAGCGAAGCCGTTTCGTGGGGAAAGTTCGTCCCTCCCGCGGAAGGCGGCAGATTCGGCGAAGTCTTCGTCGATGCCACAGTCGGCTTGCCGCTGATCGTCGCGGCCGTGCTGGAGCGATTGGATAAGAAGGGAAACAGGACAAGTAAGGGAAAGACCGCAGCGGCCCGAAAATAGCGGAATCAGTTACGGAAAGGCCCACCCGCTCTGTAAG
>JBAWBG010000064.1:0-3784 GCA_049589695.1 Candidatus Sulfotelmatobacter sp. | reverse complement strand
TAGGGTTAAGAAAGGGATTGTGAAGTTGCTAGGGGAGCAACTCGACCCAAAAGACTGGGGTGGAGAGTTGAATGATGTATTCACGACTAGAATGACCGTTAATGGCAAGCGAAAGAGAGCGGCTTTTGCGCTCAAGGGTCCTGCCAAAAAGGGTGCATTGGTGCCGAAGATGATGGGCTCTAATGGGGATCAGGTCCAGCGGCTATTCGCTAGTCCGGCTCAAGTCTTCTTTGTTCAGTATGAGGGTGAAATAAAGGAGAGCATCGTGGATCTGATGGCAAGGCTAGCGATCGCGAAGGCCGTAACCGAGGGAGAAGTCTATTACGGAACCATTGACCTGGTTGATACATATCGATTGAGAATAGCGTACCCGAAAGCATTCGCCGTGTGAACAATTGAGGGAGCCACTATGCCGCCAACTAACACAGAGAAGTTTCTCAGCGAATTGAATGACAAGATTGATGTTCTTATCAAGGTGGTGAGCATTCAAGTGGGAGCCGACAAAAGCACGACAGAACGTGCTCGGCTTTTGAAAATGGCTGGAGTCGACAATCAGACAATCGCGGACGTCCTCAATACTTCAGTGGCGGCGGTGCGAACGTTGACGTCGAATCTTCGTAAGAAGGGGAGTGCGCGATGAAAGAGGAATCGAATGACCGCGTGGAGCGGCTGCTGGCCTTGCTGCTGGTTCAGAATATGAAGAGCGCAAATATGGCTGCCAAGGCGCGGGAACTGAGCATCGCTGGATTCACAAATGTTGAAATCGCGAACCTGCTGGGAACGACTGCCGCTGTGATAAGCCAGAGCCTATACGCGGCGCGAAAGGGAAAGAAGGGGTAGGCACGTATGCCACGCGTTCGGGATTTTCGAAGTCTGGCATTTAAGCCCGAGCGAATTGCGCGATGTGGTAGAAACATCGGTGCCGAAGTCTATTGGAAACTCTACGCGATTGAGAACACGATACGCATCGTGATCCACTCAGTTCTAAGTGTGCAAATCAATCCAAACTGGTGGACAGTTGCGGTAGACCCGAAGATCGTTGGAAACGCACAGCGATTTCGCAAGAGCTATGTTGCGAAGCCACAGAATGCGTCACCGGGCGCGCACGACATCCATCTAGTCTTCCTAAGCGATTTGACCGAAATAATGCGAGCGAATAGCCACCTGATTTCTACCGTGGTGCCAACGACGAATCAATGGATCGTTACGCTCGAAGGGATACGACTACCGCGTAATCTTGTTGGGCATATGAATTTTCCCAACACCTACGATCGCAATGCGATCGACGCCGCCTACTCTCAATTGCCGGCTCTACTAGGCTATTTAGTGGCGTTCCCGATTCCGATCACAATTCCTCAATAGATCTTCCGTAGAGAATTCGATCTTAACGATCAAACTTCCTGGATGACGGGGGGCTCGCGCAGCCGTACTCTAGCACGGCACGGGATGCCCCACCCGCGGTCCTTTCAGGGGTAGGCTGCGGCGAACCCTCTCGCGCATGACAATCATCAAAACTCCAACTTCTTATTTCGCCTGCGCTAGCTTCGTAACAACCTCGGCAACTTTATCGAGTATCTGGTTCCAGCCCTCCAGTTGACCGCTATTTTTTGCGCTCTCCATGGGTTCATTTCCAATGTGGGTGAGTTTCGTCTGGCCGTTTCCGAGATCCTCAAAGATGGTCACGTCGTACGCACCGTCTATGGCCTCATGTTCTATTCCTAATTCCGCAGGATCAATCTTGTTTCCCTTCGAGTCCGAAAAGTACATGGAGGAAACGATCTTTTCCTGGGGAACAATCTCGTGGTATTCAACCGCATTCCAGCACTCCTGCCCATCCGGCGTTCTCATGCAGAGGAGAGATTTTCCTCCCACGCGAACATCCATCTTGCAAACCGGCGCAGTAAAGCCCTTCGGCCCCCACCACTGCATCACATATTTCGACTCTGTCCACGCCTTCCAAACCAATTCGCGTGGGGCATCAAAAACTCTTGTGACGACCATTCGCTCGGTCTCGTTCACTGTGCTTTTTGTCATCTCTGACCTCCTCTTTCTTCATTTGATCTTTCTTCATTTGACTTACAACTACCTCAAGCTTGTCGAAACTCTCTTCCCAGAATCGGCGATAACTGATCGCCCAGTCGCTGACTGTCTTGATCGCCGCTGGCCTAAGCGTGCACACACTCTCTCGTCCACGCTTCGTCTTGATCACAATCCGCGCCCGCACCAGGTAGGCAATATGTTTTGAAATCATCTGCTGCGAGAGTGCAAACGGTTCCGTCAATCCATGCACAGAGGCGGGCCCATGGGAGAGTCGTTCGATCATTGCCCGCCGGGTTGGATCAGACAAAGCGGCAAACGTTGTACCCAATTTATCCACAACCATATGGTAGTGGATTATCTGTCAATGTCAAGTGTGGATTTTGCAATCCCTGATTTCTGTTCACTGATCCCCAATGGGCCAAGCGTTGGCCGGCAATTTTCCGTCCACGCTACACTGGAAGAGGCAAGTGCCCCAAGTTGCCCTCCAAAATGATCTCTTTCTCAAACATCAATAAGCAGTATGGCAAGCAGTTGCTCTTCGTGGATGCTTCGTTTCAGTTGAATCCCGGAGAAAAAGTTGGACTGGTTGGTCCCAATGGGTCGGGCAAGACGACGCTATTCCGCATGGTGGTCGGCGAGGAAACTCCTGACGAGGGCTCGGTCTCAGTCCCCAGGAAGATGACGATCGGCTACTTTCGCCAGGACGTCGAGGAAATGCAGGGCCGTTCGGTTCTGGATGAAGCGATCGCAGGCAGCGGACGCGTCGGCGATCTGCACCACGAACTCGAAGCCTTGCAGCGGGAAATGTCCGACCCTGACAAGGCTGATGAGATGGACCGCATTCTTGATCGCTTCGGTCACGTTCAGGAGGAGTACGAACATTTGGGCGGTTACGCGCTCGAATCGCAAGCCCGTACCGTGCTCCACGGCTTGGGATTCAAGGACGATCAGATTGACGGCGACGTGGGCGCTCTCTCCGGCGGATGGAAGATGCGGGTTGCGCTGGCGCGGGTCCTGCTCGGAATGCCGGATGTATTGCTGATGGACGAACCGACGAACCACCTCGATATCGAATCCATCATTTGGCTGGAACAGTTTCTAAAGTCATTTCCCGGTGCGCTGCTCATGACCTCGCACGACCGCGAGTTCATGAATCGTCTGGTCTCAAAGATTGCAGAGATTGATGGCGGCGAAATCGTCACCTACTCGGGCGACTACGACTTCTACGAGCGCGAGCGGGCGGTGCGAGAGAGCAATCAGCAGGCCGCATTTGCCCGGCAGCAGTCCATGCTTGCCAAAGAGCAGCGCTTCATCGATCGTTTCCGGACGCACGCGGCCAAGGCGGCCCAGGTGCAGAGCCGAATTAAGGCGCTGGACAAGATAGAACAGATCGAACTGCCTAAAAAACGCCAAGTCGTGAAATTCGACTTTCGTGTTCCTCCGCGATCCGGCGAACAGGTCGCGGTCCTTGAGAATCTGCACAAGAGTTACGGCCCGCGTGTGATTTACGAAGGCTTCAATCTCACCATCCGCCGCGGAGAACGCTGGGCCGTCATGGGAAGAAACGGTGCAGGGAAGACTACGCTTCTTAAAATGATTGCCGGAGCCAGCACTCCCGATGCGGGAAGCGTGCGGCTCGGCGCCAGCCTGTATATGGGCTACTTCGCGCAACAGGCTTTGGAATTGCTCAATTCCGATCTCACCATCACCGAGCAACTGCAACAGGATTTTCCCCAGGACAGTA
>JBAWBG010000063.1:0-12565 GCA_049589695.1 Candidatus Sulfotelmatobacter sp. | reverse complement strand
TCTACCGAAGGTGCTGATTTATTCCGTCCCATCGATCGATGCTCTCGCGAAAGTGCTGGAACAACCCGCTCCTACGCGCGTTCCTCCACTTCTGTTGCTTAAGGCCGGAACCGAGTATCCTCCCGTTTTTATCGCACATGGACTAGGCGACACTGTGTTCGAGCTTTTTAGCTTGGTGAAAACTATAGAATCCACACATCCGATCTACGGAATGCAGGCTAGAGGTATTGACGGCGTGGACGAACCACTGGCATCGGTCGAGGAAATGGCACAGTTCCATCTCGAAGCAATCAAGCGGTTGCAACCACGCGGTCCGTATTTCCTAATCGGTTATTCGCTCGGAGGGTTGATTGCGCTGGAAGTAGCACAGCGCTTATCTGCTAGCGGAGAAAAGGTTGCACTGTTGGCGTTGGTGGATTCTTATCCGCACCGAAATCAACTTAGACTTACCCAAAATGTTCGGCTGTCCTTGCGTCTTGCCAAACGTCGCATCTTGTCGCCAAGCACCGCAGTGCTGCGTCGAGGTCGAGAGGCACATTCAGAAAGCATTGGCGGGAACGTATTGCGGGGCCTCCAGACGGTAGAATCGATGAGAGGAGTCATGCAACGCATGCGTGATTCTGCTTATCTGGCATTAAAACGCTATCGTCCTCAATACTATCCAGGCAAAATAAAGTTCGTGAAACCTGCGATCAGTACAGATTTTCCCGATAATCCAGCCGTAGTGTGGTCGCAACTTGCAGCGCAGTTCGAAGTGGAGACGATACCGGGAGATCACTGGAGTATGCTCACAACCGAATTCGAAAAACTGGCGGTGGTTCTTTCCGGTTATCTCCGTGAGGTTACAGACAAGCATTTTGATACCAACGGTCGACCCTGACTTCTTGCGCCTAGCCGAAATCCGCTCGGGCACGACTGAAGCGATCTGGAACCTTTTACTTCAAAATTCACTGGTCGGCCGCGAAATCGAAGAATCGAAGTCTCAAGTGAAGACTGCCTGTGCCGTGAGCCGATGAGTAACGTGACCATCGTCACAAATGTTACCCTTCCGTCGTATGAACCTTCGAAATCTTCTCGATTCCCGCGTCGTATCCCAAACTTAGTTCATACAAATTCGTAACGAAAGATTGGAACCTGGCGCTTTTCAGGAACGCAATTATGAATAGATGGTCTCAGGCTCGTCGTTACGCAAACAGCTTCTGGGTAGTTAACCTGGGACTTATTCTTCTCTGCCTGGGTGCCACTGTCGGTTGCCAAGGATTTAGTTCGGCTAAAGCTGCGGCATCTGGAACTTCCGGAACTTCGACAACTGCTCAGTTGACCGCAACCCCAACAACATTGGCTGCTGGCGAAGTCGTCATCGGGAGTAGCGGCACGGCTTCGGGAGCGCTCAACGCCAGTGGAGCCGACGTAACTGTCACGGCCGCGACTTCGAACAATTCACGATTTACAATCGGAGGTTTATCGCTGCCGGTAAGCATTCCTTCCGGGCGGAGTGTGCCATTCACGTTGACATTCAGCCCGCAAATTGCCGGCGCGGATAGCGCAACCCTTACCTTCACCAGCAATGCTCAACCTTCGACCACCGAATCTGCCACTGGGACGGGTACGGCCGCATCGACCCATTCTGTCAGCCTGTCCTGGAATCCCAGTTCTTCTCCGAACATCGCGGGATACAACGTCTACCGCGCACCCTATGCCAGTTCCTGCGGGAGCTACTCAAGGATCAATGGATCCCCGCACACGGGCACCGCTTATGTAGACGCCTCCGTCGCCGATAGCATGAGCTACTGCTATGCGGCCACGGCGGTAAACTCTAGCAATGAAGAAAGCGGTTACTCCAACATCGTCTCCGACGTGCAGATCCCGTAAGCAAGTTGTTCCGCCTCAGATCCTCAGGCATGCGTCCCTTCGGGCTCAGTTCCCCAGAGGAGCCGTTGGAGGCTATTCAAAGCGGCTACTCGCAGGCCGCCGAAACGCGCCCATGAAATCGTCCAATTCCAGGAGAGAGAACGGCTTTTTCAGAACCGGTGATGCAGTGATAAACGCGAACTTTTGTTTGGGATTCTTCTCACGCAGAGCATCAATAAATTTGGCACCCCCGGCGCGTGAACTGCGGAGGAATTTCAAAGCGATAACAACAAGGTCATGGGGTCCGTTGTCGCAGTAAATGCGGAACGCTTCATTGCAGTTTAGCGCCAGCCCAACCTCATAACCGAGCTTGTTGAGCATCACGCCAGTAACTTTCAATACCGCATCTTCCGCTTCGACCACAAGAACCTTCATCGGTTCCTCCCTTGTTTCATCCTCGAATGTTAAGCAGAAAATAAGGATGATGAAAGAGACCACTCTGGTGCTGGGACGCGAACGCCCGCGCCGTCATCCCCTTCGGCCCACGCATGCCAAGTTCGTTGATCCTCCCGTTAGACGCGGGCGGGCGGCAAACCTTCTCTAATCGTCAAGGTAACAGTTGCTCGTTATATGGTCACCACAACCAAACTGGCGCACAAGTTAGGGTTATACTCCCTGTTTTGAGGGAGTTTGCAATGCAACCACGGTGGGCCAATTTGAATTGTCAGGTCCGTGTCACGCTTCAACGGATAGCGGAAGAAGCGATGCGGCATCTACTCTTGATCGACGCTTGTGGGCACGGATTTGGTGAGTGTTCTCAGGATCTCGCCAACAAGAAAAAGATCGGTCAGCAGAGCGCGGACATGGCTGGAGGCGTTCAGATTATCGACCAACTGCGAGCTGATGGAAGGTTGCGCTAGGACTACGCGAATAACGGCTAGCGAGTCCCGCACGTCTCGCTCCAGCATGGAACAGAAGTCCTGGTACTGCTCCGGTGATTTCAAGTCGGAATTTCGTATATCTCGTCTACAACTTTCCACCAAGCCGGTTAACGCTTCCGCCGCACGCCGCAGGAAGTCGCGGACTTGCCTGCCTTCATCGCTGGGCAAGCCCTGTCCCGCATAGGCGAGCAGAAACTCGTAACACTCCTCGATGACCTCGCAGCGTTCCAGGAATTCAGTCGCCATCGGCAAGCCCCCGGCCTCGATCGGATGCGCCTTCCACCACCCACCGCTTCGGATCGTGCTCCTTCAGGTAGAATTCACGGTTCATGGACCCGACGATCATCGATGCGGTAATGGGCAGCTTCTCAGGTCGGACGGCAAAGTACACATGCACGATGACCAGCGTGATGAGGCCCACGCCTGCCAATCCATGCAGGACGTACATGAGGCCCCAGGTCATATCACTGAACAGATAGGGATTGCGTGGAAAAAAAACCGTCCGCACGCGCCACATCATACAGATGCCAGTTGCGATCACCGCGAGACCGGTCAGCATTACGGCGCCGTGATAGAGCTTGTTCTCCAGCGGATACTTGGCATACTTTCGGGGTAGAGCCGCGGGCCTTCCGATGAAGCGCTGGAAACGCTTCCATGCATCCTCCATGTCGGCGCGGTCCGGCCAGATGGACCAGAAGTCCATGTAGAAGGTCGCGTGGATGATGTGGAAGAGTATCGACACGGTGAGCACCGAGCCGGCGATCCAGTGATAAGTTACCCAGTTAAACTGGAAGCCGACCTTGGGCAAGAACGCGGTAAACAACAGCACCAACATGGCGGATGCCATGATCCAGTGAAACACTCGCGCGGCCAGCGAATGCCGCGGAATGCGCGCGGGTAGTTTTGCGCTCTCCACCGAGGAATCGGAGGCGAATCTCTTTTCTGTCGCGAAGTAGCGAACGTAGATCGCGTGGACTACGAGAAATGTCAGGCCAGCGATCATCGCGACCCAGATCAGAAACCAGGCAATGTGAATCGGAACCCTTTGCCCGAACGGACTTGTGGCCCACTCTAGGATGCCCATGCTGCCTCCTGCACTCCGCTAATCGAGCGCTTTACCAGGTTTCGCATGAGCGGAATCTTATAGGCGTTGAACTGCAGCGGAATAGCACCCTGCACGGCTAGTTTTCCCGCCGCTTCGCCGGTCGACGCGTCGCGCGGCTTGCCCCGCACAGAATCTTCCACGGTCTTTAGCCGCAAGGGCCGGGCGGCGACGGCATTCACCGCGATCCGAATGTCTTGAATCGTTCCGCCGGATAATTTCACCGCCGAAGCCACGTTCATCAGGGGAAAATCCCACACGTTGCGGTCGCGAACTTTTTCGAAGTAAAACTGTGCTTTGGCCCAGGTTGAAGGAATGCGAATCGCCGTCAGGAGATAACCGGGACGCAGAATATTCATGCGTGTGATGTCGAGGTCGGGGCCGATAAAGTAGTTTTCAGCATCGATCACCTGCTGGCCTTTGGGAGCCAGAACCACGAACTTGGCATCGAGCGCAATGAAGGCTGGGGCCGTGTCCGAAGGATTCACGGCTACGCATCGGTCCGCCTGAAGAATCGCATGCTCCCGATTTCTGCCCACAGGCGTATCGGCGTAGCAGATGTTTCCTCCGGCCCGATAGCAGGGCCAGCCCGCGCGATAATACCAGCAGCGAGCGTCCTGAGATACGTTGCCGCCGACCGTGCCCTGGTTGCGAATTTGCGGAGAAGCCACCAGTCCCGCCGCCTGCGCTAGCACTCCATATTTCTGTCGAATGACGGGATGCTGCACGACATCGGTGAGCGTAGTCATGGCTCCGATTTCCACTCCGTCGTCTGTCGCGCGAATCCCCTTGAGTTCCTCGATTCCACTCAACTCGATGACAACCTTTGGCTTCTTGATGCGGTCCTTCAGCCAATCGAAGCTGTCCATCCCACCCGCCAACACCCAGGCTTCCTCTCCATGCTGTTGGAGAAGCTTCTCCGCATCGACAATTGACCTCGGCTGATACAACTGAAATGCCGGCATTACATCTCGGATTACTGCCATAAGTGCTCCATTATTCGAACGTGCTAAATATGATTCGAACCTGCTAAATATGTGCGGTCAGCGGATCCTGCATCGGCCGCCCCGCTTCGAGCGACGTTAAAATCGTATCCAGGTTGACGGGTGCGCGACGGAAAATCTCGTCGCCCAAGGCATCGGAGAGCGCATTCAAAATCGCGCCGCAGCCGCCGCCCACTGGTGGCTCTCCAATGCCGCGAGAGCCAACCGGTGTTTCCGGATCAGGAATATCGAGCGCTGCCCACTGCATGTTGACCGGGACATCCAGAATGGTTGGCGGCTTGGTGTGATAGAACCGCAGCGAGACAGCGTGGCCGTACTGCGGATCGTATACCCACTTCTGGCCGATCGCGTGGCCAATGCCCAGCGTCGACCTGCCGAGGATTTGTCCGGAGAGCGCCTTGGGATGGAGCACGGTGCCAACATCCGCTACAGCCAGAAAATCCGTGATGTCGTACTTGCCGGTCTCAACATCGACCTCGACCTCCGCGAAACTGGCGACATAAGAGAAGGTCAGGCCATCGCGCGGGTATTGATCCTTGGCAGCTGCGACCAGACCTTGCCCCGCCAACGCCGCAATCGACGCTTTGGTGTATTTGTTCACTTCCGCGGGGGCCTCGTGGCCGTCGTAGATGCCGCCGAGTTGAATGGCGCGCTGGGCCGCCTGGGCCAAGGTCATGCCTCTGCCGCCGCCTTTATGAAACACTCGCTCATTCGCAACTTCATACTGCTCCGGTTTCCCACCCAGAGTTTTGGCGGCAATCTCCTGAAGCTTCTTTTTCCCATCCATCGCGGCCGCGTGCGCCGCGCGAGTCATGGCATGGGTTGTCTGGCTTCCTCCAGAGACGCAGGTCCAGGGAAGATTCTTGGAAGTGTTGCCCCAGGTCACGTCACACTTTTCCCAAGGCACACCCAGCACTTCGGCTACGACGCGATGAACGTCAGTGAGCGACTCGGTTCCCAGGTTGCCGACTCCCGACTGAATCGCGATCCGGCCATTCGGTTGGATCACAAACAACCCGTCGTATCCGACGGAGCCTCCGACGAAACAACTCGAAGAGACGCCCACTCCGCGCACTTTCGTCCCGCTTCGTTTCGGCCGCGAGATTCGGTCCTGCCATTGAAACTCCTCGGCGCCTCGGTCAAACGCCTCTTTCAGGAATGCGCTGGTGCAATGTGCTCGCGTGCCATTCCTCACCGGCCCGACCGGCGATTTACCTTCCGGACAATTGATTCGGCGAATTGCGACCTGGTCCAGCGAAAGCTTGCGCGCGGCCTTGGAAACAATCGTTTCCATGATCACGATTCCCTGCATGCCGCCGGGTGAACTCTGCGCGCCGCGCGGCGGAGTATTCGTGAGAACGGTTGTGCCGCGCCAACGCATCGTGGCAGGCTGATACAACAGCGACACAATGTTCCCCGACGTTCCCGCATCACTAACCGCGTCATAGGGCCCGTTGTTGCAGATAACGAACATGTCGAGCGCCGTAATTCGTCCGTCTTTCCCAAAGCCGACCTTCATCCGGCCCTGGAATCCCGGACGCGCGCGCCCGATGAAATGCTCTTCCTCTCGGCTAATGCGCATCATCACCGGAGCGTTCGCTTTCTTTGACAACAGCGCCGGGATAATTGCAACGATGTACCCAGTGGCCTTGCTGCCGAATCCCCCTCCGGTGTACTCGCTGATCAGCACGATCTGGTTGGGATCCATGTTCAACCAGCGTGCCAGGCTGGCCAGGGTTTGCACTGTGCTCTGGGTTCCCATGTGAACGAAGACCTTGCCATTCTGCCAATAAGCCAAGGCAGTCCGAGGCTCGAGGGTCTCGTGGCTGGTGTCCGGAGTGACAAATGTTTCGTCGAGAACCAGCGCGGCATTCTTGAAGCCCGCATCCACATCGCCGAAACTCCACTCGTCCTGCGCTTTCCCCATGGGTAAACGGCCCTGTTTGGCTTCTGCGAAGTCGGCGTCAGTCCACTTGAGTTCTCCGACGTGGGGGGCTGGCGGGCTCGGGGGTTTCTCTCCCGGCTTCGGTTGCGGCATCTGTGGCTTCACCCATACATTGCCGTCCACCCGCGGGTTGGGCCCACCCGGTCGCAGCGTTTCCAGCGGATCAATGGCAAACGGAAGATGTTCAAACTCGATGTCGATCGCTTCGATCGCTTCCGCGGCGGTGTACTCATCCATGGCCGCGACTGCCAGGATGGGTTCGCCTTGATAGAGCGGCTCCATAGTGAGCGCTTTTTCGCCTTGCTTATTGGCCTTAATTACAACGCCGAGATCGGTCACGCTGTCGGCCGGCGCAGGAAGATCGTCCTGCGTAAGAATCGCTTTTACTCCCGGCATCGCCAGAGCCTTGCTCACGTCCAGATGTTTCACGCGCCCGTGCGGCACCGGACTCAACAGCAACCTGCAGAACAACATGCCATCGACGCGAAAATCCTCGGCATATTTCGCTTTTCCGGTCACCTTCGCGTACAGATCCGGAGTCGGATAATTCTTGCCGATCAGTTTGTATTGCGATCCGAATTTCTGCTGGTTGGGCTTCCACTCTGAGTTAGACATGATCGACCTTCCTCATGTTTTCTGCGCCGCGCATCATTGCAGTGAGAATTTTGTCGTAATCCTGGCAGCGGCATAGATTGCCGGAGAGACCGTGCGCCATCTCAGCCCGAGTCGGATTCGGATTCGTTTTGAGAAAACCGACCGCCGACATAATGAATCCGGACATACAAAATGCGCACTGAAAGCCCTGTTCATCGATTATGCCCTGTTGTACGGGATGGAGCGTTCCGTCAGAACTCGCCAGCCCTTCGACGGTTACAACTTTCCTTTCTCGCACGGTATGCGTCAGGACAGAGCAGGAGTAGTGCGGCACGTCATCAATCAGCACCGTGCACGCGCCGCACTCGGCGCGGTCACAGCCCAGCTTGGTGCCGGTGAGCCCGAGCTTGTAGCGGAGGGTCCAGGCCAGCGTCTCCTGTTTCATGACGTCCACTCGGCGCTGTTGGCCGTTGACGTTCAGGCTAATGAGCCTGTCTCCAAGACCGGATGGCTGCTGTCCGAAAAGTGTGGAAGCCCGAAACAGATAACTCGCGGAAGAAGCAGCCACGCCACCGGCGATAACTCCTTTAATGAAGTTGCGCCGCGAGGCGCTCTTCAATATGTCGTCCGATGTAGTGCCGTTCGTGCCGATTTTCTCAGGCATGCTGAATCACCTCACGGTTAAAATCCGGCGTCACGATGTGGCAGGTGAGAAAACTTGTGAAATCCATTTGCAGACTCGCGACTTCTTATGGAGATTTTACTCCGGGAGTGGCTCGAAAATCTCCTGTGCCAAGTCATGATCACGTCTAAGAAGATGACAAGGCGCAGTAGACACAACTCTTTAGAGATAAGTAGATCCTGGGCTATTCAGAGAATGCACCTGGCTGATCGGCCGTTAGCCGATTTCGCATCTGCGACCTGGGACTCCGCTAGGACGAAACGGCTCAGCGGTGGCCGAGGATCTACTCCGGCACGCAGTTACAAACCTTATAGTAACTCCAACGTCGTGGAATCTCAGTTCGCGGCTTGTTGTCCCCGTTTGCACCACTATGCATGCTTGGGACGCATTGAAGAAGGGTCGCGGTGCGGTTGTATTCATCTCTGGCACTGCGGCCCTTAAACCGAACTCGGCGACAGCGACCATCCCCGTGATCAATGATGCAATCGAATACGATGAGACAAAATTTACTGCCCTCTTGAGCCTTGGATTCGACGATAGTCCTCCATTTCGCGGCTGGCCAGCGCGGATTTACCTTGTTTTCTATGAATGGTGGCGAGAAGCAGGTCGGACTGTGCGGCAAGCGAGGTATTTTGCTCGATCTTAAGCACGCCGTTGAGCGCCTGCTCGGCTGCGCTTGCATCTGCGGCGGCCAATGCGCGCCCCATCGCATAGAGTGTTTCCGGCATATTGGGACGAAGGGAATCGGATCGCCGCAGTTCGTCGGCGGCCTCTTTCATTTTTCCTTCCTGCAGGAGCGCGTCGCCCAGTCGAAACGCAGCCTCTGCGCTGCCTGGCTGCAACGTCGTCTCGGCGCGAAATTGCTCCTCCGCCTGCGGCCAATTGGCATGCCCAGCATAGATTTCCCCAAGTTCGAGGTGCAGGCCGGGCACGTCCGGGCTGCTGGCGATTGCCTGCTCGTATTCCTTCACCGCCTCAGGAATCATCTTCCTCTGGTAGTAACCCTGGCCACGAGTCTGGTGCGCTCGCGCAGAGCTTGGGAACGCCGCAAGTAATTTGTCGGTTGATTGCGAACCCAGAGCCGTTGCGGCGCGGCTCACATAAAAAAGAAGATCGGGATTGTCGGGATCGTTTCCCAACGCGGCCTGCAAGTTGACCATCGCCTTGGCGGGCTCGTCGTTCTCCAGTTGTGCGATACCCAAGGCAGCCGGATCACGAGCAATCTCGAGATGCGGAATCGCCTCGGCGGCGTAGCCTTGCGCCAGCAGCGCGTAACCTAACAACTGGTGAATGGGAACGTAGTCGGGGCTCAGTTCGGCGGCGTGTTTGAGAGGTGCAATTGCGTCGGCAGCGTCATGTTTCTTCATGTAGGCGTCGCCTAAGCGGAGAAGAGCTTCCGACGAAGACGGATCCAATTCTGCAGCCTTGCGAAAGTCGACCAAGGCATGGTCGAGATCATGGCGGTTTTCCGCATCGATGCCCGACTGTAGGAACAGCTTCGCTTGAGCTGCCGGTTGAGGCGCGACGGCCTGTGGCTGAAGAAACAAATGCAGGAACAGGAGTGCCTGGATCATTTCCGCTCAGGCTCCTTCACGGTAAGAAATTGATCTGCTGGAATATCTCGCAAGGTCTGGCGAATTCCCGACGGCCACCGAACTTCAATTTCGGCTTTCTTATTATCTCCCAAGCCAAAGTGCAATCGCTTGTCGCTCGAGGAAAGATAACTCCCCGCGGCGGTCGCGAATCTCACTTGACCGTTGACCTGGACGCGAGCGCCATATCCGTCACGGTTGCTACTCGTCCCACGAAGCGTAATCGTTAGCCAGTGCGATTTGCCACCGCGATTCAAATAGAATTGCGGCCCGTCCCCGAGTGAGGCCGTAACTGCATCGATCCACCCATCATTATTCAGATCGCCGAAAGCCGCGCCGCGGCCGGCTACGGCCCCAGTAGGCCCGACATTTCCTCTTTCGAAGTGACCTCGCTTGTTCAAAGCCAGTAAAGGAACGTCGCGATAGCGGAGGGAGTTGTCGTACGAGTGCACGTTATCGAAAACGTGACCCTGCACGATGAACGCATCTTTCCAGCCATCGTTGTCAAAATCCTCCAGACCAACTCCCCACCCGGATGAGGTTCCAGAGAGCGCGCCGAATCCGGTCTCCAGTTCCAGCGCACTAAATGATTTGTTTCCGTCATTGTGAAACAAGACGTAGGGCTCGTGGGGCAATTGCGTGATAAGAAGATCAGGCAGGCCGTCGTTATCGTAGTCCTGGAAAGCGACGCCCATTCCGGAGGGCATTTTGCCGGAGTTGTTCAGGGCCGCGCCTGAATCAAGCGCAACTTCACTGAATTTCCCGTTTCCGTTATTGTGAAAAAGGAACTGCTCGGTCGCGTCGTTGGCTACAAAAACATCTGTAAAGCCGTCACCATCATAGTCGGCAAAGGCGACTCCCAATCCATGCCCCTTTTTCGCAGCGATTCCGGAAGCTACACTTA
This sequence comes from Candidatus Sulfotelmatobacter sp., assembly GCA_049589695.1. Lineage (GTDB taxonomy): Bacteria > Acidobacteriota > Terriglobia > Terriglobales > Acidobacteriaceae > Sulfotelmatobacter. The sequence goes on along the minus strand of JBAWBG010000063.1, from coordinate 1,950 downwards.
CATCCTCGAACGTGCCGTCGCCGCGATTGTGGTAGAGGATATTCGTGGTCGAGCCGAATTCGCCCGGAGGGCAATACATCGGCTCCTCGATCCGGCCACAGGTCTTGCTCATTTCCGGAGTCCAGTCGAGATAGCGGGTTACAAACAGATCCAGCTTTCCATCGTTGTCGTAGTCAAAGAATCCTGCCGATACCGACCACCCACCCGCCGCCACTCCCGCCTTCGCCGTAACATCGGTGAAAGTACCGTTGCCATTATTGTGATAAAGAATGTTCTTCCCGAAGTTGGTAACGTAAATGTCAGGAAAACCATCATTGTCGTAGTCCCCGACAGCGACTCCCATTCCGTAGTTAGTTTCCCCCGCGTGCTGCAGGCCAGCTTGCTCAGTGACGTCAGTGAACGTGCCGTCTTTGTTTTGACGGTAAAGGCGGTTCCAGTATTTAGGATTGTCTCGCTCGAAGTGAACCGGACTGCGTAGCGGGTCCGGCACGTGGCCTGCATTCACCAGAAAAATATCGAGCAGACCGTCATTGTTGTAATCGAGCAGGGCCACTCCGCCAGGCATGGTCTCAATCAAGTACTTGCGCGGTGTGGGCGAATTGCGCAGGACGAAATCGACGCCGTGGAGCGACGTGAGTTGGAATTGGGCGTCGGGAGTTACAAGTTGGGCAAACACAGGGAGAACTGCCAGCACGAGCAGAATACCGGGTTTGCGGAAACCGCTTCGCACTCGGGCTACGGCTCCGCCGCCGTCCTCACTTCGCTACCTGCCTGAGGCTGCGTTTCATTGATGCCCGCAATATGCGCGAGCGCAGCGTCAATTACCGAGTTGTAGTGTATGAGCCTATCTTGCGGATGGTCCGAGCTGGATTCGCTTGTTGTTGCGAACGCAGGAGAAGACTCCGTTGCGTGCAGCGCGTCGATCAACTCTGGCAAAGCAGCGAGCTTCTTTTGTAACCCACCGACTTCCTCGAGCGCGCTCTTTGGAAAATAACCAATGCGGTCGCCGGTTTGCATAGCACTCACCAGCCCGTCTGGAGACCACGCCACAGGCCAATTGGCGTTCAGCAGATCATACGCTTCGCGTAACCGCGTCAGCTTGCCCGCGAATCCATCGAGCAGCGAGCGATTGTGCGCCATGTCTGGCTCAATGCGCAGCGAAATTTTGAGCGTGCTATTCACGGGAACGCGCGGAGTCGTGACAATCGTCGTCAGAGTATCGCCATCAAAGCGCCACCCGATTGTGCCCTTTCGCTTTTCAAAACGCAACGGCTCACCGTTTACGCTCACTGCCGAAGGAGGCCAGCTTCCCGGAAGTCTCAGTTCATAAGCGCGCTCGGTTGGCATTCCCGGGTAGTGGCCTACGACGGGCGCAACGCTGATGTTCAATAGTGTCCCATCGCCATTTAACGACGCGCGAATCGGAGTCCATGCGTTTTCTCCGTGCTCATATCCGGGCGTGTCGCCCGCGTCCTCATACACACGATACGTTGAGATCTGTCCATCGTTCATAGGGAAGACGCTAAAAATCAGCGGTTCTGTCGACGCTCCTGCAAAATGCGTTGCGGGTTGCATCGGGATGATGCTTCCCGCCTTCACGTATACGGGAATTTGACTGAGAGAGAAACTGCGCTCCAGCGTCGCAGGGCCTTGCAGACGCGCTCCAGTGTCCCACTCGAACCAGTCTCCGGGTGGGAGCCAGACCGTCGTTTTGGCGAGCTGAGAATCCTTTGCCACCGGTTGCGTTATCGGGTCGGCGAGTATGCTGTCGCCGAACATGTATTCGTTCTTTGCGTCATACGCTTCGGTGGCTTCCGGCCAGTCATAATAGAGTGGTCGCAGGAATCCGACACCGGTATCGTGGGTTTTTCTGGCTTCGGTGTAGATGTAGGGCTGCATCGCATTGCGACGCACGAAACATTGCCGCATCAGGTCAGAGTAGGGCTCGGG
>JBAWBG010000062.1:0-17999 GCA_049589695.1 Candidatus Sulfotelmatobacter sp. | reverse complement strand
GTAAAGAGGCGGTTACGTATCCGCATGAGTCGCTCATCCCGGTTTTGAAGCGAACGCTCGGTGTGCCGTTGTTTCAGGAGCAATTGCTCAAGCTGGCGATGATCTGCGCGAACTTCAGCGGTGGCGAGGCGGAGGAGTTGCGGCGCGCGCTAGGCAGCAAACGGTCACGGCAGCGCATGGTCGAGATCGAGGCGAAACTGCGGGCAGGCATGGCGGCGAACGACATTCCACCTATCACGCAAGATCAGATTGTGAAATTCATCAGCTCGTTCGCGCTCTATGGATTTCCGGAATCTCATGCGGCGAGTTTTGCGCTGATTGCTTATGCCAGCGCATTTTTGAAGGTTCGTTATTTGGCGGCGTTTACCGCAGCGCTGCTGAATAACTGGCCGATGGGGTTTTATCATCCGGCTACGGTTGTGAAAGATGCTCAGCGGCACGGCTTGCGCGTGAAGCCGGTGGATGTGACTTGCTCCGAGTGGAATTGCACGCTGGAAACGGACGATCGCGAAAGCGCCCGCGAAGATGACTGCGAAGCTCGTGATGAGGATCGTTTCTCGCTTCGCATCGGCTTGCGCTATGTGCGTGGATTACAACAGGCATCAGCTGAAGCTTTGGTGCAGCAGCGGGCGTGCGCTCCATTTACATCGGTGGAAGATCTGGCGCGGCGTGTGCCTCAGCTTAGCCGCGACAATCTGGCAATTCTTGCGACCATCGGCGCTCTCAACAATCTCTCTCCGACGGCGAAGCTGCATCGCCGCGATGCTTTGTGGCAAATTGAAAAAGCGGTGCGACGAAGTGGACCTTTGCTGGAAGGGATTGTTGCATTCGATGAGGCGTCGCCTTTGCGACGCATGAATGTTGAAGAAAGATTAGTGGCTGACTATCACGGCACGGGCTTGACTACCGGCCATCATCCGATGGCTTATCGCCGCGAGGTTCTGCGCGCGCGGGGCGTCAAGTCTGCCGTTGAACTACGCGAACTTCCTCATGGCAAACAAGCCACGACTGCCGGCTGCGTCATCACGCGACAGCGTCCCGGGACTGCGAAGGGACTCATCTTTATGACATTGGAAGATGAAACGGGAACTTCGCGTGTGATTATCAGCCCCGATTTTTATGATCAGAACCGGATGGTGGTGCTAAACGAGCGCTTCGTGCTTGTCTCGGGCATAGTTCAGAATCAGGACAACATCGTGCATCTGAAGGCGCGCAGGATTCAGCCGCTATCGATCAGCGCGGCTCCCACACCGTCGCACGATTTTCATTAGTGCCGCGGATGACACTTAGCCACGACCACCTATCGTGACGTCTTCCCGTAGCCTTGCCAATAGAACACAGCGACGCGTGTACTTACTGTATGGTGTTTGCCAACTTTACGCTTCCGTCGTACTTACCGTGCGATCGAAATCTTTTATAGTCGCTCCACACCACTTCTGAGTAAAACACATTCGCATAACCAGGCCACTTCGCGGTCACTATTTCCCTCACGGGCACCAGGATCGAAGACTCTATGTCTTCCAACTTTATCCACGCGTAATATGTCGATGTCTCTTCGACCTGGGCGCGACAGGGGTATGGAGGTCTTCTTTCGATCATAACGGATACGATATTAAAATCTTTGTCCGCTATGATCTGCTCGAAACAGTCGACCGGTCCCTCCCAAGCTGGGCGCTCCTCCGCGCCGAAGAGCATGCCTACGATGGATCCCAATCCTTCCCAATACTCCTGATAGAGACACCGTTCGTCCTTGGCCATCGCTCTGAATGTAAACAGGTAATGATTGTCGACCGAGCCCTGAAATACCCAAGTGTTGTCAGCAATGTCGGCCAGCGTATCCGCCCAATCAGTTGTTATCCACGTGCCATGCTGTAAGACCGGAAAGGAGTACTGTGGCTCCCCGAATTTGTTATCCTGCTTGATTTCCTGAAACATCTGCTGTCCTTCATCCGTGGCAGATACCTCCAGACACACATGTGTTCCAATCGATTGAGTAAGACACTGCCTGGCTGTGAGATTGACCATCAATTTAGAGGTAGCGTCTGCCTTGGCTCGCAACCTGACTACGGCGTCCGGGATGTCATCATGAACGACGGAGAGTGTCGGTATTTCAGAAACGTCATTCTCGACCGAATCCTTCTGATACCACACTGGCGTCTGTCCAAGGCTTACATTCTCGTCCGGGGGAATTTCACCAAACGCGGTACGACCAAGAAGCGGATCCAACTTCACTAAGGCGCGCGCAATGGTCTTGACTGGAAGAGCGACCCCGACTGACAAGTTTCCCGCGGCACTCTTGATGAATCCTCGTTGGGTGATCATGCCCAACAGCCTTCCATGCTCATCAAGTACCGCACTGCCGCTCATTCCCGGATAGACCGGCACATCCACAATTAAGCTGTCCAGAATTTTGGCTTTGCCCATCACCACCGGAACATCTATGCCAATGATGTGGGCTTCCTTCAATTCAAAGCCATCTTTAGTGAAGCCTGCAATCTGTACTCTTTGGCCCAAGGAAGCCTGGTATGAATAGGGAATACCAGATTTATGAGCCACCGTTTTTGTTGTATACACAAATGAAATATCTTCAGCGATATCGTAATTCAGGGTTTCATTCAATACGGGTACGTCGGCCTTATTTGCGTCGCTTTCATTGGCAAGGGATAACACGTTCCGGACCGTTCGTCCGCCGACTATGCCAAAATTGCCCCGACCTACCCCTATCTGGGCATGGTAAACCGTGGCCACAACCGAACACTTATCGTTGATGCAAATGCCAGTGGCATATCGTGCCTTTAATTTCATGCCGATCGAGACACGTGGGCTGTAGCGTTGGACGGTGACAAGATGTTCCTTCACGTCGTCAGCCAGACACGGACTAATTGTCAGGAAAATTGCGCCTAATATCCAGGGTGGGGTTTGCACGTCTGATGCTCCGTTTTGCGCCCATGAAGTTGGGAGTGATCGTTTGCCAATGGCTGTCGTCCTGCCATGGATCGAGACTTATGAAGGGTTGGCAGTCGGTTGATTTACTCGGGCTTGCGGGATCGAAAATCAGCGAAATATCGGTATGTACAATGCCCGAGAAGGCGTTGCTCCAATCACCGCACAGACGAACCTGGAGCAGATCTGGTTCACCAGGAAACGCGTCGGTTCGAAAGTCGAGAATGTGAACGACAGTGAGCGACTGGCCGCGGTCGCTGGTAGCCTTAACATCCGCCAGCGAGCCGATGATGTGTTGCGCTGAAGCAACCCGAGCAAGGGGTCGAGGGTTGGATCTAGAAGGTGCGGCCGTCGCGTGAAGAAGCGCCGATAAGGCAATCGTGAGAACGGCGAGCCATACCTCGCGCGTGGTATTCGTCATGGGCGATGAATTCGTCCTGCTGCTTCAGGAGATTCATCGGCAGGGTCTTGGAGTCACGTTAGCCTGACGGGATGACCCATCGCTGATTGCGCCGCACGAATGGAGGAGGCTTTGCGCGTAGAGCGCGTGCGGATGCTCGAAATCTACGCCGCTGGTACCAGTTTCGGCGACCGGCTCTCAATCGGCAGGAGGATTTGACAGGGCGCTACTGTGACAGGCAGACTGCGAGCGTGTACTTCGAATTATGCTGATGCATCTTCGACTGCCCGGCCGCGGTTTCACTTGACGATAGTCCCGCCTACGACGTCCGTCGGCCGTTGCCAGTCCCGAGCGCTGAAACAAAAAGCAATCCTTGAAAGGATGCTGTCATGCTGCGTCGAACTCTGCTCTCTCTACTCCTCGTATTTTCGTCTCTGCCGATTCTCGCTCAGAACGAACGGCATTTCACTTTTCACTACCGATTCACGGTGAATAACGTTAACCCCGGCGAGCGCCTGCGCATCTGGATTCCGCTGGCCCATTCCGACGCCTTCCAGGAGGTGAAAGTTACTTCCAAGGGCGGTGACTTGCCGCTGAAGCAGGTTAAGCAGTCGGAATATGGAAACGAAGTGCTGTACGCGGAAGCTTCGAAGGCTGATAAGGACGAGTACAAATTTTCGGTGGACTACGATGTGGTTCGAAAAGAGCATGTCGTGCTGGTCAACGGGAAGCCAGCGAGCGCCGCACTATCCGTGAAGATACCTCGTGTCGAATTGGCGCGGTTCCTGGAGCCAGACCGCTTGGTGCCCGTCACCGGCGTTCCCGCGCAGCTCGCCGAGCAGGAGACGAAAGGTGCTACCACTCCTCTCGAAAAGGCGAAGGATATCTACGAATACGTTTTTCGCACCATGAAGTATGACAAGAGCGGTACCGGCTGGGGACACGGCGACACGCTCTGGGCCTGCGATGCGAAGCACGGCAACTGCACGGATTTCCACTCCGTATTTATCTCAATGGCGCGTGCGGAGAAGATTCCAGCACGCTTCCAGATCGGCTTCCCGCTTCCGGCCGACAAGCATTCCGCGGAGATACCTGGCTATCACTGCTGGGCCGAGTTCTATCTTGATTCAGTGGGCTGGGTGCCGGTCGATATTTCCGAAGCATGGAAGCACCAGGAGAAGCACGACTATTTTTTCGGCGCCCATGACGTGAACCGGGTGCAGTTCACGCAAGGGCGTGATCTGCGACTCGTCCCCGCTCAGGAAGGGCCACCGCTGAACTATTTTGTCTATCCCTACGTGGAAACTGCCGGCAAGGAACATCCCAATGTCGCAATCGCGTTTTCATTTGAGGATGCAGGATCAACGACCACGAAGGTGAGCGCATTGCGCTAGAGATTTGTGCGTGATCGTTCGAGAATTTCCGCTACGCGCGCGGTCGCGATTGTGCCTCGTTTGGTTCACCAGCCTATTTGGCTCATTCGCTCAAGAATGAGCACGCTGTAGTTATTCATGCGTTCGGGACGTCTCCTCAAGGGGGCGGGCAAAATCGCGGCGAGACGCGCTGCCTGTTCTCTGCCAATGTCCCGGGCCGCGATTTTGTCGTAGTAACGGCACGCCGACTCCGAGCCATAAATACCTGGGCCCCATTCCACCACGTTGAGATAGATCTCCAGAATGCGCCGCTTGCCGAGGACCAACTCGGCCACCGGCACGAGCGTAAACTCCGCTCCCTTGCGAAGGACAGAGCGGCCCGTTCCGAAAAATAGATTCTTTACCAGTTGCTGCGTAATGGTAGAGGCGCCACGAGTTCGGCCGCCTTCCAAATCGTCTTCAGCAGCGATTTGGATCTCGTGCCAGTCAAACCCATGGTGCTGGTAGAAGCGCGCATCCTCCGCGGCGACTACAGCGTGCTGCAGATCAGGGGAGATTTGGCTGAGCGGAACGAATTTGTAGCGTCCGTGATACGGCCTGTGGTGAGCCCAGGCCTGCAAGCGGCGCTGGATGTGTACGGCGGTGGTCGGTGGGTCGATCCACCGGGCGGCCAGAAGGATCAACGAGGCAAGCGACCAGGCGAGCAACACGCCGATGACAAGCCACTGCACAAAGGATCGGAGAAAACTCTTGCGAAGCGGGACTTTGGAACGTGTCTCGGGCTTTTCGCTCTGGCCTAACCAACTGGTGCGAAAGGGGGGACTCGAACCCCCACGGGTTTCCCCGCCAGATCCTAAGTCTGGTGCGTCTGCCAATTCCGCCACTTTCGCGCTTCGCGCACGTCGAAGATGCCCCGATTATACAGGGCCTTCGCCTTCAATCACTCGGCGTGTCTCCTCACCGTGCCCGGAACTTCACGCGAAAGAGTCCAGCTCCAGCCGCTCATGTTACGAAACTCGAACATAGGCTTTGGGCGCGGCCTTTGCACGCGTTCGGGCCGGAGAAGCGTTTAAAAAACACGAATGTAACTTGCGGACACTATCAGAAAATGACTGAATGTAAGCAAGGCTACGCCTGCCCGCGGAAGCAGTACAAATGCAAGTTTACGCCCACAATTATCGAATCTCTTGCCCCCAAGTAGGCGGCTATGTGTTGACGGCCTTGGGAGGCTCAGTACTGGTTGGCTGGATGCTGGGGCTGAGTGCACTGTTGAGCGTCATTCCCGGCCAGATCACAATGAAAGCAAATACCGCTTTGGGATTTCTGTGCGCTGGTCTGGCGTTGGTAGCGGTGAGCCTTCACCCTCGGACGCGGCGATCACGATCGATTGCTATTGGTTTGGCAACCATGGTGGTGGCGATTGGGCTGCTTACTCTTATCGAGTACTCACTTCACTGCGATCTCGGCATCGATCAGCTATTTTTCGCGGATCATTTTCAATTCCCTTATCCCGGACGGATGGCGCACATTACGGCTGTGAATTTTTGTTTGGCCGGCTCGAGCCTTTTATTGTTATCTCTGTTCAAAACGAAAGCAACGTGGTCCCAGCTCTTATCTCTGCTTAGCGGGCTGAGTGCGCTACTCGCGATCGTCGGTTATTTATATGGCGTACCTCTTCTGTATGGATCCGTGCAATACACATCAATGGCGGTGCACACGGGGGTCGGATTTCTGATTCTCTCGGCCGGGACTGTGAATTGCCGTCCCTCACGGGGCGTGATGGCCGTTTTCAGCAGCCCCTATGCTGGAGGTTGGCTTGCGCGGAGACTTCTGCCCATCGCAATTTTCGCCCCTTTCTCGTTGGGCGTCCTCTATATCCGCGGTAAGTTTTTCATAGACGATGTGAGATTGGCGCTGGCATGTCTCATGGTCAGTCAGATCGTGTTTTTCGCGATTCTCATCTGGGCGCTGGCTCTCCGGCTTAACCGCTCCGAGGTGGAAAAATCCTCAGCGAATAAGGCGATGGAAGACTCTGAGCAGAAGTATCGCAATATTTTTGAAGAAGCTCTCATCGGTATCTTCCAAAGCGGGCCGGAAGGCCACTACCTCAATGCGAATCGATCCATGGCGACCATACTGGGATACAGTTCGCCAGAAGAACTTGCAGTCAGCGTCACTGACATCGCACAGCAGGTTTATGTCGATCCACAACGTCGCGACGAACTGACAGCGCTAATGAAGCGGTACGGGGTTGTGCAGAACTTTGAGTGCCAGCTCTATCGGAAGGACGGAAGGAAGATATGGGTTACAACCAGCATGCAGTCGACGCGAAGAGACGGCATGGTGGTGTATGAAGGGACTTGCCAGGACATCTCGGAACGCAAGCTGTTGGAGGCACAACTGCTCCAGGCACAAAAAATGGACGCGGTGGGCAGGCTCGCAGGAGGCATTGCGCACGACTTCAACAATGCGATCGGAGTCATCGTCGGCTACAGCGCGCTCCTGAAAGAAAGTCTCCCCGCAAAGGACAATGCGCAGCGTTATGCAGACGAAATTGGAAAAGCCGGAAACCGAGCGGCATTATTGACGCGACAATTACTGGCCTTCAGCCGAAAACAGGTTATACAACCGACGATTATTGACCTGAACTCGGTCGTGATCGAAACGGAAAAGATGCTCCGCCGACTGATTGGAGAGCACATCGAGATGATTGTTGTCCCAGGTAGCGAACTGGGGCGGGTAAGAATGGACCTCGGTCAGGTCGATCAGATCCTGATGAATCTCGCCGTGAACGCCAGGGATGCGATGCCGCAGGGCGGGCGAATCGTGATCGAGACTGCCAACGCCGAATTAGATGAATCAAACCTGATCCAGTATTCCTACGCAAAACCAGGGCGCTACGTGATGTTAAGTGTCAGCGACACTGGTTACGGAATGGATAAGGAAACACAGGCTCACATCTTCGAGCCCTTCTATACGACGAAAGGGCCCGGTCAGGGAACCGGCCTTGGCCTATCCACCGTTTATGGCATCGTGAAGCAAAGCGAGGGTTACATCTGGGTTTACAGTGAGGTCGGAAAGGGCGCCCGCTTCAAGATTTACCTGCCGCGTGTCGATGCGGTCGCCGAGCCGACGTCAACCACCATCGAATCTGCCGTGCGCGGGGGATCGGAGACGATTCTTCTGGTGGAGGATGACGATGCGATGCGCAGTCTGACGCGCAGTGTTCTCGAAAGCGGATGTTATGCCGTTTTGGACGCCGCGAGCGGCGAATCAGCCCTCCACGAGGCAAGCAAGCACAATGCCCCGATTCATTTGCTCTTAACGGATGTCGTGATGGCCGGCATGAACGGACCGGGGCTGGCAAAGAGCCTAGGGGCCTCTCAGCCTCAGATGCGGGTGTTGTACATGTCCGGATATACCGCCGATCTCATCGCTCAACAAGGCATCCTCGATCGTCAGACAATGCTGCTGGAAAAGCCCTTCACCAAGGAAGCCCTGCTTCGCAAAGTGCGCAGCGTGCTCGATGGGGACCTGGCGCGATCTGCGACCATCGGACATTAGAAACAGGATCGATTGAACCTGCGGGAAACGGGATCGCGGTACCTAACAAGCCTTTCGGAAAATTTGTAATTTCGTAAAAGAAAGAGTGCTGTTGCAAAGCGTTGCAAGAACCTATGAATGACACATCCCAAAACGCCGACCGTCCAAACTTAAAGAGCAGTTCGATCGTTGTCCGCCAAGTAGAACGCCGAGAATGGTGGCTTTGGGGATTCGCCTTTATCGTCACTGTTTTCCTGACGGTCGCCATTATCTTCCTGGTTCTTCCCGGGGAGCACTCTGAAAGAAATCCTCTGTATTGGGCGAATCTTCGTGAATGGGTTCGTGGATTGGCGGCTCTCGTCCTATTGTTCGACGTCTACACCATGTACCAGCACTTACAGTTGCAAAGAGTGCGGCGGCAGCTTGCGGAACGTGATGAGTTGTTTCAATTGATCACGGAAAATGCTGCCGACATGATTGCAGTCGTCACTCATGAGGGAAAACGGGTCTATAGCAGTCCCGCTTACGAGAAAGTCCTCGGCTATTCGGCCGAGGATTTAGACGATGCCACGGCGTTTGACAAGATTCATCCGTCCGATCGAGACCGGGTCAAAGGAGCCGCAGAGAAAGCTTATCGCACTGGGCGGGGCCAAAAGCTGGAATATCGAATGCGCCACAAAGACGGATCCTGGCGCGTTTTGGAATCGACGGCGAACACGATTAGAAATAACGGGGGTGAGACGGAGAGGCTCGTGATTGTCAATCGCGACATCACTGACCGCAAGCGAGCTGAGGAAACACTTGCCCACCGGGCGATCCACGACGGCTTGACTGACCTGCCGAACCGCGATTTATTCCTGGATCGCCTGCAACATGCGATGCTCAGAGCCCGACGGCACCTGGACTACAAATTTGCGGTTCTTTTTGTCGACATCGACGAGTTCAAGGTGGTCAATGACAGTTTGGGGCACTCTGCTGGCGATGAGTTGCTGGTGGAGATTGCGAAGCGCATGAGCGCTTCTTTCCGCGACACAGACACCATTGCACGTTTGCAAACCGCAGGCGAGGCCGAATTGCACCTGGAGGCTTTGAGCGTTGCTCGGCTTGGCGGAGACGAATTTACCGTACTTCTTGAAGATGTCTCCCGCGCAAGCGATGCGATCCGCGTGGGGCAACGAATTCAAGAGAGATTGGCAATTCCATTCGAGATCAAAGGGCGCCAGATCGTTATCAACGCCAGCATCGGCGTGGCGTTGAACGCAAGTTCCTACGGCAAGCCCGAAGAATTGGTTCGAGATGCGGAAATTGCCATGTATCGCGCCAAGCAATCGGGAAAGGCGCGATGCGAGGTCTTCGATGCGGGGATGCACTCGAACGCAGTTCGACGGCTCAAGCTCGAGACCGATCTTCGCATCGGATTAGAACGAGGCGAGTTGCTGGTCTATTACCAGCCGATCGTTTCCCTTCGAAGCGGCAGGATTACCGGCTTTGAAGCTCTGAGCCGGTGGAAACATCCGGACGGAATGATCTCTCCTGCGGATTTTATTCCGGTCGCCGACGAGACGGGGCTCATACTTCCCTTGAATCGGGCGCTGCTACGAGAAGCTTGCGAGCAGACTTGCGCGTGGCAGTTACAGTTGGGATGCGATCCGCCGCTTACGATCAGCATGAATATCACGCAAAAACAGTTTGCGCAGCCTCAATTGGCGGACGAGATTGGAGCGATTCTTCGTCAGACCGGAATCTCGCTCGGCAATGTTAGTCTTGAAATCGTGGAAACAATTGCCATGGGAGATCCGGATCGCGCTCTTTCCGTACTCTCTGAACTGAAAGAGCTGGGCGTTCGTCTGAGTATCGATGATTTTGGAACAGGCTATTCGTCGCTGAGCCGGCTGCCGCGCTTTCCGATTGACTCGCTCAAGATTGACCGTACATTTGTCTCGAACATGAACACCGACCGAGACAATCACGAGATCGCGCGCCTGATCGTAATGCTTGCCCACAGCCTCGGGCTAACTATTGTCGCTGAGGGTGCCGAAACCGCCGAGCAGGTGGAAGCCCTGACGCGGATGAACTGCGACATGGTGCAAGGCTACTTCTACTCTCCGCCGGTGGACGCGAAGGCGGCATTCGATCTTCTTCTGCGTGGTCAGGAAGCAACTGCCGGCGCACAATGATGAGATACTGCGGGGCGATTCGCCAGGCTACCGGTCCCAGAGTTGTTGAAGGTTTCAGCAATTGCATCCGGAATCTGTTCTTCGAGTTTTCGCGCCAGCCATTCCTGTAGTTCCGTCTTCCGTTCGGTCGAAATGGAAGCGAAGCGAACGCCGATCCTCTCCGTCTTCTCCCAGCAAACCGTTCCCTCCATCGTCCAGGGATCTTGACGGCCAGGCAGCGCAAACCGCAACTGAACCAGTTCCCCGGTCTTCAAGGAAACAGGTGTATTCAGAGCCAATCCACCCTCGCTAATGTTGATGCTGTGGCAGCGTACCTCACAGGTCGGTCGTTTGAGAATGATGACAGCAATGCAGATTGGGCAGCGGAAATAACGCCGTCGCTCTCGCAGAACCATTCCATAGGCAACCCTGAGCGTCCGGCGAACGGAATCTGAGGAAATCGGCCCTTCAAAAACGAAGCTCGACAGCCTACGCATGCTCGAGTCCATGCCCGCGCCGCCGATCGCAAATGTGACCGCGGTTCGATTCGATGCGGTCAAGCGCACCGCTTCCAATATCGACGCCGATTGCGTTCCGAGATGCGAATCGACGATGATGGCGTCGAACTTCCGCGTATGCAGGAGGCGGAGCGCCTCCGGTACTTCACGACAGAGGTCAGGTCGAATCGAAACCTCTCCCAGTGCCCGGCTCAGTTGATGAATGTGCATCGAATCATCAGAAACCAGCAGTGCGCTGCCCATCGACATAAGCCCATCCCTCGTTTCCGTATTTAGCTAACTCATGGTCTTTGAGCGATGCGCCTTCGGCTGCATGCTCGTCCCGTGAGCGTTCCTTCGTATTTCATCTAATGAAGGGTTGAAGCGATTCCCCACTCGAGATTGCACTCGCACCGCGGAGATAATCGTTGAGCTGGCGTATTGTGTCCCGCGTGAGATTCGTAAACTTGATTCCCATGCCAACGCCAGAGTGACATGTCTGGACTGAGCCACGGCCCTTGATATTGCATTCGTCCATCCACATCTTTAAGTCGACCTCCGTGCCGATCGACAAAGGGAATATCGTCGCCACATAACACCCAGTAAGGCTCACATCAGTGGTGTGACCCCGAGAAGGAGTACGGCTGGCTATTTCTTTCACTTCGATCTCAACACTCACCGAATAACGCGGACTGTTTCTTCGCTCCATAAATACTCCCCGAAAATACTTTCCGAACACGCTTCCTGAACATGGTCCCTGAACTACGACTCGCTGTACTCGTCTTGCTCACAGTTACGCTGGCGGACTGAGGGTCGCGATGACTTTGGTCGCGCCTGAAGTCGGATCATTCATCAATATCCACATGGTGTTGTAGTAGACATCAATCCAGACGGCACATTGGTTTCCGTTGCAGACGCCGGTGTTGTTCCAGAATGTGACACTGCCATTGCCACCTGTCGGGACGTCACTGGCAAGAACAAGGAAGTTTCCTACCTGAGGCCTTAGGCTATAGTTACCGCTGCCATTGGGACTAATCTCAGTCATGACGCTCCCCGAAATCGACTCCCGGATAGTGCCGGTTGAATCGATGTAGTTTCCGCCCAGAGCCGTTGCAGTCGAAGCGGTGAATGGTCCGATGTTGCCGCGGCCGTCATCAAACGTCCCAGTCATGGTTGCGCCCGTCGAGTCCACGGTTCCGGTAAATGTGATTGACTGGCCACCTGTCTGGTTTAGAGTTCCGCTGACTGAATATTGCGCATTTGTGGTCAGGTTAAAGGAGGAGACCGCCGCTTCGAGCTGATATCCGCCGCCGGAAGTAGGATCGTTATAGTAAATGCTGGAATCCAGGCTGAAGACGGTCGAAGTGCCACTCTGAGCGGTGTAGGAGCCGGGGGTGTTTGTGCTCAGGATGTTGGATTCAACGTAGACATTCTCCGTATCGGTTTCCTGCAAGACGAATTCCCAGTTCCCCGTCGATACCGCCGCGGGTGCCGGTTGTTGGACCGCTGCCTGTTTCAGTCCCTGGCAGCCGCACAGACCCAACGTAAGAATCGCGATCACAATGACGTTTAACTTCATAACTTGATCCCCCCCGTATAAGGCGTCCCGTGTCCTGGTAGCGCCGTTCCCACACTCAATACAATGGCAATTGCTGCGCCGTACTGCTCCCCCAAGCGATCTCCAACGAAAAGAAGGGGTTAAGGCACCTGAATGGCTACCAGGCTGTTCTAGGGACTGCGTGAAATCTGGACAAGTGTCTAAAATCCAGACAGCAGCGTGGGCCTGTGGTCTCCCGGGAAACTTAGCGAAGCGGTAGGGCTGCCGGAGCCGGCAATTGGTTTTGTGGGTCTGGAGGAGGTGACCTCAGTACCCTTTTGGCCGTATCCATTTGTAACTAAGATCGTAATGGTGAGTCCATACATAAGACCGCTGGATTCTGGCTGTTGCGCAACGTGTCTTCCCCGACATCCATTGGTAACCTTTGCGATCTAGCCTTCGGCCACTCGAGGGCGCAAAGCTACGTGACACCCATGTGATCGATGCCTGGCAGTGATAGAACAGACGCCAATCTCGAATTCGCAGGCCGCCCGATGAAGACAACCAAGCTTTCAGTTCGGAAGGTCCTTGTTGTCGACGATGAACCGCAGCAGCGGGAATTGGTGCGGTCAGCTTTGACTCAGGACGGCATCGAGATACTTACTGCCACTGGACCGGAAGAAGGGCTGGAAATATTCACACGCGAGCGGCCTCACATCGTGCTGCTCGATCTCATGATGCCGACGATGAGCGGCATGGAAGTGCTGGAGCGGATGGTGGCCGCCGATCCCGGCGCTAACATCATCATGATGACGGCCTATTACTCCACCGATTCAGCCGTGGAGGCCATCCAGAAAGGCGCCTACGATTACCTGACCAAGCCCCTCGATGTATCGAGTCTTCAGGCCCGGATCGCCACGCTTTTAGCGGAGGCCCAACAGCGCCAGCACACCTTGGAACTGGAACTCGAGTTACTTAAGGCCTATGAGTTTCAAGGCATTATTGGCCGCAGTCCGCTGATGCTGGAGGTGTTCGCCGGGATCCGGCGCGTCGCTCCTCACTTCCGCAATGTGCTGGTTCTCGGACCCACTGGCACTGGAAAAGAACTCGTCGCGCGTGCCCTTCATCGATTGAGTCCGGTAGCTGCGAAGGAACTTGCCGTCTGCAATTGTTCCGCGTTAGTCGAGACACTGCTGGAAAGTGAACTGTTCGGCTATGTGCGGGGTGCGTTTACCGGCGCAACTCAAGACAAGATTGGATTATTTGAGTATGCCAATGGCGGCGCCGTCTTTCTCGACGAGATTGGCGACTTACCCCTTGCTGCGCAGGCCAAACTCCTTCGAGTCCTTCAAAACGAAGAGGTGCAGCGGGTGGGATCGCCTGCGGCACGCAAGATCAATGTGCGGGTGATCGCTGCCACTCATCGGGATCTTCGCGCAATGGTCAAGGAAGGAACATTTCGGGAAGATTTATATTACCGGCTTTCGATGGTGGAGGTTCACTTGCCGCGCCTCCGCGACCGCAAGGAGGACTTTCCATTGTTGCTCAGGCACTTCACAAGGAAGTTCGCTTCAGCCTACAACAAACCCATCAGTGGGATTACTCGCAGGGCTCAAACCTTGTTGGCACGCTATTCATGGCCTGGCAATGTACGCGAACTGGAAAATGTCTTGGGCAACACTTGCATGATGGTAACGGGCGGAGTCATTGATGTGAGCGACCTTCCCGAATATTTAAGCGCAAGCGCTGCCGCACCTCAGGAAGAAGGTCTGCTGACTCTAGAGGAAATTCAGAAACGCCATGTGCTGTATGTGCTCGAACAAGTAGGTAACAACAAGGCGCGGGCTGCTGAGATCCTGAACATCAGTAGGGCAACACTCTACAATTTTCTGGCGAAGTCAGAAAGCGAAGCAAAAGCCGCTAAAGCTTCTGTGTGATCCAAGCAGACTCACTGTGCTTTACTTCGTATCCGCTGAGTTCTTTCTGGCAACGAGTTCCGCGGTTGCCTTGTCTGCAATCTGCTCGCGGTAGAAGAGAACTTGCAGGCCTGCGGCTAAGCGCGGCAGTTCACCCTCCTCAAGTAAATATGCGGGATCCTTAGGGCCGCCGGCAAGTTCCAGTTGCCCTCGCGTTAGCGTTTTGTAGATAAGTAGCCCGCCCGGCCGTACCGCCTTCACGATTTCGGGGAAAATTCTTCGCTCCAGATAAAAGAAGGCCAGCACCAGATCGAATTGCATTTGTGGAGCCTGGAAGCGACCCAAGTCATCTTCCACGAAGTCGACGTTCGATGCGAACGAACCTGCGTTCTCGCGCGCGATTTCAATTCCTGCATTTGCGATGTCGATGAGCGTAACTTTCCAGCCCTGCTTCGCCAGCCAGATCGCGTGTCGCCCGGCGCCGCCGGCCAGATCGAGGGCGTGCCCTCCGAGGGGAAATAGAGGTCGAATGTATTCGGAGAATGCGCGTAAGAGGAACGGATCGGGTTCACGCCACGAATCGGGCGATTCGCGGTATTTTCGGTTCCAGCGCTCGCGCTCGTTTGAAGAGGGCAGCATACAGTGCGATTTTACTGCTCGCGCAGCAGCGCCCCCGGCCTTGGTTCAGACCCTTTATAATAGAAGATTCGGTAAGGCTTTTTGGTCGATCTGTAGCGCATGCGCATGGGGTGCGGGCCGAGCGGTCGTCGCACTTTAGTTGTCGCACTTCGGTTGTCAGACTTCGGTCGTCACACTTCAGAGGAAGATGTCCACAGATAGCATTATTGTTCGCGGGGCCCGGGTTCATAACCTCAAGAACATCGATTTTGAAATTCCGTACAACGCTCTCACCGTTGTAACCGGCGTCTCCGGCTCCGGCAAGTCTTCGCTTGCGTTTGACACGATCTACGCCGAGGGCCAGCGGCGGTATGTCGAGTCGCTATCCGCGTATGCGCGACAGTTTCTGGAACGGATCGAAAAGCCCGATGTCGATCTGATCGAGGGCATTGCGCCGGCGGTTGCGATCAAACAGAAGAATTCCACGCGTAATCCGCGGTCGACCGTGGCTACGGCTACCGAGATCTACGACTACCTGCGTTTGCTCTTCGCGCGCATTGGCCGAACGTATTGCTCGGTCTGCGGACGAGAAGTTAAGAAAGACACTGTCGACGAAGTGGCGGAACAGATTCTCGCCCTCGGCGAGGGCGTCCGGCTGAATGTGCTTTTTCCGCTTGGACCGGTACAACTCCCGGCACCCGACGGCGAAAAGAATAAGACTCGCGGGCCGAAGCCGGCATCGAAGCGCGCCGGTGCATCGTCAGCGAAGCAGGATAGCCGGCCGGACGCTGGCGTAACTCTTTCCGACGCGCTGAAGACTCGCCTGTTCGATCTGCGTAAGCGTGGATTCAACCGGCTCTTTCAGAATGGGCGGGTCTTTGAGTTTTCCACTCCTGAATCATTGCTTGACGTCAATTTTACGGAGCCGGTATTTGCGCTTGTTGATCGGCTGGCCGTTTCGGCTGGAGAGCGCTCGCGGATTGTCGACGCGGTTGAGATTGCTTACCGGGAGAGCGGCGAAGTTATTTTTGAGACTGCTCCGCGCGATGGGGAGCCGACTCAATGGCTGCGGTTTTCCCAGCGCTTCGAATGTAAGAACGATGGCACGCGCTACGACGAGCCCGAGCCGCGGCTCTTTTCGTTCAATAATCCTTATGGCGCGTGTCCGCGGTGCCAGGGATTTGGCAACACCATCGATTTTGATCTCGACCTCGTGATTCCGGATAAGGGCAAGACCCTGAATGAAGGCGCGATTGAGCCTTGGACGAAGCCGAAGTATCGGCCGCTATTTGCCGAGTTGAAGCGCTTCGCGAAGCAGGCTGGAATTCCGTTGGACGTGCCCTGGTATGAGCTTGACGCCGAGCAGCAGAAGCTGATTACCGAAGGGGAAGGAAAGTTCGGCGGGGTGCGCGGGTTCTTTCAGCATTTGGAACGCAAGAAGTACAAGCTGCACGTGCGCGTGTTTCTCAGCCGTTATCGCGGGTATTCTCTTTGCTCGACTTGTGGCGGGAGTCGGCTTCGTACCGAGGCTCGGCAGGTCAAGATCGAGGGCAAGAACATTTGCCAGGTGTGCAGCATGACGGTTGAAGAGGCGGCGCGCTTCTTTGAGCAGATCCAACTTACGCCCGCGCAGGCGGCGATTGCGGATCGCCTTTTGGTTGAACTACAGGAGCGGCTGCGCTTTCTTAACGAAGTTGGGCTCGAGTATCTGACGCTCGATCGGCTGTCTTCTACACTTTCGGGAGGCGAGGCCCAGCGCATTCAGCTCGCGACCTCTCTTGGCTCACGACTGGTTGGGACGCTTTATGTCCTCGACGAACCGTCAATCGGACTGCATAGTCGAGACACCTTCCGGCTCATCAAGATTCTGCACGGGCTGCGCGATCTGGGAAACACGATTCTGGTCGTGGAGCATGATCCTGATATCATGCGCGCCGCCGACCGCATCGTCGATCTCGGTCCCGGAGCGGGCGAAAGCGGCGGCAAAGTGATCGGCGCAGGCACCTATGCTGAGATTCAGCACATGCCTCAATCTCTGACCGGCCGCTATCTCGCCAACGAACTGCACATACAGATTCCGCCCAAACGGCGCGTTCCAGGATCACACAGGATCCGCGTGAAAGGAGCGCGCGCGCACAACCTGAAGCGGATCGATCTCGAGATTCCGCTCGATATGCTGGTCGCTATTACGGGAGTTTCGGGATCGGGAAAATCTTCGCTGCTTCACGACGTGCTGTATAACGGGCTCGCCGCCGCGAAGCGGCAATCAAATGGCACTGCCCCGACTGCCCCGCTCTGGGACGAGATTGAAGGCGATGAATGGTTGGATGACGTTGTGCTGGTCGACCAGTCGCCGATTGGTCGCACGCCGCGGTCAAATCCCGTCACGTACATAAAGGCATTCGATATTATTCGCGAGCTTTTTGCTTCGCTCCCGGAGGCGAAGAAGCGCGGATTTTCGGCGGGACATTTTTCTTTTAACGTGCCCGGCGGGCGGTGCGAAAATTGCCAGGGCGATGGCGTGGTCACGGTGGAGATGCAATTCCTCGCCGACGTCGAACTGGTTTGCGACGAATGCAAAGGCACGCGCTACAAACCGCAGGTGCTCGATGTTCGATATAAAGGCAAGAACATTCACGAAGTGCTGAATCTGACAATTCGCGAAGGGCTTAAGTTTTTTGCCGATGTTCCGCGGCTCACCGAAAAGCTGCGTGTGCTGGACGAAGTTGGATTGGGATATCTGCGATTTGGACAGTCGGCGACTACGCTCTCCGGTGGCGAAGCCCAGCGCATGAAGCTGGCCGCGCACTTGCAGGGCGGCGGACGTGCGGCCAGCAGTCAAGGCGAAGGCGGCGACGGGCCTCGTCGCAAGCGCCGCGTTCTTTACATTTTCGACGAGCCCACGACTGGGTTGCACTTCGACGACGTGAGCAAACTACTCTTTGCCTTCCGCCGTCTAATTGATGCAGGAGGCTCGATTATTGTCATCGAGCACAACCTGGAAGTGATCAAGACG
>JBAWBG010000061.1:0-3579 GCA_049589695.1 Candidatus Sulfotelmatobacter sp. | reverse complement strand
GGGATGTCGATTCGGCATACTGCGCGTAACGCTTCGCTTCGCGTTTCGTCATCCCTTGAGTACGTCCCTCTAGGTACTTCTTTTGCCGTGGCTGCAATCTTGTAAAGTCTGTCGTCATCTCTCTCTTTCTGCCGTCAACGTGGGTGATTTTCAGCATTCTTCACCGCTCCCACGGTTGCGCCTGGGTTGCATTGCTGGCCGTGCTTTGCCGGATTCTGCCGAGTTAAGTTGTTTAAGTTCTTTGGAGTCAGTCCCGGATGGGCGACTCATAATCCGTAGGTCCGTGGTTCGAGTCCACGCGCTGCCACTAAACTCTGTGACGCCTAAGTGTCCAATTCGTGTCCAATAATTGTTCCGTTGGCTTCCGTTGCGGTCTTTTGGTTGCCACCCGAGTCCCGCAAGTACCACATAATATTGAGTGGGCCTAGGTTCGAATCCTATAGCGCCCACCATCGCTTTCATTTAAGACTTGCTACATTCAAGACCTGCGATGACCCGCACATCAAATCGGACCATCCTTAAACCTATGAATCTATCCGCCTTTTGCGCGGCGGTTGCCATCCTGGGACTGGTCCCTGGGGTGCGTGGGCAGCAGGCAAAAAGCTCGGTGCCTGCGCCAGTTCCTCCTCAGATCGCTTCGGCTAAAAAGGGTATTCATATCCAATGCCGGCGGAGAAAGCTTCGAGGCCGTGATTGATCAGACAGTATTCGACGGCGGCCCCGATCGGCCATATAACGAGTTCTATGCAGCGGTAAAAGACTGGGACCAGTTTGAAATCGTATCCTCCCCTGCCGATGCAGACATAGTGCTCGAGATCAGCTGGGCTCTTACGGATACGGGGCTCAGGCTTCCCGTTCTCGGGCAGCTTCGCTTGATGATCATCGATCCCGGAACGCACATCACTCTATGGAATGTGACAGAGTATGTGCGCGGAGCGACCTTACTGGGAAACCGTGACAAAAATTTCGATCATGCGATGACTACGATTCTGAACCGCATGAAGCTGCTGGCGGTCCCGGCCGCGGCTCCCGCGGACGCACGCCCAAAATAATCTCCGTGAGATTTCTTAACCTGCAAGCTCAAGATGCGTTGTTCCCCGTCGCTTACCTTGCCATCTTCTGTTCGTCTAAGCCAACCAGCACAGCTATCAGACACAGAAGCCGCGTCCGAGTGCTTTGTCCCGAGCTGCGCCTGAGTTGGCTGTCGGTACCTACAACAAAAGAGGAGTCTTCCATGCACAGAGCTCGCCGCCTGCTTATCGTGCTTTCAGGATTTTTGTCGGCAGTCAGTTTTTGCCACGCGCAAACCCTGATGCTTGATCTTCCCCTGCAAAGTCAGCATGCCGTGGTCACGCAGCGTATCGGCATTACCGACATTACCGTCAACTACCATCGGCCACTCGTCAATAGCCGTCAGATTTGGGGCAAACTGGTGCCTTTCGGACAAGTCTGGCGCGCCGGGGCCAACGAAAATACCACCATCACTTTCACCGATCCGGTCACGATTGAAGGCCAATCCCTCGACAAAGGAACCTATGGCCTGCACATGATTCCTGGCGCAAATGAGTGGACAGTGATCTTCTCGAAGATGTCCACCGCGTGGGGCAGCTTCAGTTACAAGCAGGATGAGGACGCGCTGCGCGTCACGGTAAAACCGCGCGCCGCAGAGTTCCATGACGCGCTGACCTATGACTTTGACGACATGAAACCGGACTCCACCGTAATCACCCTGAGCTGGGACAAGGTCGCAGTGCCCTTCAAGGTTGCAGTCAATGTCAATGACATCGTTGAAGCGAGTATTCACCGCCAAATACGCGGCCTGAATCAGTATTACTGGGAAGGCTGGGACGACGCTGCCGGATATTTCCTTGCCGGAAAAACCAATCTGGATGAGGCGTTGAAGGACGAAGATCAGTCGATTAAAGTCGAAGAACGCTTCGACAACCTCATCAACAAGTCGCACATTCTTGAGGCGATGGGCCGCAAAGATGCCGCCACGGAATTTCGCAACAAGGCATTAGAAAAGGCCTCTCCGCAGCAACTTTACTTCTACGGGCGCCAGTTGCAGGGAGAAAGGAAACAGGAAGAGGCGTTCGCGGTCTATCGCTCAACCGCTAAGAAGTACCCGGACGAATGGACCTCGCACGTAGGCCTGGCCCGTGTTTACAGTGGCGAGGGCGACTTCGACAAAGCTGTCAAGGAGATGCAGGCCGCTCTACCCGGCGCGCCCGAGGACGCCAACAAGTCCAACTTGCAAAACTACATCAGGCGCTTGCAGTCAAAAGACGACATCAATCGCTAGATCCCACAACCTACAACTCAACGGAAAAGGCCAGCCGCAAGGCTGGCCTTTTCGTTCTGTAATTCGTTCTACCAGACCCGGCACGCGTTGACCCGGACCATCTTTTGGCTGGCCTTGCAGCCAAACGCCTTGGCAAAGTCGGGCATATTCGAATCCACATTGTCGATGCGGAAGATGGGCAGTGAGTGTGGATTGGTGGTGACGATCAAGCGAGCTACCTCAGGCCGCACGCTTGAACACCACGAGTAGGCATTCGCCAGAAAGAAGCGTTGAAGATAAGTCCAGCCATCCGGACCTTTCTCGTCGAGCGACTTACCCTGCTTCTTGAGATCGGCCTCCAGCGCCATCAATGCAAGATGGATACCGCCGTTATCCGCCGTATCTTCCCCCTGAGTTAAGAGACCATTTTGTTTTACTCCCGGACCGGCGTCCGGAACCTCTTGCGTGTACTCGTCAGAAATACACTTGCCGCGCTCGTCATACTGTTTGGCGTCCTCGGCGGTCCACCAGTCGCGCAGGTTGCCGTGCGCATCGAACTTCCGGCCTTGATCGTCGAAGCCGTGCGTGAGTTCGTGACCGATCACCATGCCAATGGCGCCGTAGTTGACCGAATCATCCATGTTCTTTTCAAAAAACGGCGGCTGCAGAATGCCAGCGGGAAAGTTGATGGTGTTCAATTGCGGATCGTAGTAGGCGTTGATTGTAGGCGGAGTCATCGTCCACTCGCTGCGGTCGACCGGCTTGCCAATCTTGGCTACCCAGCGCTCGAACTCGAATAAGGAGGAGTGCTCCACGTTTTCCAGTTCGTTCTCGCGAGTAATTTTCACGCTGGAATAATCACGCCAGTGCGAAGGGTATCCAATCTTGTCTTCGATTCCCTTCAGCTTGACGATGGCCTGTTCCTTGGTCGCGGGCGTCATCCAACTCACACTCTCGATGTCTTGGTGCATCGCATTCTCGATGGCATGCACCATTTCCAGAGTGCGCTCCTTGCTCGCGGGCGGGAAAGCGCGATCGACATAGGCTTGACCGAGGGCTTCTCCTAAATCGCGGTCAGCCCAATGTGTGCAGCGCCGCCAGCGCGGGAGTTGTACCTCCTGACCGGCTAAGGTTTTAGCGAAGAAGTTGAAGTTTTCATCGTCCATCGCCTTGGTTAGATAAGGCGCGGAGCGGTGAATCGCCTGCCAGCGCATGTACGTCTTCCATTGGTCGAGCGGGCGTTCCGCCAGCAGCTTATCTTCAGCGCGAAAGAAATCAGGCGAAGTCACAATGTAGTG
>JBAWBG010000060.1:0-9078 GCA_049589695.1 Candidatus Sulfotelmatobacter sp. | reverse complement strand
TGGTTAGATAAGGCGCGGAGCGGTGAATCGCCTGCCAGCGCATGTACGTCTTCCATTGGTCGAGCGGGCGTTCCGCCAGCAGCTTATCTTCAGCGCGAAAGAAATCAGGCGAAGTCACAATGTAGTGTTTGCTGGCGGGAGCGTCTACAGCTTTCAAATAAACGTCCCACTGGATTGACGGCGTTAGTTCGCGAAGCTGAGCCAGGCTGAATTTATTGTTAATATTTTTGGGATCGCGGCGCTTGATGTTATCCATTTGCGCCTTGGCCATGGCGGTCTCCAGGTCAACCACCATAGCCGCATCCGCGCTAGCTTGCGCGTCCGGCTCTCCCGCCAGCACTAGCATTTTCTGAATATGCGCCTGATATTTCTTCAGAGTCTCGACTGATTTCTGATCGGTCTTGATATAGTAATCGCGATTGGGCAAACTCAAGCCGCCCTGATCGACCTGCGCTACAACCTTGGAAGCGTCGTCGTAATCCTGCTGACCAGCGAAACCGAAAAACGGCGCGTTGGTCTGGTTGTCTCCCTGCTCCCAGGCACCAGGAAACAGACGATGCAAATGAGCGATTTCCAGTGTGATTTCTTGCTTTGACTTAATGCCGGCAATGCGATCCAGTTCCGGCTGGAGCGGGTTGATACCAGCCGCGTCGATGGCGCTCTCGTCCATGCAAGCAGCCCAATAATCGCCAATCTTCTGCTGTACCGGACTGCGCGCCGCACCATTCTTGCTCGCAGCCTCCAGAGTCTCTCGCAGCACGTTGTCGTTCCACATTTCCAAACCGCCTCCCGTGCTCCAGTAAACCTGATCGGCGGGAATTGGGTTGGCCGCGATCCATTTATTGCAAGCGTACTTGTAGAAGTCGTCGCAAGGATTGAGCGACCGGTCGACCAGATCAGGATCGAAATGATCAAGCTTAGGAGTTTTCGTCTGATCCGCCGCGACACTCGCACTGGCAGCGGTCGGTGGAGCAGGCGTTTGGCCGAGCAAACCCAACGGCAAAGTCAGGAATAGACACAGAACGATTCTGGAAATAGACATAGGGCCTCTTTTGTAAATAGGTCGGAATTGGAGCAGGAATTGCAATGGCAGCTTAAGCCTACGAACTCACCGCTACTAACTCATCAACGATACGCTGACTTGCTTACAGCTTTAGAATACGAACCGCGAGTCGTTCAGGTTCCGTGCCAAAGAAACGATGCGCAAGAGCCAGTATGGATGCTCTCGACGTTCCTCTAAAACGAAGAACAACATACTACAGACGATCTGGCGGAGTCACGGTTAGCGAAGTCATACTCTCGATCTTCGAATCTAGCCCGTATTGTGCAGGCCGGCGGCGATTCCGTTAATAGTCGCCCCCAGCGGATATTCTAGCTCTGCCAAATCCTGCCCCTGTTGCTTGCGGCGAAGAAGTTCCACCTGAATCAGGCTCATTGGGTCTACGTAGGGATTACGCAAGTGAATGGATCGCGCCAGAACCCTGTTGCGGGCCAACAATTCGCGCTGTCCGGAGATGCTGAGAATCATGCGCCGCGACTGCAAAAACTCTGCTTCCAGCATGTCGAAGACGCGCGTCCGCAACGCGACATTTTTTACCAGGCCAGAATAAACCCGGGCGATGTGCAGATCAGCCTTGGCCATTCCGAGTTCGACGTTGCGTACCAAGTCCGAAAAGATGGCGAAGTCTCTCGCCATTTCCCGCAGCAGCCGCTCGTGGCTTCGTCCCTTTTTTGCGAAGCTCTGCATACCCTGGCCAACTCCGTACCAGGCGGGCACAGCATGACGGCTCTGCATCCACCCAAATACCCAGGGAATGGCACGCAGATCCTCAAGACGCCGCCCTTTCGTCCGCCGGGATGGACGCGAGCCGATGCGAGCTGTGTCCAGTTCCAATACTGGCGTGGCCTGTTCGAAGTATTCCAGCACGTCGGCATTCTCGGCGATGTCGCGGCGATAGGCGCGGTAAGCTTCCTCTGACATCTCATCCATCGCCTCTTCCCAGCGCGACTCAGCCCCCGATGACGGATCCTCTGGCGCCTGCGTATCCGGACGCGTCAGCGCTTCCAGGCTGGCGGCAATCATCAGCTCCAGGTTCCACTCCGCCAGCACTGCGTCCGCATACTTCCAGTTGAGAACCTCTCCTTGCTCGGTGATGCGAATGCGCCCGGAAAAACATCCTTCCGGCTGCGCCAGGATTGCAGAATGCGTGGGGCCACCGCCGCGTCCGACCGTGCCTCCGCGGCCATGAAAAAGCCGCAGTTTTACGCCACATTCTTGCGCTGCTCGATGCAGTTCCCGGTGAGCCTTGTAAAGCTCCCACGTACTCGTCAGCATTCCACCGTCTTTATTGGAATCGGAATAGCCGAGCATTACTTCCTGCCACCGTCCCCAGGAACTGAGCAACGGTTGATACTCCGGATGCCTCCACAGGCGGCGCATTACGTCACTGGCCCCGCGCAAAGAATCAATCGATTCAAAGAGCGGCACCGGCATGAGTCCGGGGTCGTTCAAATACTCATGGTTGCCAGAGCCAGTCACTGTGACTCCGCAAGCTTGCGCCAGCCGAATCACGTTCAATACGTCCTCCTCGGACTCCGCACCACTGATGATGTATTGGCTGATGGAACGTGCGGGATACATCCGCTTGAGCTCTTCGATAGCGTGGAACGTGTCGATCGTTTCGCGGGTTAGAGGAGAGCCCATCTCGCCCTGTGCCAGAGCGGCGCCTGCGGCCAAAGCCGGGGCCGTATCCCTTAATTCAGACTTTCTTACCTTGGTCTTTTTAAGCTCCGGGCTTCTTGGCTCGAATTTTCTCGCATCGATCTTCTTGGTACGAATCTCTTGCAGAACTTCCGTGTGTACTCGGGCCTGCTGCCGGATATCGAGAACTTGCAAATGAAAGCCAAAGGTTCGGAGTTGGCGCAGCACAGGATCGACGAAGGCTTCCGCCAGCCGCTGCCCGCGATTCGACATCAAACTGGTTCGCAGCAACATTAGATCAGATTCAAACTCCACCGCGTCTTCATACGACCCCCGAGTGCCCGGCCCTTCACGGCTGCGCTGCAGCCGGTAAACCACAAAAGAGAGAAAGCGCCGGTAATGCTCCACAGTATTGTGTGGTCCCCACAACATAGTGGCACCGGGAATCGATCGCTCGTAATGCGCCAACCTGGTAAGGATCTCTGTCGAGGCGCCTGCCTGCCGCGATGACGAACTCAGGCAGTCGCTCAAGAATTCGACGCCACCTATGTATTCGCGGAGAATCACCGTCCGCGCCGTTTCCAAGGCATCTCTCACGCATCCAGACTTGACCAGCGGATTGCCATCGCGATCGCCGCCGATCCAGGAGCCGAAACTGATCAAGTTCGGCAAGTCGGCTGCTTCAACTACAGCTCCATACTCTTCGCGAATCGATTCCGCCACCTCGCTATAAACGCGAGGCAGCGTTTCAAACAGCGAAAGCCGAAAATAGCGCAATCCCATGCGGATCTCATCATCCACGGTTGGCTTGGTCTGTCGAACTTCGTCGGTCTGCCAAAGCGCGGTAATCTCAGCATGAATAATCTGTTCGCAACGCAGGGCTTCGCCCACAGTTAGGGGAAGGCGATCCAGTCGCTCCAGTTGTTCGGCAATGCGTCGGCGCTTGAGCAGGACTGTCTGCCGCGCCACTTCTGTGGGATGCGCAGTGAATACAGGAGTCACGGTGACTTGGCGAAGTGCCGCGAGAGTTGCATCGGTGGAGATTCCGGCCCGCCTCATCCGCATCAGCGTTCCATGAAACGATCCAGGCAACGGCGCGGATTGACGATCCAATTGGCGGGCTCTGCGCCGCCGCTTTCGATGGTTGGTCTCCGCAAGGTTTGCCAGCTCAAAATAAATGGCGAACGCCTTCGTGACCTGGTGGGCACGGTCCGTATCCATTTTCGAAATCATCGCCTGCGCGGTGGCCATTAATTCCCCGTGCGAAGCGGCACCAGGACTATGGGTTACGCGCTCGCGATGCCGAATCATGAGGCTGCGAAGCTCTTCGACAGTGTTGAAAAGTTCCAAGCCGACTTGCTCCACCAACACGCGGCCGAGTAAAGCGCCCAGCGAACGCACGTCGCGACGCAAAGCGTGATCCTTAGCAGAGTCGTCGGACCGTGCGGTAAGCTCGGAGAGACGGTTCTTTTGATTGTCCGCTTTCCACAGTGGTTTCGGCCGGGTCATTTGATTTAGCTGGTTACGGCAAGAGTAGAGGACAGGATAAATCAAGAAAGAGTTCTCAGTTCTTGGTTCTCAATTCTCGGTAGTGTCTGAAACTTTTCCAGACAGTACTCATTTCTCAGGAAAACCGAGGTTTGCTCCCAACAAACTGCGAACAGAATTCAGCGGGAATGGAGAGGGAGTAACTGAGAAACGAAAGCTGCTGGTCTACTTCGGGACTTCGAAGCGGTAGCCAATACCGCGCAGAGTTTTCAAATAGCGCGGATGGCGAGAGTCTGTTTCTATTTTCTCGCGCAGTCGCCGCACGTAGACGTCGATGGAACGAGGCGTTACAAAAGGCGTCTCCTTCCACACGGCATCGAGCAATTGGTCACGCGTAAGCACTCGGCCGAGGTGAGTGGCGAGGTATTCCAGCAAGCGGAACTCGCGCACGGTGGTTAGGATTGTCCTGCCCTGCACCTGCACGGTCATCGAAGACGCGTCGATTTCCAGTTCTCCTACGCGAAGCACTTCCGGCGCTTCCGCCGGTTGGCGTATGCCCCGGAGCACGCTGCGAACGCGTGCCACTAGCTCTCTAGGACTAAAAGGTTTGGTGATGTAATCGTCCCCGCCCAGTTCCAGTCCCTTCACCCGATCCGCTTCCGCGGTTTTTGCAGTCAAGAAAATAATGGGTGTGGCAGAGAGGCTTGCCGTCTGGCGGATCTGCCGGCAGATCTCAAATCCATCCGTACCCGGCAACATAACGTCAAGAAGAAAGAGTGACGGCGTCTCCCGCAAGGCTTCAGAGACAACCGAAGCGCCGTTGACGAAACTTTGCACGTGGAAACCGGCGGCTTGCAGGTTATGGGAAATCAGACGGGCGATATCTTCCTCGTCTTCGACCACGAAGACCAGCGGGCGTGGCACACCAGCGCCACCCGCAGTGCCTCGCGGTTCGTAAGAATCCATGGGAAGATGCATGGTCGGCTATTTGGCTTGAGAAAATCAGACACTTTCGCATCTGGTTTCCTAAGAATGTATTTTGGAAATGTTGCGGGAATGTTTCGAACTTGTTAACGAACGATGAATTTCGGAAGGCACCAACGAAGAACGATTTCCTACGTCGCCGCCCGCTTCTTGGGCGCATGCCGCAAACTACGGCCCTCGATCAGACTGTAAAGATCTTCGGCAAGGTTGGTGGTGTGGTCTCCGGCGCGCTCTAGCGCCTGCGCCATCAGGAGCAGCTCAAAGCTCGATGGATTGCTTTCCGCCGTAAGATGTTTTTGAAAAAGACCATGGCAAACCCGGTCGATGTCTTTATCCATTTGTAATACCTTGCGGGCGCGCTCCAGATCCAGTTCAACGAATCCGTGATAAACCAAATCCAACATCTCGCGCAGAATCTCGGACATCTCCACCAGTTGGCGTATATCGGAGGCAGCCATCCTCCCGGTCCGCGCTTGCACTCGCATAGCCATGCTCATCACCAGGTCGCCGATACGTTCTAGGTCTGTCGTGCATTTGAGGCTGGTTAACAACTGGCGGGCGCGCGCCTCATTCACGCGAGTAATGGCCGCCGGCGTTCGCTCATCGATGTAGCGCTCGATCACGTCGAGTTCCTGTTCGCATTCCTTGATGGCGAGGAATGCCATACGGGAGGATGAAGTGAATAGATCCGGCACATTGGAGGCGGCATCGCGCGCAATCAGGAACGCTTTGAGCGCTGTGCGAGATAGATCGTCCAGAGACGCGTGACTTTTTTTCGATGATTTTTTTCCCGCTAGAAGAATTTGCCGAGCTCCTGCAGGCGCATCAACGTCTTCCGTTGAGGGTCGCGCTGCGGCTTCTTTACGCGGCATAGTATGCGGCACCTTGAATCCTGCAATCACTTGATCGCCCGTACTTCAGAATATCCCACGCGTCAGTCCCGGAGCAGTTTAATCCACAAGTGTGAAAGGAAGGTTAAAACCGAATTGCAATCCGGCGCGCTCGTCGACTAGATTGTAAGTTGGCGACCGCTTCATCCCGGCCCCGAATGAATCTCTCCGGCTGAATCGGGGATTTTTTGATTATGAATCTGCTGGATCATCTGCGCCGTCAGTTTGACTATGATGCCTGGGCGAATGCTGAAGTATGGTCTGCCATAACAGCCGACGACTCCCGCGCATCTCTGACGCGGCCGCTGCAGCTTTTGGCTCATATTCTTTCAGCCGAGCGTTTGTGGTTGGAGCGTCTCAAACAAACCCCTCAAACTTTTCCCGTCTGGCCTGACGTCACATCAGACGTGTGCAAAGCACTAATGGGGGAACTCGCCGAACTTTGGCACGAATATTTCGACCAGATTTCTCCCACCGCGCTCTCTCAAGAAATCGCATACAAAAACAGTAAAAGCGAGTCTTGGACCAGCACCGTGCAGGACATCCTGACCCACGTTGTAATGCACTCGGCTTATCATCGTGGACAAATCGCGACCTTGATGCGCGCCGCCAGCGGTGTTCCAGCTTACACGGACTTCATCGGTGCCGTCCGCCAGGGTTTTATTGAATAACCTTTATCTGAATAGGTTCTTTGTCTAAAGAGGAAGACAAATCAATGGAAGGGCGCGCCTTCTACTTGTTTTCAGTAATGCAGGTCATCGCCGTCTGCATCGCGCTCTCTTTTGTACTCATGATGCCCGGGCGTTGGGATTTGCAACGCTGCCTGGGGACAGGGTTGATGCTGGCGGGCTTGGCCGGAATTGCCGTCGCTCGCTACCAACTTGGCCGATCGTTCTCCGTCCGGCCCGAAGCCCACAAATTAGTCACGCACGGTATCTATTCGAGAATCCGCAATCCAATTTATGTTTTCGGAACCGTGGTATTCGCCGGACTTGTACTGGTAATTCACCGTCCAGTCCTGTGGCTCATTATTCCAGCGATTATCATCGTCCAAGCGATACGCGCTCGCCGCGAAGCTCAGGTTCTCGAAGCCGCATTCGGCGACGCCTACCGCGAGTACCGTCGCAAAACCTGGTTCTAGAAACTTTTCTAAACCTCGTTCTAAATCACCTGCCGAAGCCAGATCGGGCATCGCGGCGTAATCCGGCGTTGTGGGTTAATATCTGTGCAATGAAAAAATTCCGCGCCTTTTTCTTTTTGCTTTGCGCGTCGCTGGTCATGGGGCAAGACCAGCCAAAATTCCCTGCGATGCCAGCCGCGGTTTCAAGTAATGCGGTTGCCAGCCTCAAAGGCGGCTTCCAACTTTTCTCGTTGATGGGTGTCGGCCCCAAGAAAGACTGGAACGACGTCACAAACCAGGTTTACATACTCACCATCGCCCACACGGGAAAGTGGAGCAAAGGTCGCGCGGTTCCCGGTCCCGTCGGCCGTTTGAACGCCGCCGCTGGCGGAGCCAAGGGCATAATCGCGCTTATTGGCGGATTCGTCGTTGATAACCAGGACATTGAGACAACGGTGCCCGATGTGAATGTTTATGAACCCGGCGCCCGCCGCTGGTCGCGCGGCAAAGATATTCCGGTTCCGGTCGATAGCGCGGTCACGGGCGTAATCCGCGATCGTTTCATCTACTTGATCGGCGGAAGGTCCTCCGGCCGCCTGGTCAATAACGTGCAGATTTACGACGTCGAAAGAGATAGCTGGACTCAAGCAACGCCGTTCCCAGGCACTCCCGCATTCGGTATGGCCGGAGGAGTGGCCGACGAAGCGATCGTGGTCGTTGATGGTGCCGAGCCGGGGCCGCAGGGGGGACCGCGTTACGTGCCCTCCGACGAATGCTGGCTCGGCAAGATTGATCGTAAAGACCCCGGCAAGATCGAATGGAGCAAGCTGCCGCCGCATCCTGGTGCTGCGCGGTTCGGAATCGCCGCCGGCGGCGCAGACCGGGATCATCGAATTTATTTTTCCGGCGGCACCACCACCCCACACAATTACAAAGGCGCCTCTTATGACGGCCAGCCCACGGAGGTTTCCAGCGTCACATTTGACTTTGATTTGCGCGGACACAAATGGGAGACACTCAACGAGAACACCGCCGATCCTCGGTACGATGGCCGTGGACTTTTGGATACACCGATTGGCCCAGTGGTTCTGGGAGGATTGGGAAAAAACTTAGCGGTAACGGCGCAGGTCACATTGCTTCCCAAAAAGTAAGCATCGAACTTCGGCCGGAACAGAAGAATTATCGCGGCCTCGCTAAGACGAGCGTAATGTCATCCGGCTGTTCGTTGTCGCCGATCCAATCATCCACAGCAGACGTAACTGCCTGGCTGATCTGAACCAGCGCCAGATGCCGGTTCGTGCTCACTAGATCGATCAGCCGGTCCTCTCCAAGTTCCCCGAATTCGTTTTCCGGTTCGGTGACCCCGTCGCTGTAGGCCACGAAAATTTCACCGGGGTGCATCAGCACCGATCCCTCGTCATACGTCATGTTGTCGAACAACCCCACGACCGTTCCCCCGGCTTCCAGGCGGCGCACAGCGCCGTTTTCGGCAATCAAAATCGGAGGAAGATGTCCGCCGTTGCTATACGTCAACTGGTGCGAACGGCCGTCGTAGATGCCCAAAAACAGCGTGGCATATTTCTCCGGCGGAGTACTTTCATAGAGTTGGTGATTGAGCAGGCCAAGCAATGCTCCGGGTGAAATCTCAATCCCTTCGGGCCACGCCGCCATAGCCCTGCCCGCGCCAGCCACGGCGCCAACGGCTATAGGCTCACGCATCTGCGGCAGACTCTCCACGCTGTAGGCCCGGACCGCGGAGTGAATCGTCGCCATCAACAGGGCCGCCGAAATTCCCTTCCCGCTGATATCGCCGACTGCCAGAATCAGCTTGTGGGAACTCGCTGTGAGAAAGTCGTAGTAGTCGCCACTCACCGTGCGAGCGGGCCGGCAGAACC
>JBAWBG010000059.1:0-29096 GCA_049589695.1 Candidatus Sulfotelmatobacter sp. | reverse complement strand
GGTGAAGGGCGGCGGGCACAGTTATCAGGGAACCTCGAACGCGGCGGATTCGCTGCTCGTGTGGACTCGGCGCATGCACGACATCGGCATGCATGAAACGTTTGTTCCGCAAGGATGCAAGCGCACGCATGCCCCACAACGTGCGGTGACGATCGGCTCCGGTGCGATTTGGATGCAAGCGTACGACGCGGTCACGACAAAGGGTGGCGCGTATGTGCAAGGCGGTGGCTGCACTACGGTCGGCGTGGCGGGCCTGGTTCAGAGTGGAGGCTTCGGAAGTTTTTCGAAGCATTATGGAACCGCGGCGGCGGGATTGTTGGAGGCGGAAGTAGTGACCGCGGATGGGAAGGTCCGTATCGCGAATGCATGCACGAATTCAGATTTGTTTTGGGCGCTGAAGGGCGGAGGAGGAGGAACATTCGGCGCAGTGAGCAAGGTGACGCTGCGCGTACGGGAACTGCCGGAATTTTGGGGCGCGGCGATCCTTACGGTGAAGGCCGCGTCGGATGACGCGTTTCGGCGCTTACTGCAGTACTTCGTCGACTTTTATCGAGACCATCTTTTCAACGATCACTGGGGCGAGCACGCGCGCATTGCGAGCGACAATGTGCTCGAGTTGTTGATGGTGTGCCACGATCTGAGTACGGAAGAAGTAAAAAAGATATGGCAACCCTTTCTGGATTGGGTGGCGCGCTCGCCCACTTACTCAATCGATGGACAACCGATCCTGGGCAGCATGCCGGCCCGGCATTGGTGGGACGTGGAGTGGAGGAAGCAGAATCATCAAGCAGTTTTTGATTTGGACCAGCGGCCAGGAGCGAGTTCAAACAACGCGTGGTGGACGGGAGACGCGGGGCAGGTGGCGTGGTTCCTTTACGGATACGAATCGTTGTGGCTGCCAGCGTCTTTACTCGAAGATGATTCGCAAGAGCGGCTCGCCCTGGCGCTGTTTGCCGGTTCGCGCCACAAAAGCATCGAGTTGCATTTCAATAAAGGACTGGCGGGAGGGCCGCGCGAGACGATAGAAGCCACGCGCGACACAGCGACGAATCCCGCAGTACTGAATGCGTTTGCGCTGGCCATCGTCGGCGACGCAGGCGGCGGGTACCCCGGAGTGCGCGGCCATGAGCCGGATGTTGAGGCCGGACGAAAATCTCGACAAGAGATCCACAAGTGCGTGAATGAGTTGCGAGCGATCGTGCCAGATGACGGAGCGTACGTTTCGGAGAGCAATTTTTTTCAGGAGAACTGGCAACAAGCGTACTGGGGAAGTAATTACGCACGGTTGGCGGCGGTGAAAAAGAAATACGATCCGACAGGATTGTTTTTCGTGCATAACGGTGTGGGTTCGGAGGAGTGGAGCGAAGACGGGTTTGTGAGGAAAGCCAGGAGTTGATCGTCGAACACAGAGATTAAACGGCGCGGCGAAGCAGATGACGGCAATTTACTGGAAGACCAGGCTCGGTGCTGCGCCTGGCTTCGTCATGGGGGACATAGTCGCTCTGATCAGGAAGATCTGCTCGCGCATTAGCACCGATTCCCGAATCGTCGGCAATGCGGAAGTCAGAATCGTTTTCCAAGCTGGCGACAAAAGTCAATCTCGCTATGGCCGAATCTCCGACTTCCATCTCATAGTCCACCCTTTAAAGCGAATGACAAGATATTCGTCGATGCTGGGACTGAAGGATGATTGATTCAATGGCCAAAGATTTGTATCGCCTATGATAATGATTATCAGTGGTAGCCTTGTCTTGTGGCAAAGGAATCAGATACCAAAATTCTGTCGATCGGCGGGCAGGAAGTCCAGATCACGAACCCCGAAAAGTTGTACTTTTCTTCGCAGATAAAAATCACCAAGCTCGAAATTGTTCAATATTATCTCTCCGTCGCTCCGGGTGCACTGGCGGGGATTCAAGATCGACCGATCGTTCTAAAACGTTTCGTCAATGGCGCTGAGGCGGAGGCGTTTTATCAAAAGCGCGCGCCAGAGAAGCGGCCAGCCTGGTTGCGCACGGTCACGTTGTCTTTCCCTTCCGGCCGAACTGCCGAAGAAATTGTCGTCGATGATGCAGCCGGGCTCGCCTGGATTGTGAACCTTGGCTGCATTGAATTGCACCCGCGTCCGGTGCGCTCCGGCGATCTCGATCATCCCGACGAACTGCGCATCGATCTGGATCCGATTCGGGGCGTCAGTTGGGACGATGTTCGCCGCGTCGCCCTTGAAGTGCAAGGCTTTCTCGATGAGGTCGGGCTTCGGGGCTGGCCGAAAACCAGTGGATCACGCGGTATGCACGTGAATGTGCGCATCGAACCGCGTTGGACATTCACCCAGGTTCGCCGTGCGGCTGTTGCCTTATCGCGAGCTGTCGAGCGCCGTGCCCCAACCCTGGCCAGTTCGAAATGGTGGAAGGAAGAGCGTCATGGCGTCTTCCTTGACTACAACCAAAACGCGAAGGATCGCACGACGTGCTCTGCCTATTCCGTGCGCCCACGCCCAGATGCTCGCGTTTCGACTCCTCTTGATTGGAAAGAAGTTCCCGTTTGCAATCCCGCGGACTTTACCATCTTCACAGTTCCTACGCTCTTCGCGAAAATCGGCAATCCGCATGCCGGGATGGACGCATCGCCGGGCTCGCTGGAAAAATTACTGGAACTGGCCGATAAAGACGAAACCGCCGGTATCGCCGATGCGCCATGGCCTCCGCACTTCCGCAAAATGGAAGGCGAAGCTGCGCGCGTGATGCCTTCTCGCGCAAAATCTGCCGCAAAGAA
Source organism: Candidatus Sulfotelmatobacter sp. (assembly GCA_049589695.1). GTDB lineage: Bacteria > Acidobacteriota > Terriglobia > Terriglobales > Acidobacteriaceae > Sulfotelmatobacter. The sequence continues at coordinate 26,324 of JBAWBG010000059.1, read as the reverse complement.
AGCAGCAGTAAAAAAGCCGCGCGTGAAGATGCCACTGATTACAGTCGCGAATTCGCCTGATAAAGCGGCCGCGCTGGCGGGTCTTGAGCGATGGAAGGCCAAACATGCGGATATCGCAAGCTTGCTTGCCGTAGATGATGTGCTGGTCGACTCGATGCGCGGGAGATCATCCACATGGACACGCATCCGCATCAACCTGCGCCATGTCCCCGAAGAACAACGGCCGCCGCAGGAAACTCCAGAGCCAGACGATGATCCCACGCGCGAATGGCGGGAGCGTTGGAACAAGAAAAAGGCAAACGAGTAAAACTCATCGTCCCTGCGGAAAAATTGCTGCCAGTTCCTGCGGAGGAACAACTTCAAGCTGGGCGTACGTGCAATCGCTGGGCTTTTTATCCGTTCGCCATCTGCGGAATTGTGCCGTGTGCCGGAAGCGATCTCCCTGCATGTGATCGTACGCAACCTCTACCACTAATTCAGGCCGCAACGGTTGCCACGACAAATCTTTGCCTTGGCTCCAGCGACTCTGTCCGCCGGGCATCCGCTTGACCCCTTCATCATCTTCAGTCGCGTGCTCAGCCCAAGCCTTCCACGGGTGGTTCACCAGCGCGTCTTTTCGATAAGGCTTGAGAAACTCCACCAGCTCTTTTCGTTTTGCCGTGCTGAAGCTCGCACAGACTCCGACGTGTTGCAGCGCGCCAGCATCGTCGAAAAGGCCGAGCAGTAGCGAGCCGACCATGGTGCGCTCGCCTTTTTTATGCCAGCGGAATCCAGCCACCACGCAATCGCAGTCACGCTCGTGTTTCACTTTAAGCATCACCCGCTTGTTCGGCTCGTAAGTTCCCGCAGGATCCTTGGCCATTACGCCGTCCAGGCCTGCGCCTTCAAAACGGCGAAACCAATCGGCGGCAATATTTCGATCGCTGGTTGCTGGCGTGAGATGAATCGGGGGTTTCGCCGCAGACAACAGCAACTCCAGTTCGCGCCGCCGCTTTTGAAACGCCTCGCCGCAGAGATCGCGATCTCCAAGGGAAAGCAGATCGAAGAATACAAATGACGCCGGAATCTGCCCTGACAAAAGCTTTACGCGCGACGCAGCCGGATGCAGGCGCAATTGCAGCGCATTAAAATCAAGCCCATTATCTTTGACGATGACCATCTCTCCATCGAGCACACAGCGTTCGGGCAACGCAGCGCGCAAAGGATCAAGCAACTCAGGAAAGTAACGATTGAGTGGCTTTTCGTCGCGACTTTGGATAAAAATCTCATCGCCATCGCGAAACACCAGCGCGCGAAAACCATCCCACTTGGGCTCGAAAATCCAATCGCCCTCGGAGGGCAATTCATCCACTCGTTTCGCGAGCATCGGCAGGATCGGCGGATTTACTGGAAGGTCCACACCCCATGGTATAACGTGGCTTCATCTTTTCATCTCAGAGCCGTCGGCTTTTTCAGGTCTGGCTGCTCTTCGGATTGCCCCCGTTGAATTGATCATGCGCGATCTCGTGTGCGGGCGAACTTGCAGGAATTGGAAGCGTCACGGCAGATTTTCTGAGCCGCCCTTCCCCGTCACATTGGAACCAAATCGGCAAGTTTCACATTTGGTAATATTCGGCGTTACTATTGCTTGCTTGCGACGCCCAAAATCAGCTAAATCAAGGCGCATTGCTAGTTCAGAAAGTGTGCGTTTTCTGACTGTAGGGCAGACTGCGCGAATTCTGGGAATCAGTTCCTCGACATGTCTTGACGCACCTGCGCGGCAGGCAGCAGACAAGATCTTTGGGCTAGAGGGGGCCACAAACACTACTATAGGTTGGGAACGTTAGAGAAATTACATCTCAACTGCCAAGCCCAAAATTGCGATGCCTTCGATCACGGAAATTCGTGAGATTGTCTGCGAAGGCAGAACGCGGAAACCCTCAGGTCTTCTCCGGATGTTCCAATTTCTGCGAAGTAGTGGCTCTTGCGATCAGCCACGCAATAACTCGTTCACGGCACGGTATGCCTGATCTATCGCGGCATCGGTATAGGCCGTTGCCGCAGAATCAGTGTTGGCAATGGTGATCCTTCCAAATGGTTCGCGGCCGATCACGTTAGGACGCTTGTCTTCGGGCCAGTCGGGATCGAATAGCGGGTTGTACTCGTAACCATAGCCATGCGGCCATCGATTCACGGTGATTGCCTCGATGTCGCGTGCCGGTTCGAAGCCCTCGGAGCTTAGAGTACGGGCAAGCTGGTCACGGATTTTCCGCTCGAAAGTCTCAAAGGTCGTGTTAAGCAGTTCGTATCTGCCGATTTTGTGCTGCTCCCGGGCTGGCAAGCCGGGCTTGCATGGAGCCCGACTGAGATGCAGTAAGATTGGCTCTTCCGGGCTCGTGGGACTTCTATACTCACCCATGTTCACAGCGACGTTGAGGCTAACGTCGGACCAGTAGGAACCCGGCGACGAGACGCGCTGAATGCCTAGCTTTTGGAATGATGTCCAGTTCCGAATGCCGACGCTGGTGTAAACCAACGGCACTTTGACCAGGTAATGCAAAGCCTCCTTTTGTGCTTCGGGAAGCTCCGGGCACAAATAAGGAATCATCATGTTCCAGCATGCCAGCACGCACCCCTTGGCCCGCACTTTAAACACTTGCTTGCCACTCGCGTAGAGAACCTCGACTTCCTGGCTGGCGGAAGGCGTTCCGACATTGCGTGCGCCGACCACCGTGCTGTTCAGGCGAAGTCTTAATGGAGCGTCTTCTCGATCGAGGCGGCTGTAGTCGACTTGCGCGGTGACTACGTCTTCCGGCGTGTGACCCGGCACAGCCTCTGGAATTAGCGCCCTCACAAGCAATCGAGCAATCGAAGCATTCCCGTCAGGAAAGTGAAAACGATACGAACCGCCAGTGGCGTAACCAGCCGCCGAATAACTCATGTGCGGTGCGGCGCCGGGCTGCAGACCCATGCCTTGAAATCCAGGAAAGCCGAGAGCCCAGCAGTCCAACGCAGGCTCGGCGTCAATTCCGACTCCCCATTCTCCCTCCGTGCGCCGCTGATAAAACGGAATCACTCCGGGGTCCACCTTCACCACGTTGAGCAGAAAGTCCCGATAGCTCATCTTCGAAAGCCTTGCCTTCTTCTCTGCCGAGGAGAGACCCGGCATGTAGTCGACTCTAGCTTCCTGTACGCGCACAATGTCGCGCCGGACTCCAGGGGAGAGCGGCGTCTTGTTCATAAAGTTCGTCCAGCTGAGCGCTTTCCCTGCTTGGCTTTCAGACGCTTCATCGTCCCAGCCACGTCCGGGGGTGCCCACCACTAGCCGATCTTCGCCGAATGTCTCTTTATCGAAGAAGACAGCAGATTGGAGACCAAGAGATCGATAGAGCTTGTGGTCTGTGTATCTCGCCTCGAATCGTGGAGGATCAATGCCGAGCTTCTTCAGCAGACGATCGGCCACCGGACTGTACGGCGTGGGGCTGTCGATAAGAAGTGTTCCGCCGTTCAAGAGCTGCAGCCGGCCGCCCAGGTGAAATTCGTTTCGCTTGGCGTGGCCTCCGAAGTCGTCGTGATTCTCAAGAATGAGAATGCGAGCTGACCCTCCTGCTTTCTCACGAAAGAAATAAGCGGCGGCCAATCCGCTGATTCCTCCTCCGACAATCACCAGATCGTATGTTTCGCCGCTCTCGACGGGTTTGCCCGCGCTCTCCCAAAAGGTGCCGTCGCGCAAGCTGTGAGCAATTTCGAACGAACCGGGATGGCTGCCGCGCAAACCTGTCATGACTGGTGGATCGTATCCGGGTTCGTTCTGCGGCTCGAGGGGATTCGCCACGCCGAACGCCCGAGCAGTCGGAAGCATGGCGGCTCCGATCACCATAGCAGCGCCGTTCATGAAATCCCGGCGCGTGATCGGCCGATCCATACCTAAGTAGCGGTCGTCGAAATCAGACATCCTTATGTTCTCCCGAAGCTGAAAGTGTGAATCACTTCTTCTTAGGCGCTGGAGAATAATGCAGATGCACGACCTTCCAGGCTCCATCACGCTTGAACCAGACATCGGACTCCTGGAAATCCTCATCGCTGACCTGGCCCTTCGGCGATCGGGTTCTGACATGTAAGAGGTAGCTTGCAACCACGGTATCCCCTGCGGGGCCGACCTGTACGTGCATGTCGGAAATCTGATCCGATTCGATCTTGCCCCCGCTGCGGATGAATTCCGTCCACTCCTTCTTATATCGCGGCAGATCGGTTTGCCCCTCGGGAAGCCATTGAGTGAAATCGTCGGCGTAGTAGGCGAAGTATGTCGGAAGGTCGTTGGCAGCGTAGGCCGAGTTCATCTTATCTTCCAGAGCAAGGATTTCTTTCTCTGTCTCAGATTTTTGCGCTACACCCGGGATCACGAAGGCGAAACTCACCAACGACAATAAAACAGCAAGAACACTTCGGTTAACCATTGATTCCTCCCGTGGTAGTGACGCCGTTAGCTGGATAACAATTCCCGTACAGCCCTGTAACCTTGATCGATTGCCTGATCTGTGTAAGCGGCTGCAGCGGCATCGGAATTCGCAATGGTAATGCGTCCGAAGGGCCGGCGCGCAATGTCACAGGGCCGCTTACCCTCGGGCCAATCTGGATCCCACAGCGGGTTGTATTCATACGCATATCCATGGGGCCACCGGTTGACAGTAATCGCCTCTATATCGCGGGCAGGATCAAAACCGCCGCTGCCTAACACCCGGAGAAGTTGGTCGCGAATGTTTCGCTCAAAAGTCTCAAATGGCGTAGCGAGCAGATCATAATGGCCGGCACGTTGCTGTTCCCTCGCAGAAAGACCCGGCTGGCACGGAGTGCGCAGCATGTGCAGCAAGATCGGCTCATCTGGAGACTCGGGCTGCGGTTTATACTCACCGATATTCGCGGGTTGATCCAGATTCATGGATGTGTGATACATCCCCGGACAGGAGATGCCCTGGATTCCCAGCTTGTGAAACGCTGTCCAGTTGCGGAGGCCCACCACTGTATAAACCAGGGGCACCTTTACCCCATAGTGCAGCGCCTCTTTCTGCTCCGCCGGCAGGTCCGGACAAAGATAGGGAATGACCATGTTCCAGCATGCCAGCACCGCTGCTTTGCCACGTACGCTGTACGCCTTTTGGTCGCGGCCATACACCACCTCCACTTGTTTGGCGGACGCAGAGTCTCCCACATGCCGCGCCAGCACCGCGGTGCTGTTCAGGCGTATGCGGACGGGAGAATCTCCATGATCCAGGCGACCGTAGTCCATTATTGCCGTCACAATATCCTCGGCTGTGCTCCCAGGAGCAGAACCGGGCACTAACGACCGCACCAACATGCGGGCGATCGACGCGTTACCGTCGGGAAAGTGAAAGTGAAATTCCTCTTGTGGTGTTACTTCTCCCAGCGCAGTGAAGGTCAAGCCTTTTGAAGGCACGCGATCGAGGCCCATGCCTTGAAACCCAGGAAAATAGATTGCCCAGCAATCCAGCGCCGGAACCGCATCGATGCCGATCCCATACAGCCCATGAGTACGAGTCTGGTAGAAAGGAATGACATCCGAATGAGCCTTCACCACTTTGAGCAGGAAATCTTTATAGCTCATTTTGGAGAGTCGAGCTTTCTTTTCCGCTTGATCTACTCCTTCCATATAGTCAACTTTGGCTTCTTGAATGCGGACAATGTCCTGTTGAGCCTGAGCTGACATCGGAGTTCGCGCGAGAAATTCCGCCCATTTTACTGACACACCCTGTCGACCATAGCCCTCAGGCGCGTTCGTGACCAATCGCTCGGTTCCAAACGTTTCCTTGTCGAAGAAGTAGCCAAATCCAAGGCCGCCCGACACGTGATTGTCCGCATATTTCTTTTGGAGTGCCGGGGGATCGATGCCCAACTCGACAAGCAGTCCGCGCGCTTCTTTGCTGTAAGGAAACGGCGACTCGATGGAGACAGTTCCTCCATTGGTCAGCAGCATCTTGCCACCGAGGTGGAACTCGTTTCTTTTGGCATGTCCGCCAAAATCGTCGTGATTCTCCAGAATAAGAATGCGCGCTAAAGGGCCAACCTGCTTGCGATAGAAGTAGGCCGCCGCCAAACCACTGATGCCGCCCCCGACCACGACCAGGTCGTATTCCTCGCCAGTCTCGACCGTCTTGCCTGCCTTTTCCCAGAAGGTTCCGTCACGCAGCGCGTGTGCGACTTCGAACGCCCCGGGATGACTTCCCCGCATTCCGGTGAGAGTGGGAGGGTAGTAACCTGGTCGATCTTGCGCGGAGGCTGCGGGGGTTTGGGCTGAGAGCAATCCGCCAAGCCATGGATTGGCGAGCACGGGATTGGCAAGCACGCCACCCACACCAACGGCCATGCCGTTCAAGAAATCCCGGCGCGTGATGTCGCGGTGCATGCCAAGCGCGCGATCGCGAGATCGACCGCCGTCCCCATTCTTGGGGTCAGTCATATTTTTCTACGCACCTTTCACTTGTTCCTGAACTGCACGATAGGCCTGGTCAATTGCTGCGTTCGTATAAGCGCTGGCTGCGGCATCGGAATTCGCAATCGAGATTCGTTCAAATTGTTTCCGCCCAATGACGCACGGTCGCTCGTCCGGCGCCCAGTCTGGATCAAACAAAGAATCGTATTCGTAGGCGTAACCGTGAGCCCACCGATTTACAGTTATTGCAGCAATGTCGTGGGCGGAATCGAATCCAGCCGGCGCCAGCGCACGATTTAACTGTTCACGGATATTGCGTTCAAACTTAGAAAATGGCGTGCTGATGAGTTCGAACCTGCCCATCCGGTACTGATCTCGGCGCGGCAACCCCGGCTTGCAGGGAGTCCGCAACATGAAGAGCACCATTGGTTCTTGCGGGTTGCTGGGAAACCGATACGCGCCCAGGCTGACTGGAAAATCGAGCATTGTGAAGCTGTGGTAACTCCCCGGCGAGACGATTTGCCGTATGCCCAGTTTTTGGAATGCGGTCCAATTGCGAATGGCGACGTGTGTATAAATGAGCGGTTCCTTCACGCTATAATGCAGAGCTTCTTTTTGCTTTTCGGGCAGCTCGGGACAAAGGTATGGAACCATGGTGTTGTAACAGGCGAGGATGCAGGACTTCCCTGTTGTCTTCTTTAGCTTTCCTTCCTGGACATAAGAGACTTCTACCTCTTTCGCCGACTCTGGTCGCCCGGAGTGTTGCACGCGAACAGCGGTTGAGTTCAGGCGAATTCGGATAGGAGATGACGATTGATCAAGCTTGCTGTAATCGGCAACTGCGGTAACAACGTCCTCCATGGTGTGCCCTGGAACCGCTTCAGGGATAAGACTCCGCACAAGCAAGCGGGCGATGGACGCATTCCCATCTGGAAAGTGAAAAATGTAAGGTTCTTCCCCTTCGCGGTCTCCGCCTAGATCCATCCCTTCAAAACCTGCATAGTGGCATGCCCCGTAGTCGTCGGGATTTCGATAACAGGCAAGAGCTGACACCGCATCAATTCCGACTGCATACAAATCGTGGGTATAGGTCTGGAAAAATGGCAAGACGCCAGGATCGGCTTTACAAATCTCGGTCAAGAATCCCGCGTAGCTGATCTTTGACAACCGCGCATGTTTCTCTTCCTTAGAAAGGCCGGAAAGATAATCCTTCTTCTCCGTGTATAGACGGACGATCTCCTGCTGTATTTTTCCCGGCAAGGGACTTTTCTTGAGAAACTCGGGCCAGGGAGTCGAGCCCATTCGAGTTACCAGGCGATCCTCACCAAAGGTTTCCTTGTCAAAGAAGCAGGCTGTACCGAGATGCGAGTAGAGCTTCTGATCGTAGGCCTTATAAAAGGTCTTTGTTTGGATGCCGAGGTCCCGGAGAACGCCTTTAGCGACTCCGCTGTATTCCGAGGGACTCTCAATTGATTGGGTTCCGCCGTTACTCAACAGCACCCGTTCTCCCACGCGGAACTCGTTGCGCCGGGCGTGCCCGCCAAAATCGTCGTTGTTATCGAGTATCAGAACGCGCGAATCCTTGCCAGCACTCTTGCGGTAGAAGTAAGCCGCAGCCAGCCCGCTGATGCCGCCGCCGACGACAACTAAATCATAGGTCTCGTTGGTGTCTGCGGGGCTTCCAGCGGTTTCCCAGAAATCCCCGTCGCGCAATGCGTGCGCTACATCGTATGAGCCCGGCGCGCTGCCTCTCATTCCGGTCAAAGCAGGCGGATAGAATTTGCCAGAATCGCCACCAGTCTGGAATGCCGCATGAGCGCCGTGAGCCAGATCGGGCAGCCTGGCATAACCTAGCGCTCCGATGCTTACGGCAACGCCGTTGAGAAAGTCGCGCCGTGTGATCCTGCGATTCATCCCCAACTGCCGGTCGCCATTTTCTTCGCTCATGGATTCACGGCGAAACGTTCAGTGTTCATAGACGATCCTGCTTGTCACGCAAAGGCTGTCCGCTTCCATAAAAGTCGCCGCGCTACTCTCTTGGCATTGCCTCCGGCTCGGCGGAGCCATCGGCCCGCGGGTCAGAGGCGGCAAAATTCGTGCCAGTCGCGGAATTGTGAAGCACCGCCTGTCCCCGTCCCATCACTGCGGAATAATCCTTTCGCAGAACCAAATCATGGCCCTGCTGTCGCAATTGACTCTGCACTTCTGGCGAGACCCGCGACTCCAGAAGAATGGTGCACTTGATCGGCTGTCCTGTGTCGCGGATAGTGAAGCGTGGAGCGGAGAGAGCTGCCTGGATGTTCCAATCATAGTCCACCACGTCGGACACGAATTGCGCATGCGCAAGCGGCTGATTGGAACCGCCCATAATCCCAAATCCGATGTGTTGGTCGCCCCGCTCCATAAATGCAGGAATGATGGTGTGGAAGGGACGCTTGTGCGGGGCGAGCGCATCCGGATGGTTGGGATCGAGCACAAATAGTCCTCCTCGATCCTGAAGCAGAAACCCCATGCCTGTCACCGCAACGCCAGAGCCGAAATAGTCGTACACACTCTGAATCACCGAAGCGATGTTGCCATCTCTGTCGACTACGGCCAGGTAGGTAGTGTCGCTTTTTGCCGGCGTACCATTGACCGCGGCGCAATTCGCTTGCGGATCAATTGACGCAGCACGTTGTTCTGCATACTCTTTCGAAAGCAGGCCATGCACTGGGATACTGGCAAAACGAGGATCACCGTTGTAGCGGTACAAGTCGGTGTAGGCGAGCTTCATCGCTTCGATTTTCTTGTGCAACTCTACCGTTCCCAGTGGACCCTGCTTGTCGGGCTGCGAGACTGCCATGATATTCAGCATCTCCAACGCGGCCATGCCTTGCCCATTAGGAGGAAGTTCGTAGACTCTCCATCCGCGGTAATCGATCGAGATCGGATCAACCCACTCCGAAGAAAATTCCACTAAGTCGCTGGCCTGCATTGTTCCGCCGAGAGATTTCGACGTCTTGAGGATTGCTTTCGCAATTTCTCCTTCGTAGAACTCACGAGGTCCCTTGTCCGCCAGCAATTGCAAGGTCTTCCCTAGATCGGGATTGGAAAACTTTTCGCCCACGGCCGGCGGCTTGCCCTCGGGAAGAAAGACTCGCTGCGCTTCCTCTGTTTGTTTCAATCTCCCTCGACCGATACGCCAGAAATCGTCAATGATTTCAGGTACGGAATAGCCCTTCTCGGCATAATAAATCGCGGGTGTAAACAAGACTTTCCAAGGCAATTTTCCAAAACGCTGATGAGCCTTCGCCCAACCATCCACGGCTCCCGGCACCGTGACACTGTGGATTCCATCCTCGGGCATCGAGGTGATGCCCTGCTTCTTCAGGAAATCTATGGTGAGGCCTTGCGGAGCCCACCCACTTGCGTTCAACCCGTACAGCTTGCCGCTCTTTGCATCCCAGTAGAGAAGAAATAGATCGCCACCGATGCCGTTCATCATGGGCTCAGTTACGCCCAGCACAGCATTGGCGGCAATGGCCGCGTCGATAGCCGAACCACCCTGCTCAAGGATGCGGGCGCCCGCCTGCGAAACCAGAACTTGGCTGGTAGCCACAATACCGCGGTCGGTCACCACCATGGAGCGACCGTAGTTGCGATCTTGGGCCAAGGCTGGGTGCGATGCAAGGCACCACAACATGAACAGGCACATCCAAACCCGCATAAAAGGTTCCCCCACATTTTTGCGCAGCAGAGATCGCTGCGGGTAGCAGCGCACACATTACTATAAGTCCGCAAGGTTAGAAAACGTAACGAGTCCTGTCAAGAAGAGTGAAAAAGCTGCTGGTAGTGAGGAAGTGATTAAAGGACCTATCACAGCTGGCAAACTGGCGGACTTCGTCGTGCTGGCAGACGATCCTGATACCGTGAACCAGGAGAAAATCAAAGATATCGAGATTGTGCGCACCGTCACAGGCGGCTCAACGGTCTACGAAAAGTAGCCATTCGTTATTGCACTGCGATGGTTCGGAACTAAGGGTTCAAACTCTAGTTTCCTTTCCTATCGCGTAGCCGATTAGGAAAGATTTGTCGCTGACCTAGGCGCAATCTGATAGGCGGCACTGATCCGCCGCGGGCTTATTTCGGGGTGGCGTTACGGAAGACAAGGACATGTAGTTCCACACCGATATTTCTAGTTTTCAGATCTCGATCCCGGCGCATGAAGCCTGTAAATCACCCGATACAATCGAGTCTCTGGAACCAAATTGAAGTCCTGCATAGCGTGCCCACACTCCATCGGGATAACTCCAAATCTCTGTACCCAGATAGGTTCCGGATTGCTGGCCCTGGCGCGGGTTTAGACTGATCTCTGCATGTTTGTGCTGAGGCCAATTTCCTGGCTTAGCCGGGCACTCTTTGTGGTGTTTGCGCTTGGGGTGGTTGCGGGTCAGAACACTACTCCCGCCGGCCGGGCTCCGGGGCCGGCCCAGTCGGTGCCCTCAGTTTCTTCGCGCAAAACCATTGCGTTTGACGATCTTGTCGACTCCGCTATCCAGCAGGAACGCCGCATGATCGGCTTGCTGCGCAACTTCAATCCGATCGTTGAGACCTATATCCAGGAACAACAGCCTGATCCCGCTCTCGGCACGTCTCCGAAAGACGACGACTATTTCTTAAGTCGTCTGGATTTGGCTGGCAGTGCGGTCAGCACTTCATCATTCGCAGACGACGAGCACTTGAAGCAGGGCCTGAAGAAGAAGTTGCTCAAGTATGAAGAGCCTTTCTCGGCTGTCGGCTTCGCGCAAGAGTTATTCCCGGACCTGGAACACTTCGATCGGCAGCACTACACATTCGAATTTGTCCGCTGGGAGATTCTTGGCGAAGTGCGTTGCGCCGCCGTGGACGTGAAGCCGCGTGAGAATTCGGAGGAGCATGCCTTTGTCGGCCGGATCTGGGTGGAAGATCAGGACTTCAACATTGTGCGTTTCACCGGGACGCACACCTCGAAGGAGTTCTCGAAGCCCGGATTTCACTTTGATAGTTGGCGGCTGAATACCCTGGGCATCATGTGGATGCCTGCCTATGTTTATACCGAGGAGTCGAAGCCTCATGATCGCTCGAGCCACGGACTCTGGTTTAAGGCTCAAACTCGGATCTGGGGTTACGACATGGCACACGCGGGAGATCACCGCGAATATGCCAAGCCTCTGACCGACGCGCCGGTGTGGGTCGATCCTAAGCGGCACGAAGCTTCGCAGGACTTGAGCCCGGCTAACACCTTGGGGCAAACCATTTATACCTGGGACGACAATGTGGTGGAGCGGTTGCAAGTTGCGGGACTAATGGCTCCGGACGGGGAGGTCGACGGGATATTGCAGACCGTAGTCAACAATCTGATGGTGACCAACGATCTCGACTTTGCTGGGGTCCGTTGCCGCGTCCTGCTCACAACACCACTGGAGTCATTCGTCATGGGACGAACCATTGTTATCAGCCGCGGGCTTCTCGATGTGCTACCCGATGAGGCGACGCTCGCCGCCGTTCTGGCGCACGAACTGGCCCACATCGTTTTGCTCCATTCCGTTGGCGCCGAATCTCTGTCGGGTACGACGGTGCCGTTCTCGGATCTGGAGATCTTTGCCAAACTGAACTTTCATTTCGATCCGGCGCAGGAAGCCGACGCCGACAAGAAAGGTCTCGAGCTGTTTTCGAGGTCGCCGTATAAAGATCAACTCGCGAATGCTGGACTGTTCCTGAAAGCTCTGCAAGCGCGCTCTCCGCAATTGCCGAATTTGCTGCATGGGCGCTTCAGCAATGATTTCGGGAGCAGCCATCTGGTCGGAATGCAGGCACTGGCGGATACCGGCAAGAACCTGCAAATGGACCGGATGGATCAGATTGCCGCATTGCCGCTCGGTTCGCGAATTGTGCTTGATCCTTGGTCGGACCGGATTGAGATGCTCAAGAGCAAACCGGTTCGCCTGGAGTCGGCGTCAGAGAAGATGCCGTTCGAGGTGAGTCCGTTCTTTCCGTACCTAAAGCGGCTTCGATAGATAATAAAACTGAACGAAAGCAACCCCGGCTGTGACACGAAAACTGTCTGCATATCTGATGGCTGTGGATCGAGAGCAGTGAGACCCAACGCGAACGCGTTTGACACATGGCCGAAACCACCCAATGCGTGCTATGCGAGATCAAGGTGTACACAACATCCGGGGAAACGTGAGAACGTGTCTTTGGCCAAAAATATTTTTCTCGCAGCTACCGTAAGTCAGAAAAGCTACAGTTTATCCTCTGGTCGCAAGCGTTAGTTTCTTGGGCGAAATCCACCACTCCTGGCCGAAATCAACCAGTGTAAGTCAATCAAAGGAACGGAACTCTTCGCCATTCCCCGTGTTCAAGCTATTAACGGGAAATTCTGAGGGCATATATGAAAACCAAATTATCGAAAACGCTTCTTGCCGCAGTATTGACAAGCGCAATGGCGCTAGGGACTGGGACTTCTTTGGGGGCGCAGGACCAGTCGATGAACAAGCCCTCGGCGGGTGTGAGCGTTCAAGTGGATCAAGGACCTCCGCCGGAGCAGACTGCACCGCAGTATGACGCACCGCAATACAATGCGCCGGACCAGAGCGCGCCTCAGGATGTCGCGCCTCCGCCGCCGCAAGATCAAGATGCATACCAAGACCGCGCATATCAAGATCAGGCGCCCGCGCCTCCGCCTGCAACGGGGCCGGATCAACGGCAATACACGGCATTGCCTCCGGAGCAGTTGAATAAGCTGGTAGCTCCGATTGCGTTGTATCCGGATGCGCTCGTGGCGCAGATACTGGCCGCATCAGAGTATCCGACGCAGATTGTAGAGGCGGACCGGATGGCGCGGGAGAACCCGGGGCTGAAGGGACGGGATCTGGCCGAGGAAGTGGATCACCAGGATTGGGATCCGAGCGTGAAGTCGCTGGTGGAGTTTCCTTCAGTGCTGGCGAACCTGGACAGGGATTTGTCGTGGACCTCCGAGCTGGGCGAAGCCTATCAGAATCAGCCGGATGACGTGATGCAGGCGGTCCAGCGCATGCGCCACAAGGCGTACGATGCGGGCAGTCTGCGAAGCACGCCTCAGGAGCGCGTATATGAGCAGGGGCCGGATGTAGACATCCAGCCGGCGGATCCGGATGTGGTGTATGTGCCCACTTACAACCCGGCGTATGTGTACGGATATCCCGTAGGCCTATGGCCTGGGTTCTATCCGTGGTGGGGAGTTGGATTTGGCGGCCCGTACATTTCGTTTGGCTTTGGCTTCCCGATCTCCCCGTTCTTCGGCTTCGGCTGGGGATGGCGTGGATGGGGCATCGGCTGGGGCTTTCACGGCGGAGTCTTCTTCGGTGGCCACCCTTGGGCCTACCGTGGCGGAGCGTTCTATAACCATGCCGCGTTTGTGCACGGAAATTATCGAGGATTCTCTTCCGGGCGCGGCGCATACGGAGCGCACGGGTTTGCGAATCGCGGTGCGCACGGATTTGGCTCAGCCACAGGTCACGGATATGCGGGCGCATCCCGAGGCTACGCGGGGGCGTCACACGGCTTCGCCGGCAGCAATCGCGGCACCGCCGTTAACCGGGGCGCTGCAGGGAACCGAGCCTACGCAGGCAACCGAGGATTCTCCGGCAACCGAGCTTTCGCTGGACGCGGATCGAGCGCACCGCGAGCTGGTGGTTTCAGCGGCAGCCGCGGCGGTGCGTCGCACGGATTCTCTTCGCATGGAAGCCCCGGCGGTTCGCAGGGTGGCGGACACTCTAGCGGCGGACATGCCAGCGCTGGACACAGCGGCGGTGGTGGAGGTCACAGTGGCGGTGGACACGGCGGCAGGCGCTAAGTGTTCGGCATAGTCGTTATCGTTCCAGCCAAATCGAAGCCCCGCTCTCACGAGCGGGGGCTTTCTTGCTCGGATAATCTGGGTGGCGGCCGCTTCTAGTTGTTCTGACATTACTAGCCGTTTGCAGCCGCAACGCGGCGAGTACGTACCGAAGTACCAATCTATGACCCGGGAGCGTTGCGCATCAGTCATTGGCAGGTACGGGATAGTGACACTTTTGACCTTGCAGGCGACCAGCGCCTGGAACGTAGGCAGCTTCGGCATCTGCTCCCTGCAAGATTGCTAAGCAGCCTCGGAACATGGGGTGCCAATTAAGTCTTGTCTGAGGCGCTCAATTTGGGCCGCCGCTTCCTTCATCTGCTCAGCGTATTCGTGCCCCTGCCGTGGAAGAAATGCGCCGTAATTCTCCAGCAGCAATCCTGAAATCGTATTGATGGCAGTGATATCGGAGCGCGCTTGGCCGGAAAGGGCAGAGGTCAACTTTTGTAGCTGTAAATCACGCACCGCTAGCTCTTCTCTGCTTTTAGCGGCTTCTTCTTCCAGCAGTCGCCCATGCCGTCTCATCAGACCGAACAAACATGATGCGATTAGAAGCATGGCCGAATTAGAAGCGATGCTGATCCGCAAGAATTTCTTTAGTGTGGCAGATTTCTGGCTGTCGAGTAGGGCGTAATTGCCGCTTTCCGACGACTCTAGCGAGGACACAATCCTGCGAATCTCATCCATATAGTTCTTGCCTTCGTTTGTATACACAACCCTGAATGACCGGAGGCGGTAGCCCTGTTGGCGTAACCTGATTGTGCGCTCGATCTCAGCCTGCTTTGAAGTAGCCAAAGACTCCAACTGCGACTCCAGAGATCGTTCGTGCTCCCTGCTGTGAGCCAGCCCTGCACGAAGGGCGACAAAATCTGCTGCGATCCTGCTCTTCGCGTCGGAGTAGGGTTGCAGATACTCAGCATCCCCTGTAAGCAGAAATCCGCGCTGACCTGTCTCCATATCGGTCAAATCTTTCAAGACGCCGAAGAGTTGTGCCTGCATCGCGGAGCTTTCCATCGTGAGCGCCGTGATTGTCTGCACTCCCTTTAAATGATTGATAGCAAGATATGCATTCCACGCCATGAATGCGAGCAGCGTGGGGATTCCTATTTGCAGAGCAAGTTTTCGGATCATATTATCGTGCTCCCTTCATGCAAGGTTCAGAACACCCGCAGTCGTGATTCGACTGGCTTTGCAAATCTCTCCAGCAACCTTGACCGCCGCATTGCTATTGTCGGTAGGCTCTTCTGCTGACATTACGGAACTGGCAGCCAGCGTGAAAAGCACAGCATCTTCCTGATTGTCGAAATAGAGGATCACTTGATTCGCTGCCATTTGCGTAGCTCCTGCGATAGTTCTTAGGGGATAATAGGCCGATTCGGCTCAAGGGCAACGTTATCTGTTTTGGTGCGCCTATTCTGATGAGCAAGGCGAACGAAACGAGGTCGGAGTAGGCGGGAAAATCGTACTCGTTCCGCGATTCCATCCCAAGGGCGCGAATTGATCCAAATCCGACTCATTTTCACAATTTTTTCCAGTCGGGCCAGAGCCAACAACTCGTCCTGAAGCCGCCGTTCGTGATCACCCGCTGAGCCCGGTGTCCTTTTCCCGCCTGCAATGACTTCAACTGGAGTTTCTACCGGGTTCGTTTGCAACTGTCGCACCGTGATCCGTGCTCCGGGAACCTGTTTATAGAGCTCATCCTGAAGAGGTGCGATCAGCTTTGGAGTAGCCTCCTTGTCGCGCCCTTGCACAATGACCTGCGCATAGTTCGTCTGGGTTGGTTCGGGAGGATGGAAAACGAGAAACGTGGTCCGCCGCCTCTAATGAAACTCGGCACGGGTAATCCCAGCCCCAGGATATAACGAAATAAAACGTAAACGTTCGTAATACAAGGAACACAGGGCAAGGTCAACCGATTTTGGAACGTCAGAAGATGCAAAATCTGCTGACCGCATTGTTTTTATTGCGCTTTGTTGCCATCCATCGAAATGCTCACCGGTTGGCGCGAAAGCATATTTGTCATGGCACCCAATATTTGGCACCCGCGCTGCAAAACGAAATAAAACGATATAAGGAGTAAACTCCCCATAGTTGTTGAAGATTTGAATTCCAAGATTGAAGCTGCAATTCCAAGTCAGTTTGACCAAATGTAACCGAACCACGAGTGAGGAGAAAAGTCTGAATGCAGCGTCGAGATTTTCTAAAGAGTACTATCGCCGTTGCCGTAGCTGCAGAACTTGGAATGGGTAAAGCGCAGGCGAAAGTTCGCGCTCACAACTGGGGGAACTACGACTTTGGCCGCGGACCCCTAGTACACGATCGCCTGAATCAAGGCCCGTTTCCTCAATACCCGCCTGATGCCGTCATTCCCACAGACGATGTTGTAATGACCACTACTTCTTCGGACGACGTCGTACCGAATTATGGCAAGGGACTGGTCACCTACATCACTGCAGACAGTGGCACCGAGGAAATCAAGTCTGACGATATTCCGCAAGCAATCGAGGACTTGGTTCGCTTTCCATTAGGCCAGCAGCTTTACATCCGCCCGACCTGGCGGGAAGTGCAGCCTCGGCCTGGACGCCTAAAGCTGCCCGACTATGTGAAGCTGGTTTTTGAATTGGCTAAGAAAAACAACAAGCGGGTCGGGTTGCGAATTCAGATGTCTGCGCCAGATTATAAGCACGAAGCAGCCCTCCCGGATTTTGTTCTCGAAAAAGTTCCAAAAGTTAATCTCGTCGTCAGCGATCAAGAGAGCAGCGCCTCTGCAAAAAGGTTTTTGGAGAATCCGCACTCGCGCTATCAGCCGCGGTTCGACGATCCTTTTTTCCAGCAGGCATTCAAAGAGTTGGTCGGCCAGCTGGCGGGGGAATTCGATGGCAATCCTCTTATTGAATACATCGACACTTTCATGTACGGCTTCTGGGGTGAAGGGCACACTTGGCCATTCGCCAACAATCCTTTTCCTGATTACCAGACAGCAGAGCGGACCTGGATGAATATGCTCGAGATCCAGCTCGAAGAGTTTAAGCAAACTCCTCTGCTCACCAATACCCAACCGGATTACAGCCGGGTCGGTAATTCGGAATTGCTCGATCACACGGTTCGCAGCAACAATTGGATTCGCAGCGACACCATCTTTATCGAGAACGAGCAGATCGAAGCGCTGAGCAATCGCCCGCCGTGGATTGCAGCATTGCTCGAGCAAGGGCTTCCTGGAAAACCTCCCGATCCGAGCGCTGCACGGGAAGGAATATCTCCGGCAGAGAACATGATCGATCATGTGCTCGATATTGGGGCGAATTACTGGTCGCTGTGGAACTTTCATCAGATCAGCGCGAAAAATCTGATGAGCTACTACCAGGCGTATCCGGCTGTGTTTGACCGGATCAATCGCCGCATCGGCTATCGGGTACGGCCGTCTTTCATCTGGAGCTACAGGGACGACGCTTACCTGGGGCTGATTATCGGCTTCACGAATGACGGCATTGCCGGAGTGCCGGGCATTTTGAGGGTAACCGTGGAGAGCCAGGATGGAAACGTACTAAAGAGTGGATGTCTGGATGCCGGGTACCCGATACCGGGCAAGATCAGGCAGGCACAGTTCGTGCTGCCGAACGTCACAGATTGGAAAGGATTGAAATTAAGAGCCGAGATCGAGGTAAAAGGGATGCGCTGTCCCGTCCGCTGGGCGTGTCACCAGAGGCTGAACGATGACGGCTCGCTCACACTGCGCCCCAACCTCCGGCAGGAGGTCTAGGCTAAGGTTGTGCTGGTCCGAGAGATGCACGAATTTGATGCATGACCGGAAAATCAGGATGGAGACAATGCGCCGGAAACTTGGATGCTTTAGAGTCTCAAATTAGAACTCCATAGGCGATCGAGATTGTAACAACTTGGCTTGTGTGGGAACATGAGGTTGCAGTGGCAACGCCAATTGCCGGTAGACTTGTAGATGGCACGCGTGTGCCATTCCCTTGATCGGCGCGCGACTCTACTCTGTGAGCGAGCAGTTCTGGGGAGGGCTGCCCGACAAGCGCTCGCGGCTCGGATCTGAGTCGGGAGCGTTTTGTTTTGCGGCAAGTTCGGTCGTCAAAGGAGACGAATGGATACGATTGTGATGATCTTGTTTGCATCTGTGCTTTGTGCGATCACTGCGCTGAACTTTATAGAACTGCGGCGCATCCGCAAGAATCTGGAATCAACGGAGCGAAACTCGAAATCGTCAGCGCAGGTGTAATCGGGTATTTCATTTAGCACGGAGGGGCTATTCCGGAATTCTGAGATGGAGTGTAATTTAACCGCAGCATTCGACCCGTACCTCGCAACTTGGCGTCCGCAATTCAGGCGTCTGGGCGTGGTCACAAGCCACGTTCACTACCAGCCTGTATTTCGAGTGCCCAACTGCCACATGCAGTATTTAGAAAGGCGCTCTTTACTACAGCAACGGGGCGTATATCGAAAATGTTGCAGGGTCGCCTGAATGGCAAAGGCTGCTTTGTCCGTGCCGTCCGGAAACTCCGCACAAATTCAAACTGTTCCACCCTCTATTCCGCTGGATCGTAGTTCAGGTTCGGACCGAGCCATCGCTCGACCTCTGGCACGCTCATGTTTTTGCGTTTGCTATAGTCGGCGACCTGATCGCGGTCGATTTTGCCAAGACTGAAATAGCGCGATTCGGGATGGGCGAAGTAGAGTCCACTCACGCTCGATCCCGGCCACATTGCAAACGACTCAGTGATCTGCATTCCGGTGTTGGCCTGTACATTAAGCAGCCGCCACAGCGTGCCCTTTTCTGTGTGATCCGGGCATGCCGGATAACCTGCCGCCGGCCTGATCCCGCGGTACTTCTCCGCGATGAGATCCGCGCTGCTCAGGCCCTCGGCACAACCGTAACCCCACTCGTCCCGCACTCGCTTGTGCAGACATTCGGCGAAAGCTTCCGCCAGACGATCAGCGATGGCCTCCGCCATGATCGCGTTGTAGTCGTCATGCTCGGCCTTAAACTTGTCGCATAGTTCCTTCAGGCCGATGCCGCTGGTTACCGCGAATGCACCGATGTGATCGAGCAGCCCGGTTTCCTTCGGTGCGATGAAGTCCGCCAGAGACCGGCATGGCTCGCTTCCCTCTTTGTTGGACTGCTGGCGTAGGAAATGGAATTGTTCAAGGATCTCTTTGCGTGCGTCGTCTGTATAGAGCTCGACATCGTCGCCGACGGCGCCGGCGGGAAAGAAGCCGTATACTCCGCGCGCAGTGATCAGGTTCTTCTCGATGATGGTGTCGAGGAGAGCATTGGCTTCAGCGAAAATCTGGCGCGCCTGCGCACCGTACTCAGGGTGCTCGAAGATGCGCGGGTAAACGCCTTTTAATTCCCATGTGTGAAAGAAGGGCGTCCAGTCAATGTAGTCGCGCAACGTTGCCAGCGGAAAGCTGTCTAGCACGCGCACGCCTGTGAACGCAGGAGTTGGCAGGTCTTCGGCACGCCACTCGATCAAAGTCCGTCTTTTTCGCGCAGTCTCGAGAGAGACGACCGTCGGCTTGGGCGCGGAGTGGGCCTTGCGCAAAGCCTCATAGTCGGCGCGATGTTTCGAAACGAACGCCGACTTGCCGTCGTCACTCAGAAGACTGGTGGTCACGGGCACAGCCCGGCTGGCATCGAGTATATGAACGACTGGCTCGCTGTAGTGTGGCGCAATCTTGATCGCAGTGTGCGCCCGGCTGGTGGTTGCACCGCCAATGAGCAGCGGCAACTTGAAACCTTGACGCTCCATCTCGCGGGCCACATGCACCATCTCGTCGAGAGAGGGAGTGATCAGGCCGCTGAGTCCAATCATGTCCACTTTTTCAGCCTTAGCGCGTTCGAGGATTTTTTCGCAAGGGACCATCACTCCCATGTCGATCACTTCGTAGTTGTTGCAGGCGAGGACTACGCCGACAATGTTCTTGCCGATATCGTGCACGTCGCCCTTGACCGTGGCGAGCAGGATTTTTCCCTGCGCTTTGACCTCCTGGCCAGACGCAGCCATCGCAACTTTCTCCGCCTCCATGAACGGCGTGAGGTGCGCCACGGCCTTCTTCATCACTCGGGCCGACTTAACTACTTGGGGCAAGAACATCTTGCCGGCGCCGAACAGATCGCCCACAACACTCATTCCCGCCATCAGCGGGCCCTCGATCACTAATAGAGGACGGCCCAGCTTGACGCGAGCTTCTTCGGCATCGATCTCGATGTAGGCGTCGATCCCCTTGACCAACGCGTGCGAAAGACGCTCTTCGACCGTACCGTTGCGCCACTCTTCCGCCTTTTTTTCATTGACTACCGCGCTCACGCCTTTGAGCTTCTCGCCGTAATCCACCAGGCGCTCGGTCGCGTCGGGACGGCGGTTCAGCAACACATCTTCGACAAGTGTCTTCAGCTCAGGCTCAATCTCCTCGTACACCTCGAGCATTCCGGCATTCACAATGCCCATATCCATGCCGGCCGCGATGGCGTGATAAAGAAATGCGGAGTGCATGGCCTCGCGAACTTTGTTGTTGCCGCGGAAGCTGAATGAGATGTTCGAGACGCCTCCGCTGACTTTGGCATGCGGCAGGTTGGCCTTGATCCAGCGCGTGGCGTTGATGAAGTCCACCGCGTAGTTGTTGTGTTCCTCCATGCCGGTGGCGACGGTGAGGATATTTGGATCGAAGATGATGTCTTCCGGCGGGAAGCCCACTTCGTCAACGAGCATGCGGTAGGCGCGCTCGCAGACGCGGATCTTGTCGTCGTAGGTTGCGGCTTGTCCCTTTTCGTCAAAGGCCATCACGACCACCGCCGCACCATATTTCAGAACTTTAGCGGCGTTCTGGCGAAACTTTTCTTCGCCTTCTTTCAGCGAGATCGAATTCACGATGCCTTTGCCCTGCAGGCACTTCAGGCCTGCCTCGATGACTTCCCATTTCGAGGAGTCGACCATGAAGGGCACTTTGGCGACCTCAGGCTCGCTGCCGAGCAACTGCAGAAAGCGCGTCATCGCGGTAACGCCGTCGATCATGCCTTCGTCCATGCAGATGTCGAGAACATTTGCGCCGTTCTCGACCTGCTGACGGGCCACGCTTACGGCTTCTTCATATTTGCCCTGCTTGATGAGCTTGGCGAACTTCGGCGAACCGGCCACATTGGTCCGCTCACCGATCATGATGAAGACTCCGGATTGTTGGGTGAAGGGCTGCGATCCCGAGAGACGCAGTGGTTTCACTTTGGTGGGCGCGTTTGCGCCCGCGCTATCGGACACGCTCACGCTCGACTCTCAATCTGCTGAGCGAAGGATTCCTCTGTAGGCGGCGTGCCCCACTTTCGCGGGGACTGGGCTTCTAGCGCTTTGGCAATCGCCGCGATGTGCTCGGGGGTATTGCCGCAGCAGCCGCCGGCAATATTGATCAGTCCGGCTTGCGCAAAGCTGCCCAGATAACGCGCCATGTCCTGCGGCCCTAGATCGAAGCCGGTTTCCGATAAGGGATTCGGCAAACCGGCATTGGGGTAGCACGAGATCGGTACGTCCGCCTTTTCCGAGAGCTCCTCCAGAAACGGATACATCAGATCGGGTCCGATGGAGCAGTTTAGTCCGACCGACAGAGGCTTTACGTGCTGCACCGCATTCCAGAACGCCTCCGTAGTTTGGGCGGAGATCATCGTCTCGCCGCCGCGCCCTACCGCCGCTGAAATCATCACCGGCAACTTTTTGCCGTCCTGATCGAAGACCTCACGGATGGCAACAAGCGCAGCCTTAGCATTCAGCGAATCAAAAATTGTCTCGACCAACAGCAAGTCCACGCCGCCAGCAATGAGTGCACGTACTTGTTGGGCGTAGGCTGTCTTAACCTGATCGAAGGTGACCACGCGGAAGCCGGGATCATCGGCATCGGGTGAGTTCGAGAGAGACACAGTCAGCGGTCCAATGGCCCCCGCCACGAACCGTTGACGCGAGGTTGCAGTCCCGATACGATCGGCCCATTCACGGCACTGCCGCGCCGATTGCTCGTTGATATCCCAAGCCAGGCTGTCGAGGAATGGATCGTCGGTGATCCTTTGATAAAATTCGGGATCCTTTCGGCCGCCGCGCTCCCGCGGATCGTCTACGAAAAATTCGCTCTGCGTAATGCTGGTTGCACCAAAAGTGTTTGTCTCGATGATGTCCGCGCCTGCTTCCAGAAACCGTCGATGGATGTCTCCGATAATTTCCGGCTTAGTCAGCGAGAAGAGGTCACCGTTGTTCAACAGGCCTTTTTTCGAGTCCTTGAAGCGATCCCCGCGGATGTCCGCCTCCGTCATGCCATAGGTGCGAATCGTGGTGCCCATCGCCCCATCGATGATGGCAATGCGACTTTCCAGGACCTTTTCAAGAGGATGTTGATAAGCTTTCGTCATTTGCTTCTGATTGGCTCTGACACCTTCGTTTCAACTCTGACACTGCTGCGCTTCCGCGCCGAAACGCGTCACCATTAGATTATAGCGACTGGCAAAAGGTCCAAACGCCGGCGCGGGAGATCCCGGAAGTAATCGGGATAGCGTTGAAGCTGTCGCGGAAGCCGTAAAGACCTGATAGACAAGGCTTTGCCGTGAATGGTTTAATCGAAGGTCTTTGCGGAGAGGAGGAACAGTGCGATCCACACCTCTCCATCTCACTCCAGTCGAAGCTGTCCTTACCCCTCGAAGACGCCGTAGTAAGTGGTAACCTCGTCCTCGCCAGATTTGCTCCTTTGGGGCGTCGCCTTCGAAATCTTTACTGCACCGCGCGACGCAGAACGGGGCATTTATTCTTGTGTGTTTGATTGCTTCGATCGTGTGCTATTTTAGCAACCTAGATGCTTAAATATTACGTGGTGATATGCAAGTCCGTTGATGAGGGAAAGCCCTGCAAAACCGTCTTCAAGTTTGACGTTGCAATGGAGCCTCTGCGAGATCAAATTGAATTCCCTTGTCCGCCTCTGGACGGCTTGGCTTGCCCGGTATGTCATCAAACTCATGCCTATAGTTCGGATGACGTTTTAGAACTTGTCTTGCCTGATCCGGCAACAGAAGGAATCTCGGATCGTACGGCTCATACCAGGCCATGGGTCGCCAGCAAGTAGCGCTACCCTTCTGCATTTTCCAAGGAAGCATAGACAATGAGTTTTGATGAGAATGTGAGGTTTAGGGAAATCCAATCAGCGACGAAACATTCTACTTTCAGTCGCAGGCAATTCCTGGTTGGAAGCTTGACCTGTGGGCTTGCCGCATTTGCCAGAGCGCCATTGGAAGCTGCTGACTCGACCCGCCCGCTTACGATTGCGTTTGGCTGGGTGCCAAACAGCGAATATGCCGACATCTTCGTGGCAATGGAGAAAGGACACTTCGCAAATGCGGGTCTGTCCATCAAGTATCTTGGCGGAGGACCGAATGCTCCCGTGTCATTAGTAAGTCTCGCGGCGGGGCAGGCGGATATCGCAGGAACCAGTTGGTTACAGTTGCTGGACGCAGAAGCTCACGGCAACGACTTTGTCATTATCGCTTCGATGGTTCCGGTTACTCCCGAGGGATTGATCTCGCTGCCGCGACGGCCCGTTCTGAAGCCTGCGGATCTCCCAGGTACCCGCTTCCTGGTGCAGGGACCGAATGAACGCGATGTGCTCGACGCTGTCTTTAAAATCAATCGTCTGCCCCCAGAACACCGCTATGTCCCAGCCGGCTACTCGCCCGACGCTTTGCTAGCGGGCGCGGGAGATGCTTACTTTTGCTTCGTCACCAATCAGCCGGTAATTTTCGAGGACATGAATCTCAAAGAGGGCAAGGACTTTCTGGTGGCGCGTATGGACCAATTCGGCTTTCGCGTTCCTTCTCAGTTGCTGGTGGTGGAACGAAAACGGCTGGTGGCGAAGCGGGCAGCGTTCGTCGCGTTTCTTCACGGTTTGTTGCAGGGTTATATCGATAATAAAAAGGATCCGGGCTACGCAGCCTCACTCGTCGTATCAAAATATGGACGCGACTACGGATTTTCCCTTCATCAGCAACTCCGTCTGAATCAGCTCCAGCTCGATCTTGAGAAGATACCCGGCACACGCGGCCCTTACTGGGTTAGCGAAGAACAGCTCCGCGGTTCCATGTACGATGTGGCGCGGGCTACGGGCCGCACCAACCTGCCGGATCCGGCGCGGATCATGGACTTAAGCCTGCTCGCGGAAGCCTACAAGGGATTGCCGCTGTAATTCTTTTCCAATCGAAAGATAAGTTAAAACATAACCAGAAAACGGAGACAGAATGGAAGAGCCCAGCACTGACATTGACCTGCTCGTCACAGGAGCGGAAGTGCTGACCTTCAACGACGCGAATACGGTTCTCAGCGACGGGGCCATCGCAATTGCTGGTAATAAGATTGCCTGGCTCGGCAAGAGCGGTGAAGCCGCGAAACGCTTTCGCGCGAAGAACACTTTGAGCGCCAGCGGCATGATCGCCATGCCCGGCCTGGTCGATTGCCACGTACATACGGCACAACAGTTCCTGCGCGGCAAGCTGGCTTCCCTTGGGAACATGGGAAATCTACGCGAGCCCATCTGGAAGCGGTATCTCATTCCTTTTGAGAGCGGTCTCGAGCCGGAAGACGTTTACTGCAGCGGCTTGAGTGCATACGCCTCGATGATCAGTTGTGGCACCACCTGTTTTCTGGAAGCCGGCGGTCCTTGCCCGGATGAGATGGGCCGCGCCGCCGACGAAATCGGCATTCGGGGCCGCATCGCAATGTCTACGATGGACATTGACGAAACCCTGCCAGAAGGTTTCCGTCTTTCCACCAGTGAAGCCTTGCAGCGCAGTGAAGCACTGGTCAAGCGCTGGGAAAAACATCCTCGAATAAACGCGTGGCTGGCGCTGCGCCAGATCATTGTGAATTCCGAAAAGTTGCGGCTCGACATGGATGCGCTGGCGAAACAACTCGATACGCACATCCACACTCATCTGTGCGAAGGCACCTACGAGGTGGAATACACGATCGATCAATTTGGCGCACGCCCTGCCGAGTACCTGAACGCGATCGGGGTGCTCAACGATCGGCTGCACTGCGCTCATTCTGTGCTGCTGAGTCACAAGGAGATCGATCTTTATGCCGCGACTGACGTCAGCTCCTGCCACTGTGCGATGAATAATTTCATCATCGGCGCGCCGCGTTTATTTGAACTGGTACGGCGCAATGTGCGCGTGGGCCTCGGCACCGACGGCGCTGCCACACGCGGAACTCTTGACCTGTTCCAGGTGGCGCATTACGCCGTGCTCGGCCAGCAGATTCTGGATGGAACGCCATTGCACGGCTCGGCACCCATGAGCTATGTCGACATGCTGCGTCAGGTCGTACGCGGTGGGGCGCGTGCCGCGCGTTTGGAGACGCAAATCGGCAGCCTTGAAACCGGGAAACTCGCTGATATCATCCTGATCGGAACCGGCGACTACGATCAATATCCGATGTACGATCCCGTCATCACCGCCGCGGAACACACCGTTGGCCGCGACGTTCAGACAGTGATCATCGACGGCCGGATCGTAATGAAGGATCGCCAACTGCTCACGGTTGATCTCGGTCCCATGCGGGAGCGAGTGAAAAGGCAATACGGACAGATCATGGAACGTTTCGACCGGGTGATCGGCGGGTGAACCGCGAGCGATTGGCGGGCCCGATTGGCGGACCATTGACATGAGCGGTGCAGGCATAGAAATCCGCGATCTCGCCAAACGGTATACTCCGCGCCGCGGTGTGATTGTTGAAGCCATTCGACATCTGGATATCACCGTTGCTCCCGGCGAATTCCTCGCCATTGTCGGTCCCTCGGGTTGCGGAAAAAGTACTCTTCTCCATCTGGTCGCAGGCCTTGAGCCGCCTTCGGCCGGAAGCATACACATCGGTGACGCGATCCCCGAAGAAGTCGTGAAGCATCATCGTCTCGGGATTGCTTTTCAGGAATCTGCCCTTTTGCCGTGTCTTTCCGTGGCGAGCAACA
>JBAWBG010000058.1:0-3615 GCA_049589695.1 Candidatus Sulfotelmatobacter sp. | reverse complement strand
GGTTTCCTTGTGCCTCGTGCCGATCGGGCGCAAATCGGAGAGTTCGCTGCCACCCCTGAGAGAGACTCCGGCGCTCGGCCTGGAGACGATCCCGCTTTCGGAGCGAGAGGTCGAGTACCACGCCATGCTTGAGATGCACGATGCGTCTTCGCTTGAGTCCGCAGAGGAAGTAGCTCAATGGCGCGGGAAGCAACAGGTCTTCCCATCTTTCGCTCCGGCGGGCGAGGCCGTTCGCCTCCCGCGACTGCCGGAAGAAGAACAAGCGAAGGACCCGATCGAGCAGGTAATTCTGCGCCGCGGCTCTACCCGAACCTTCGATCAGGCCGCATCCATTACACTGGCGCAACTTGCTACCATTTTCGACTACGCCACGCGAGGTCTTCTGGCTGACTTCCTCAAGCCTACCGGCGCGCAGCTCAACGATCTTTACCTGATCGTGCATTCGGTGCAGGGGCTCAAGCCGGGCGCTTACTTCTTCCGGCGTGAGGAGAACACGCTAGAACTTTTGAAGGCCGGAGAATTTCGCGCTGAGGCCCATCATCTTGGACTGGAGCAGGAATTGCCGGCGGACGCGTGCGTGGACATCTTCTTTCTCGCCGATTTAAAACGCATTCTGGAGCAATATGGGAACCGCGGCTACCGAGCCGTCCAGCTCGAGGCGGGTGCCATTGGCGGGAGGATCTACCTGGCTGCTTATGCCCAGCATCTGGGTGCGACCGGGCTGACCTTCTTCGACGATGATGTGATTAACTTCTTTTCGCCGCACGCAAGAGACAAGAGTGCCATCTTCCTGCTTGCGATTGGCAAGCCGCTGAAACGCAAACCACAGTAGGGCGAACTCCCGGATTGCCCATCATTCGAGAGTAGTCCATCACGCATTCTTCAGTCGGAAAGCTCCACGTTCCAAATGTTGACTAATAGGTGCTGACGGGGACACAGGCCCTTATTAATGACACCAACCTGAATCCTCACTTGCCGCTTCGCACCGACCTTTCACGCGAAGACACCTTCTTGTTTGCCCTCTTTTCGTGGGCTGGATTCGGAGTGTATGTATGGGCTCCCGACGCGTAGAAAATAGCCATCAACCACGCCTCAAACCCAAATTCGAGCCTGCTTGCTGGTTTGATCTCGCCTAACACTTGAGCGGCTTCTAGCGTCGCGGCTCCATGTAGGAGCCTCGCGAGCCCGAGTGCTTGCGGGCGCTCGTGATTTTCTTCTCCGCAGCTTTGATCATCCATGGTCAGCCTCATGAGCCTTCGCCCCGGCTTTCCCCTTACTGACAGATTACGAGCGGCTTGCACTGAGAGGGCAAAAATAGGTCCTCGTAACGGGCTTCGCGGAGATCGCTCCAATGGAATCCGTTTGCGCGCAATCCGTTTTCGAAACACGTCCCTGAAGCCACTTCCGGCCCCGGAATATTTTCCGGATCTCCCCTGGTACGGTACAGATGCTAGTCTGATGTAACCGATGAGAAACCGCGATATTCAGGCGGCTTGGAAGTATAACGACGGCACGAAGCACTCGTACTGGAGTATCCGTAACAATCCCCACTTCCTCGACTGGGCGAACCGGCCGCAGCCTTTCAAAATCTATCCAAACATTGAGCCGCTCCCGCTGCCACAGGACGTGCCGCAAACAGGGGTGGCTGCGCTCTCCGCGATCTCAGAGCCATTTCCTTCATCGCGGGCTGATTCGGTCCCTGACCTTCAGGATCTGTCACGCATCCTCTATTTCTCTGCGGGGATTACCAAACAGCGCAAATCTCCAGGCGGAGAAATCTACTTTCGCGCCGCAGCCTGCACCGGGGCTCTCTACGAGATCGAGCTGTACGTCGTAACTGGCGATCTCGCGGGTTTGGATGCCGGTTTGTTTCACTTCAAGCCGGCGGATGTTTCGCTCCGGCTTCTGCGAAAGGGTGATTTCCGCGGAAACCTGGCTCAAGCAACAGCGAGGGAACCCGCGGTGGCTATCGCGCCCCTGACGATCATCTGTACCGGAACGTACTGGCCGAACGCCTGGAAGTACGAGGCGCGCACCTATCGCCATTTTGGTTGGGACAACGGCACATTGCTGGCAAATATGCTGGCCGTTTCTTCGGCTTCGGGGCTGCCCGCCAAGATCGTGCTTGGGTTCGTGGACGCCGAGGTGAACCGCCTGCTTGATCTCGATACCCAGCGTGAGGTTTCCTTGTGCCTCGTACCGGTCGGGCACAGGTTGGAGAGTTCTCTGCCAACCCCGAGCGAAGCTCATGCGCTCGGCCTGGAGACGATCCCACTTTCGCAGCGTGAGGTCGACTATCTCGCCATGCTTAAGATGCACGATGCGTCTTCGCTTGAGTCCGCAGAGGAAGTAGCTCAATGGCGCGGGAAGCAACAGGTCTTCCCATCTTCCGCTCCGGCGGGCGAGGCCGTTCGCCTCCCGCGACTGCTGGAAGAAGAACAACCGAAGGACACGATCAAGCAGGTGATCCTGCGCCGAGGTTCTACGCGAGTATTCGATAAGACGGCATCCATTCCGTTCGCACAACTCTCAACCATTCTTGACAGCGCCACGCGATCTTCCAGCCGACTTCCTCAAGCCTACCGGCGCGCAGCTCAACGATCCTTACCTGATCGTGCATTCGGTGCAGGGGCTCAGCCCGGGCGCTTACTTCTTCCGCCGTGAGAGAAACACTGTGGAGCTATTGAAGGCAAGGGAGTTCCGCGTCGAAGCATACCATCTTGGGCTGGAGCAACATCTGCCAGCCGACGCCTGCGTTGGATATCTTCTTTCTCGCCGATTTGAATCGCATTCTGGAGCGATATGGGAATCGCGGCTACCGGGCTGTTCAGTTGGAGGCTGGCGCCATCGGCGGCAGGATGTACCTAGCTATGAATCACAACAGAAAACCACACTGGAACACTGGAACGAATGGCAGCGCGCCGTTCGGCGAAGAAGAACAGACAGCGGGCACAACCGCACCAGCCGTGCGCAAACCGATTTCGCCGGCGAAACTGGCTGCGAATCGCCGCAACGGACACAAGTCGAAAGGGCCGAAAACGGAAGAAGGGAAATTCCGCAGCCGTTGGAACGCCCTCAAGCACGGCGTACTGTCGCAGCGTTTAGTTGTACTGAACGAGAACGACGCGCAGACCTATACGCTATTGCTCGAGAATTTACGGCGCGACCTGAATCCGGGGAACGGACTGGAAGAAATTCTCATTGAAAAGATTGCGATGGCGTACTGGCGCCTGTCCATCGCCTATGGGTACGAGGCGGAATTCGCGCGCTCGCGCCATGAATTCATTGTCGTCGCCGATCGCATGGGGCGATACGCGAACACGATTCACCGTCAATTGCTGCAAGCCATGAATGAACTTGAACGCTTACAGCGTCGCCGCACGGGGAAGCCGTTCCAGCGCCGCTCAATGTCGATGTCAACGTCAACGGTCTGGAGGAAGAATGGGCGGACGGACAAGAGGGACCGTGGGACTTGTCGCACCGTGTCGGCAGCGGTTCCACCCAAGCGCCCGGGCGCCTCATCGGAACCTGCGACCTTGCAATTGCAAGCAACAATCAGCCTGCTTCGTTCCCGAGCGACGCGGCGGTTCAGTTTTGCGAAACGAACCCACCGCG
>JBAWBG010000057.1:0-7824 GCA_049589695.1 Candidatus Sulfotelmatobacter sp. | reverse complement strand
GCGGGCCAAATGCTGCCTGGCTGCCCTGGCCGCCGAAAGCGGCTGAGATGTCTCCGGCTTTACCGCTTTGGAGCAGCACAACAACGATCAAAAACAAGCAGACGATTATATGGACGATGGTAACGAGAATGATCATGAAACAAGGAGTCCTAGGGTCGAGCAGAATGATCGCAATGGCTAGTTTGACATCCGCGCCTCCTATCGGTCAAGGCGGATACCACGGCCGCCGCTGCTATTCGAACCGCCGCTACTTGAACCAATGATAAGCGAAGCTAAGCTGCACGCCGTTAAACTCCGGGTTCTGGACGCCCAGATTCGCGTTCGAGATGTGCGACCAGCGACAGCCAATGTCGAAAGCCTGGCGTTTTCCCGTTCGTATGTAAATTCCTCCACCCCCTTTCGCCATAAAATTAAAGCTGGACGTATTGTCCGGCGGCAGATTCACGGGCGTGCTGAGGCCGCCTCCCGCTAAGTCAATATAGGGCGAAATGAGAGATGAATGCAGCGCCGAGTTCCAGCGGAGTATCAGGGGATCGAAACCGATACCGTGGATACGCTGATTTCCGAAGGTCTCGAAGACTGGAATGAAGTCGAACGCGTACTCGAGACTCCCGCGACGCCAGCCCTTGCCGTGTTCGCCCGTGATCTCCCATCCGGCCGATGCGCCGACCGAGAAGATTTGCGCTTCCGTAAGAGAGTTACTAAGCTCTTCGCCGGTTTCTGCCGAGGTCCACACGCTGAGGTCCAGACTTCCTTTCTGTCTGGCCCCGGGCAGATCCTGGCTGAACGCCGCGCAGGAGACAAACAGGAGAAACAAAGCAAACTTTCGAATCGGAACGCCGATTGCCAGCGATTGCGATTCTCTGCAAGGTGGGGTGGGAACGGCGCATAGACTTTCCATCCTTGTAATCCACGTGCTCAAACAAGGCTGCTCAAACAAGGCTGCGTAGACAAACCGCTAAAATCGTACCGCGAATCCCGAAGACAAGCGAAGATTGCGGCGCTCAAAGTCTGGTGATCCGGTCTTGAGTTCATCCACTTGATTTCGCCAACTCACCAGGCGCAGTACCCGGAAATCGATTCCAAGTCCCAAGTCTTCAGCAAAAGATGTTTCCGATGTAGATCCCGTGGCAGCATCTTCGCGGACACGCACTGCTCCGATCATAGCCTGCCCAAAGGGGCGGAACCTTCCTGTCCAGGCGCCCCCGCGGAGACCAAACAAAAAATTAGTCTGGCTCACGCCGCCATACTGACCGCTGAAATCGGCTATCGCGCCAAAATAGCGAAGATACATCTTCTCGACAGATGTGTCCCAGCCGCCGAGGTTTGAGCTTGCGCTGGAAACAGGATCACAGGTGGTTGTTGTGCCGAAGGCGGGGACTTCGCAACGGGACACACCTGCATGGATGTATCCGAAAGATACACTTCCATGATTGGGAAACTGCGGTTGCGGAGTCTCGTTCGGTTCCGCTGGGGCTTTCTGGGCAGTAGAAAAGCTCATTGCTTCATCATTCTCGCGCGAGGCCCGATACCAAGGATGTTCTCCATGAAGCATGTTAGCGCCTGAGCGAATCGGATTGAGAACAACTCGCACGGTGTCGATCAAAAAGCGGTTGTTGGTGGATTCCTCGATATGCCGCACAACTTTTTTATCCAGAAAGTCTTCGCCGATCAGCCAACCCGTACCACCCAAGGGGGTCATCACGATATCAATTTGACCCACTCCGGTAAAGCAATGGTTCGTATTGCAGGGATACGATCCGTTCGAGTTCCATGGCATCCGATCTTTGGTGCCGTACTTTTCGACTGTGACTTCGCTCAAAGGACCTAGGTTCCACTGCATGCTGTAAACCGTGTTCCATAGGGCAGCTTTTAAGCGACTCTTCCAATAGGCTTTCGTTTTGGAGAACTCGAGCCTCTCAGATTTTGGATCATTCTGAATTTGAATGAAGCCTGTAAGAGCTCCCTGGATGGGATGGCCCACATAGCCGAACCAGTTGGGATCGCCATCGTCCCAGCCGGATTGCGTCCATTCGGAGAGCGACTGTTTGTAGTCGCGCCAATAATGATTGAACGGTATTCCGTTTTCCGATACTACCCAGCGGAAGTCGGTGTGGACCACATAGGCTTGCTCGATCAGAAGGAAAGTTAAAGATTCGGTCAAGGCCCGGCCCCAATGGAAACCCTCTTTCCCCGGTTGCGAAGAGGCAGTGCCGGGCGCATCATCAAATGCCGCTGAAGATTTTTGCCCGCCCAGATTGCCGTCGCTCAAACCGCTCACCGACGACGAACTGCGCAAGAACGTTGGAGCGACAGCGAAGTTATTTCTCCGCGGGATGTTGCACTCGCTAAACGGCTTGTAAATGTGATCGCAGCCAATCCGTATCAACTGGCATAGGCTGCATGCAGGAGCGAGGAACAGGACAGCAGGCAGCACAATTCGGCAAGTCATGGTCGTGCGAAAAGTCATGCTGCCGCGTATCTGTTGACGTCTTGGGGGCGGCCGAAATTGCGCTGGGCGTACAAAATTCAACTCGATCGATTCCGCGGGCTAGTTGAAAGAGCTTAAGAATCAATACGCATTCTTGCTGGTAAAAAATCGCAGCATCGTCATGGTAATGATTTGGAGGTCGAAAGTCAGGCTCCAGTTGCGAAGATAATACAAATCGTATTCCACGCGTTTGGCAATGGAGGTATCCCCGCGCCAGCCGTTTACCTGAGCCCATCCCGTGATCCCGGCCTTGAACAGGTGGCGGGAATTATAGCGTTCAAACTCCTGCAGAAAACGCTCCACAAAATATGGCCGCTCCGGTCGCGGCCCCACAATGCTCATGTCGCCGCGGAGAACATTGAGAAACTGCGGCAATTCGTCCAGGTTCGTCCTGCGTAAGAACGTACCCACCGCGGTTCGCCGTGGGTCCTTGTCGCAAGTCCACCGCGTGTCTCCTTCCTCACGGCTGCCCACTTTCATGGTGCGGAACTTGAACATGCTGAAAACTCGCCCGTTTAACCCCACACGATCCTGGATAAAAAAAACCGGACCACGGCTTCCCAGTTTTATGGCCAAAGCAATGAGCAGAGTGAAAGGCAGCGTGAGCAGCAAAATGAGGAGTGAGAAGCCGACGTCAAATATTCGCTTCTGGAAAAGATACGGACCGGTCTCGGCAAGGGTGGGCCGAAGATCGAGCATGTGGATTCCGCCAAGATCGATCAGGCGGTCGCGGAGGACGATCCCTTCGCCCAAATCGACTACCACTCGCGTGGGAACGCAAAGCTTTTCCAGCACGGGCGCGATTTTCTGGACTTCGCTCAGCCGCGCCGCAGGCAGGGCAATAATAATATCGTTGATGGAACTCCCGTTGGAAAATGCGGGAATCTGATCCAGTTCGTATACTGGCCCCTCTACCGCAATCTCTTGCTCCGGAAGCCGCACAAAGCCCATAATCCTGCAGGGCAGCACCTCGCCATGCAGCAGCGAAGTCCCTACGCGCCGCGCGAAACGATCGGTACCCACGATCAGAATCTTCACTTCGTTTCTGCCGTCTTTGCGCAATACCTCCAGAATGACCCGGAAAATTACACGGGCGATAGTGGCGAGGATGAACAGAGTTACGGCACTGATCCCGACGACCAGCCGGGAATAACTTGCCTGGCGATAAATGAATCCGCCCGCCATCACTACCGCGTACGTGAATGCAAGGGCTTCCAGCAGTCGCCGGCTTTTGCCTCCGGGAGCATACAACTGTTCTACGTTCCACAGCCCCGATTCTTCGGCGGCAATCGCCCAGACGATCGTGGTCAGTAAGAGAATGCTCCAGTAAGAAGGCAGGCCATCCGGAGGATTGCGGGAGAACAACAGATTAAAACCGAACCGCACCTTGACCGCGATGAAATAGGCGCAGGCTGGCAACAGCAGGGTGACGATTTTCAAGTACAAACGCGCAAAGCTAAGGCGACTGCGAATCATACCTTCTCAATTCTGCCCCCCTGGCAAAAATGATCGTTGTATATATCAACCTATTCCAATCATGTTTGTCTAGCCCCTAATCATATCCGTGGTGACCTTGGTTGCCGATCAAGAAGAATCCTTAGAGTAACCAACCCAGAGCCAATATAAATGTTCCGTAGATAAAAATTGTCAAAAGAATCGCATGTTCTGCAGCTTGGCCTGAGAGCTTGAAGTAGTAAAAGAGGAAAGTACGCATCGGCCTGTGAGTGTACAGAGATCACGGCTGGCTTCCTGGTGCGTTGGCGGAAGAATGGGAATGCTGAAACAGCTTATGCGGCTCAAACTGAATTTGCAAGGCCGCTGTTACGTTCCCAGAGGGATTGGCCTGAATTACCGGAAAAAGCCACCGCTCGTGCTGCACCCAAGCAGAAACATCCAAATTTGAGCGCAGCCGATAATCCCCGGAGATACCGAAATCAGTCAGCGTTCCCCCGCCTGGAATGAACTCGGAGCTCACCTTCTGGTGCCTGAAATTCAGCTGTACTTTGCTCTTAGGGTTAAGCCAGTAGGATGTCCAGGCGTCGGCGCCTTGACCTTCCCTTCCAATCCAACTTCCGATGAGATTTCCTTCGTTCGTGTAACCACTCTTGAATCGGTCATTGAAATAAAAGAAACCGCGTTCTACGGTTGCCCCGCCGCCGGGTGGGTCGGTGTAAACTCCCTCGACGCGGAAGTCGAGTTTGGAAATCCCTGGCACTTTCGAAAGGTAGAGACCAGAGGTGAGGGCGGTCTTGTTCCAGGCAAGCCAGGGATTGGGTTCATCGTCGGTAAACGCGTCCGCATAAACTGTGAGCCAATTCCACAGCCCGGGAACTCGATAGGCAAAGTCGAATGCACCACGGCGGTCACCCGGGTCTCCGGAAGTCCCGGGCAGTCCGTTTCCGCTGGAGAACATCGCCTGGAAAAGCTTGTGCGCCGTTGCTGGTACGCCCGGACCCCCGAAAAGCGCAGTGGCGCTGATGCCTAGTTCCAGATTGGATGTGGGCTTAAAGGTGACTTTCTCGCCTACGATGAACGGCTGGTCACTCAGCGACTGCGTCCATGATCCTACGGAATCAGTGTTTAGGCCGTATACCCAGTGGTAGCCGCTCAAGCGCCCCACGAGGTAATCGACGCGGATCGCACCCAGCAAAGGCAAATGGAATGGCTTCACGCGGTTGATTTGCAGCATCAGGATGGGCTCGGCATTCGTGCTGAATAACATCGGCCCGCTCTTATCCGCACCCCACCACAGCGACTGTTTGCCGAAGCTGATCTGCCAATTATCGAGTTGCATTCCCACGTAGCCTTCCAGCAAATCCACCCGACTTACCGCCGGAGTAGGGGCAGTCGGCGCGACGGAAGGAATGCCGTCCACTGCCGAAATCGTTTGCGCCGCTGCCAGAGGAAGTCCGGCAAGCGAGGCCGCATGCTGGTATTCGGTGCGAACATAGAATGAAAGCGGACCTGCGACCGCATGGCCTGAAAAGCCGGTTACGTTGTTAAAGCCCTGTCCGTACGGGCGACCGTAATCATTAATGATGGTCTGACCAAAATGGAGCCCGTCTCGCAGCGGTGTGCCCACAATCTGGGTTCCACGAATGTAGATCGAATCCAGATTCACCCCGAGATTGGCGTCGCCGCCTAAGCGGGCAATCTCATCGCTGAACTCGTCTCTTAGAGCCGCGTACACCTTCTGCGGACCGTTATCATTATCGATACTCTCTTGAAATTGCTTGTCGGCTTCCTCCATCAGAAGCCGAGCGCATTCCATGCGCGTCCACGGGCGCATTCCGAGATCGGCGGACTGGATATAGCCGAACGCGATTAAGCGCTCCATCGCGGGATATATCCAACTGTCCATCGGAACATAAGGCGACCCCATGTTTCCTGGATCTCGACCGGTATCTCCAGCTTCGTTCTTGCTGAAGGTGCCCCATCTGGCGATCTCTGCATCGCTGTAATGTGAGCGGGAGCGGAAAACTTGACGACCCATATACCAGCCCAGGGCGCTACCAACCAGCAGGTCCGTGGCGAAGTGCTGCTGCCCCACAAACCGCGCCGCGGTGATTCCTCCCGCCGCGCCGTAGGCGAGGATTTGGGTAAGCGGTCCAGGATACTCATGCGCGATCACGCTGGCGATCGCCCAACTGATGGTTGCGTGCTGCGACGGAAAAGAATCTCCGCCCTGAAAAAAAAGTCCCCGGCCGTCTCCGGTGAACGGGCGGTCTCGCCCGAATGCATATTTAAGAACCTCTGTATCTAAGAAAGCGTCGATGCCAGCTTCTCCGCTGAGAAGGCCTGTCTCACGTTCCTGATCGTTGTTCGCGAAATGTCCCAAAAGAAACATTCCTGCGCCGACCCCGGCCATTGCGGCGAGCCCAGCATTGGAAGCGGTAACTGCGTGCGACACGGTTGTCGGGTTGGTGGGAACGTGTTCTTCTATCGCTGTATCACTCGCCAACATACCCGCGCCGATAAAAGCCAGGGGAACGGTCCACTGCCATTGCGCCGTGGTCATGTGGAACGGGGTCGTCCAGAACTTCTTCTGATCTACAAAGAGGTTGCGGGGAAGCGATTTCAAATCGACCGGTTCCAGCGAGAGTTCGAGAGGTTTTGCCGCAGGCTTTTGAGACGAATCGGGCGCGGGTTTTTCGACCCCCGCAGTTTGAGCTCGTGCCAGCAAACCGCCCGTGGGCAAATAACCGGCAGTCAGACCAAATGCCAGTATCGCCAAAAGCCACGAAGTCCGCACAACATTACCCCGGCAGTTTTCAGTCTTAGGCTGCCTGTAAGCAGCTTCAGCAAACTTCATTTCCCGTCCTCTCGGTGAACGACGCCATAACTTAGTTCGTTCGAATAGATAACTCTGAACGTATTAGGGATATCATTAACGGAGCCGCCAACGCTGCTTGCATTTCTCAACAGAATTTCGAATCCTTACAAGCTAGCACGGAACGGAGAGAGTATCCGCCCCTCCCGGAGGCGCAAGTGGATTGCCCGCAAGGTGTTGGAAAAGCCAATATTCAGTTTGAAAGAGCCTGATAGAATCACTCTCGGTCGGGATGGCATAATAGTAAGACTGCAAATCGCGCGAATACGATGATTCAAACAGAGATCCAGCCCGAGCCGGTTATCGAGGAAACACGCTCAGAGCCATCCCCGGTCGAGGCCGAGGTTTCGGTACTCGATATTCTCGTTCTTCTTCTCGAGCGCAAGCGTTTCATTGTGCGCTTTGTGCTGGGTGCGGCGGTGTTGGCGGCGATAGTTTCCCTGCTGTTGCCAGTTCAATACGAGGCGAAGATTGCGTTGCTTCCTCCGGCTCAGAATTCATCCATTGGGTCGTCATTATTAGGACAACTCGGAAATATTGGCGCTTTGGGCTCGCTGGCATCCCTGGCTGGGGGTAGTCTCGGCATCAAGAACCCGGCCGACATGTATGTCTCTTTGCTCACAAGCCGCACCGTCGAAGACGCCATGATCCAGCGTTTTGGCCTGCTGCAGGAGTATCACGTAAAAAAGATGTCGGAAGCACGCAAAGCTTTTGAGCACCGCACCACGGCGGTGGCCGGAACGAAGGATGGATTGATTCGGCTTACGGTTGAGGACCATGACCCAAAACGTGCTGCCGAACTTGCCAACGGCTACGTGGAGGAATTTCGACGGCTGTCCGCTTCACTGGCGATAACCGAAGCAGCGCGCCGCCGGCTTTTCTTTGAGGGGCAAGTTGACCAAGCGAAACAGAGTCTGACGGCGGCTGAAGAGGCCATGACGAAGACTCAGGAGTCTACCGGCGTTTTGCAAATCGATAGCCAGGCGCGAGCGCTGATCGAATC
>JBAWBG010000056.1:0-3123 GCA_049589695.1 Candidatus Sulfotelmatobacter sp. | reverse complement strand
GAAGTGCGCTTTGGCAAGAACAATATCAAGCTGAATCACGGGCTGACCGCATTCGACAGTTCGGTGGGCGCTTTGGGCAACAGCATTGGAATCGCCAACGGGAATCCGAGTGGCGTCAACGGCCTTCCTGAATTCGGTTTTGCCGGTGGGTCGATTACGAATATTAACGTTGGAACCCTGACTAATTTGGGTGCGGCGAGCGTTGACGAGCAATTTTCCTCGACTGTCACGCAATTTGACGATGTCCTTATCTTCACCCACGGGCGGCACGTGATCAAGACGGGCTTCCAGATGAATCGCTATAACCTCAATGTGTTCTACACCGGGAATGGCGGCGAACTTGGCGCCGAACTCTTCGGCAACGGTCCGGGCGGAAACTACACCGGCACCGGTGTAAACGAAGTGGTGTCTGGAAAGACGCAGCTCGCCAGTTCCGGGGGAGATGCATCCGCGGACTGGGCTCTTGGGCTTCCGGGGGACGTGGGTCGAGGTGCAAGCGCGGCACCGCCGTGGCATCAGCGCGACTGGCTGTTCGCTGGCTTTGTCCAGGATGACTGGCGGGTTACTCAGAATCTAACCTTGAACCTGGGCCTGCGTTATGAAGCGCGTACTCCGTGGATTGAAGCCAATAATCGTCAGTCGGCGGTAAATATTCTGACCGGAGCGTTGGAACTTCCTGGCAACGATCCTGTGCCGAACGGAGTTGTGGGCTCGAATGGATTCAGCCGAGGGCTTTACAACACGACCTACGGGGGGCCGGATTTCCAGCCTCGGTTCGGTTTTGCCTGGAGTCCCGCGCTTTGGAGCGGAAAGACAGTCATCCGCGGCGCATTCACGATTTCGTCATACCTGGAAGGCACGGGAGTTAACCTGCGAGACCCGCAGAATCCTCCTTACGCCGCGCCCCAGGTGGAAACAAACAATGCGCAAACCGGGCCGGCGGCGTTCGACACAGCTACAGCGTTCAGTTCAGCTACCAGCGTAAATCCGTATGTGGGTGCCACGCTGCAAACCTGGTCGGGCACGGTTCAACCGGCAGTAGCGGATCAGTGGAACTTTACGGTGCAGCAAGAGCTTGCGCACGACACGACTTTCCAACTGAGCTACATTGGCCAGCGCACCACTCACTTGATGGTTCCGGAATGGCTATCGCAAGGGGATCTGCAGCCGAACGGCACTGTCACTTATCCGTTCATCGGCGGCCAAAATCCGGCGGGCGCCGTGATCGACCATGTCCCCACGACTACGGCGACTTATGGTCCGAACGGATTCGGCAACGTGAAAAACACGGCTTCGGTCGGCAATATGAACTACAACGCGATGCAGGTGGTTTTGCAGAAGCGATATGGGCGCGGGCTAGAGGGTCAAGTTTCCTACACGTTTGAGAAGTGCATGACCAACGATGATGGATACTATGGCACCTGGGGCACGACGACTCAGGCCGGACCCTCAGGGAACTACTGGCAAAATCTTTACAACCCGAACGGCGACTACGCGCAGTGCTACTGGGACGCGAAGCACGTGCTGAGCGCATACGCCGTTTATCAACTGCCAGTGGGCCGTGGCCAACAATTCGGGCAGGGCCTTCCGGCGGCTGTAAATGCCGTTGTTGGCAACTGGTCGATCAATCCGATCGTTTCATGGCACACCGGCTTCCCGCTCTCCATATATGGAGCCAGCAACTCGGGGACGGGCAGCCCGGAAAATCGCCCGGATTGCATTGGGGCGGTTGCCTATCCAAAGACAATTGTTCCGGGAACTGGTTTGCAGTGGTTTTCGCCTAACTCATTCGCTAACGCCGCGGCTGGGACATTTGGAAATTGTCCGGCTCAGGGTCCGGTCGTTGGGCCTGGGTACGTCGATGCCGACATCAGCTTGCAGAAGGACTTTCCAATCTCGGAATCGATGAAATTCCAGTTCCGAGCGGACTTCCTGAATGCGTTCAATCATCCGAACTTTGCGGTGCCCAACGATAGTGTCGGGACTGCAACTTTCGGAGTGACTACCGCAACGCAAGATGCGCGCGAGATGCAATTTGCGTTGAAGCTTTACTTCTGACGAAATGCGACAATCATGGCAGGATGCCGTTTCGGCGTCCTGCCATTTTCATTTATGATCGCGTTTATATGTTCCGGTTTCCATTCCTGGTTTGTGTAGTCCTCTCGGTCGTGATCGCGGCCGGCAGCGCCGTGGGACAGTCTCCGAGCAAAGCGCCGCCCCCTCCTTCTACAATCGCGCGAGATGCCGCGGCCATGGCCGAAAGCGGTCATTGCATGGATGCTTTGCCCGCACTCAAAAAAAGCATCAAAGTAGAAGATAGAGAGCTGAGGCGCAAGATTGGGCTGGATGGTGTGCGTTGTGCCATGACGCTGCATCAGCCGGACGCCGCCTTGGAATTTCTTCACCTGCTGGCACGAGAATTTCCGCAGGATCCGGATGCTCTGTATGAGTCCATCCACGCCTATTCTGATCTTTCTTCCTCGGCTTCACAGGAACTGGCGCGTACCGCTCCATCTTCGTATCAGGCGCACGAATTACTGGCTGAGTCTTTCGAATCCCAAGGGAAGTGGGAGGAGGCGGAGAAGGAATATCGCGGCATCCTGAAACAAAACCCAAGTCTGCCCGGGATTCACTTCCGGCTGGGGCGAGCATTGCTTTCGGTGCCGAACCCGACCCCTGATGCGGCGAATGAAGCAAAAAAAGAATTCGAGCAGGAGTTGCAGATCGATCCCAGTAACGCAGGGGCTGAATATGTGCTCGGCGAACTGGCGCGCCAGAGCCAGCAATGGGACGAGGCCGTGAAGCGCTTTTCGCGCGCGGCGAAGCTCGACCCTCAGTTTGGGGAAGCTTTTCTAGGGCTGGGATCGTCTTTGCTGTCGGAAAAGCAATACACGGATGCCATTGCGCCGCTGGAAAGAGCGGTTAAGCTGGAGCCCAGGAATCCCGATGCCCACTATAGTCTGGCCATGGCCTACACTCGCGCGGGGCGCAAACAAGATGGCGAAAAGGAATTTGCGATTCACGAACGCATTATCGGCAACGATCCTGCGCCCGCCGGGCAACCCGCAGAGGCCAAATAGATAAAGCTGCACGAATAAGGAGAGCGGTCTGCGGTGTACGAAA
>JBAWBG010000055.1:0-48370 GCA_049589695.1 Candidatus Sulfotelmatobacter sp. | reverse complement strand
GCCGGGATTTTGGTCTTCCTCGTAAATCTGCTCTGGTCCTATTTTCGGGGCGAAGCCGCAGGCAGCGACCCGTGGGATGCATGGACGCTCGAGTGGTCCACAAATTCACCCCCGCCCGCTTATAACTTCGTCGCCATCCCCTTCGTTAAGAGCCGGCGGCCGCTTTGGGATGTTAAGCATCCCGACGATCCTGATTGGAAATACGAATAGCAGGAAATTGTAATGAATACGACATCTATAGCTGTTGCCGAACAGAGGACTGATTGGGATTGCCCCACTCGAGGACGCGTCGGAATGCTCTCTCTTATCGCCGCTGAAGCAGCGATCTTCACGATCTTCGTAGTGGCTTATCTTTTTTACGTCGGCAAGAGTCTGACAGGCCCCATGCCGAAGGACGTTCTGAACGTGCCGATCTTTTACACGATCTGTTTGCTTTCTAGCAGTCTCACGATTCACTTGTCTGCAAAATTTCTCCGCCGGGGAAGTGTTCTGCGTTTCGGAATTTTGTGGCTCGCGACCATTGCGCTGGGCGCCGCTTTCTTGTACGGGACCGCGACGGAATGGCACCGGCTGATTTACAAGGAAGGACTGACGATCAGCTCGAACCTTTTCGGAACAACGTATTACTCGTTGGTGGGGCTGCATGGATTTCACGTCGTGGTCGGCCTTTTGAGTCTCTCGATAGTAATGTCGTTAACGCTGCTAGGAAAAGTGAGATCAGAACATGCTGAGAGAATCGATGTTTTGTCTCTCTACTGGCATTTCGTGGATGCCGTTTGGATTGTGGTTTTCACCGTCGTATACGTAATTGGACGATGAAGGGAGGAGTGAAACATGGCATCAAAAACACTTCAACTCTCCGCTGACACAGAGCAAGGCCCACGTACCATCGAACTGCCCGCATCAACGGCATGGCCGATTGTCATGGCTTTCGGTTTCACTTTGGTCTTCGCCGGACTGGTCACCAGCGCATCGGTCAGCATTCTGGGCGCAATCTTCGCCGTGACTGGTGGAGTCGGATGGTTCTTCGATGTGTTGCCACACGAAAAGCACGAATTCATGCCAATCGTGGAGACAGTGCCAACTGCGCAAACCAGCCGTCCGCGAGTGGCTCGGATCGAATGGAGGACCGAGGAACTACAACGGGCGCGACTGCCTCTCGAGATCTATCCGATTTCGGCGGGTGTCAAAGGTGGCTTGGCAGGAGGCGTAGCCATGGCCGTCCTGGCAGTACTTTATGGAATTATCAGCGGCCACGGTATCTGGTATCCGATCAATCTTTTGTCCGCTGGATTTTTTCCGGGACGAGTAACTACGCAGCAAATTTCGACCTTTCATTGGGACGGATTGATTATTGCAACCATCCTCCACTTGATTTGTTCTTCGTTGGTTGGGCTTCTTTACGGTGCGGCGCTTCCGATCTTTCCTCGGCGACCGATTCTGTTTGGAGGGGTCATCGCTCCCATTCTGTGGTCTGCTCTGATCCACAGCATGCTCGAAGCGCTCGATCCCACGCTCAAGCAGCGCATTGACTGGCTCTGGTTCGTCATTTCTCAGATCGGATTCGGCATCGTCGCCGGCATTATCGTTTCCAAGCAACAGCGTATTCGCACTTGGCAATACTTGCCGTTCGCGGTGCGTGCCGGAATTGAAGCGCCGGGAGCGTTCGACGAAAAAAATGACAATGACAATGACGAAGAGAAGGGAGACGGT
The DNA here is from genome assembly GCA_049589695.1 of Candidatus Sulfotelmatobacter sp. Classification (GTDB taxonomy): domain Bacteria; phylum Acidobacteriota; class Terriglobia; order Terriglobales; family Acidobacteriaceae; genus Sulfotelmatobacter. The sequence goes on along the minus strand of JBAWBG010000055.1, from coordinate 46,657 downwards.
GCTCGGTAATGAAGCGTCGGGCCATTCCAGTTACGCTCGGAGTCGTTGCGGTGGTCGCATTTCTTGCATGTGCCGCCTGCAGCAGTTCGCGGCGGGTCGCTCGAGCAGATTCGAAGGTCGTGCCACCCAACGAAATCCTCGATTTCGATGCGCTCTACGGACAGAACTGTGCAGGATGCCATGGCATGGAAGGCAGCGGTGGGGCAGCTATCGCTCTTGCGAATCCGGTGTTTCTGGCAATCGCAGACGACACCGTGATTCGCCATACGGCTTCAAACGGAGTGCCCGGTACGCCGATGCCAGCGTTTGCGCAGAGTGCGGGGGGAATGCTCACCGATAAGCAGATCGAAGCGATTGTGCATGGAATCCGTTCCTGGACGAAACCTGGCGCTCTCGGCGATCAAACGCCACCGCCTTATTCAGCCCAGGTTCCTGGCGATCCCGAACGTGGCGCTGATGCGTATCGAACATACTGCTCTTCGTGTCACGGAGCCGACGGTCGCGGAAGCAACAAGGCCAGCTCGATTGTGAATGGCTCATACCTTGCCTTAGTAAGCGACCAACAACTTCGCACGATCGTGATTGCGGGCCGGCCTGAGTTGGATGCGCCGGACTGGCGCGGCGACGTCGAGGGCCGGTCCATGTCAGCCCAAGAAGTTTCCGATGTTGTGGCCTGGCTGTCAGCTCAACGCCCAAAGTTTCCGGGGCAGCCGTATCCGACCGCTTCGACGAGCGCGGCCCATGGAGGATCTCTCGATGAGTACTGAAAATAGAGTTTCCAGACGCGCGGCTTTGGTGAAACTCGGCTTGCTCCTTAACGGCATCGTCGGCGTTTTCCTGGGTGTGCCCATCGTGCGCTATCTCCTTTCGCCTGTGATTCGCGAAAAGAACATCGGCTACGAATCTTGGCTCTCTCTTGGCGGACTGGAACAATTTCCCGCCGGGCAAACCCGTCTCGCCACATACAAGAATCCTGTGGTCAACATGTGGGACGGCGAGACCGGCGACATCGCGTGCTGGGTTCGAAACGTCGACGGTCAAAGGTTCCAGGTCTTTGCTATAAATTGTGCGCACTTGGGATGCCCAGTTCGCTGGTTTCCGCAGTCAAGTCTGTTCATGTGCCCCTGCCATGGCGGAGTCTACTATCAAGACGGTTCACGCGCGTCCGGGCCGCCCGAGCGCGGATTATTTAAGTACCGCTACAAAATCGAAGATGGAAAACTCCTCATTAAGGCCGGCGAGATGCCGACTCCCGGTCAGCCCGTAGCAAGTAAGGCGGGAGGAAAGCCGACATGCGCCTAATCGAAAAAGTCGGCCAGTGGTTCGATTTGCGCCTGCAGCTTGGCAGGCCTATTCGCGAGACGATCGAGCACCCGGTTCCACGTGAGACGGCCAGCTGGTTCTATGTTTTTGGCAGCGCTGCGCTTACATGCTTCATGCTGCAGATTGTCACCGGAATATTGCTTGCGCTCATCTACGTCCCTTCTGCGGGAGAGGCGTGGAACAGCCTCCAGACTCTCAATCACAGCGTGTCGCTCGGTTGGTTCATACGAGCTCTGCATGGCTGGGGATCAAACTTCATGGTCGCGATTGTTCTGATCCATATGGTGCAAGTCTTTCTTTTCGGCGCTTACAAGTTTCCGAGAGAACTGACTTGGATCGTCGGCGTGTTTCTCTTATTGGTGACGCTGGGCATGGCTTTTACCGGCCAGGTATTGCGATTTGACCAGGATGCGTATTGGGGATTAGGCATCGGCGCTTCGATCGCTAGTCGAGTTCCAGTGATTGGGCCCTGGGCTGTGAACCTGATGCTCGGCGGCCCGATCATTGCCGGCGCAACGCTTTCACGATTCTTCGCGCTGCACGTTTTTCTTATACCTGGATTACTGATTGCTTTTGTAGGCATCCACCTGCTCATGGTACTGAAATTAGGAATCAATGAATGGCCCATGCCGGGGCGCGTCGTCCGTCGCGCCACGTACATGAATGAATATCGCAAGCTAACGCATACTCAAGGCATACCATTCGTGCCTGAAGCGGTGTGGAAGGATATCTTCTTCTCCGGTTTCATTCTGCTGGCGATTGCCATTTGCGCTATTCATTTCGGTCCGTTCGGCCCGAGCGGCCAACCGGATCCGACAATCATTCAAACCGCTCCGCGTCCCGACTTCTTTTTTTTGTGGCTTTACGCCTTGCTCTCGTTCTTACCCCCGTCAGCGGAGACGCCAATTCTCCTAATTGGTCCTGCAGTCGGGATCATGGTCCTGCTACTGCTTCCGTTTATTGCGGGCGAAGGCGAGAAGAGCTGGAAGCGCAGGCCGATTGCTGTACTCACGATTTCGCTGGTCGCTGTGTCGCTCGGCACCCTGACTCACTTAGCTGAGCACACACCCTGGAGTCCAGTAATGGACGCCTGGAGCGGCCTGCCGATTCCCGCAGAATTCCTGAATGGCCGGACGGCCTTGGAACGCCATGGCGCGCTGGTTTTTCAAGCCAAGCAATGCCACAACTGTCATTCGCTGGATGACAAGGGAGGTCAGCGGGGGCCTGCGCTTGACAGTGTTGCTCTGCGCCTTACTGAAGATCAACTTATTCGTCAGGTGATTCAGGGTGGAGGCAATATGCCGGCCTACGGAAAGAATCTAAGCCCGGCAGAGACAACTGCGCTAGTAGCCTTCCTTGAAACACTGCATCCGGCAAATCAAAAGCCCGCGCGCAACGCCCCTCAAGCGGTGGCGCTCGGCGCAAGCGAGGTCTCGCCACGGTAGACCTTGCTATGTCCGCGTCCTATGCCCATATTCAGTCGGGGGCCGTTCCGCTAGCGATCACATTTTTGTTAGTGGCGATGGCATTGGTTTATTTGCGCGGCTGGCTTTGTCTCAGGCATGCCTTCCCGGCCCTGATCCCCGGATGGCGGCTCGCAGAGTTTATGTGTGGTCTTGGCTTAGCGTGGATTGCGGTCGCATCTCCGCTCGCTACTCTCGATCATCAGTTGCTTACGATTCACATGATCAAGCACCTTCTGTTGATGACCGTTGCAGCGCCGCTGCTTCTAGGAGGAGCACCTGTTTTTCCGTTGGTGTGCGGACTACCGAAGGTCTTTATTAAAAGCCATCGCCCCCTCACCAGTGTGGTGGGGCGGTCGCTCGAACGCTGCGGTCGGCATCCTGTGTTGTGTTGGCTGGCGGGCACAATCGCCGTAATCGGATGGCATTTCCCCGTTGCGTTTCAATGGGGCATGTGTTCCCAGGAGACTCATATTTTGGAGGACGTGTCTTTTCTGGTAACTGGACTATTGTTCTGGTGGCCCATTCTGCAGTCTTCGCCGAGTGCAACGAAGCCGTCGCGATGGTCCATGGCTTTGTACCTCTTTCTTGCCACGCTACCTTGCGATGTTCTCTCCGCGCTTCTGGTTTTTGGAAACCGGCTCGTCTACCCGCATCACCTGTCAACAGTTCAACTGTTCTCTATGACTCCTCTTCAGGATCAGGAGTGTGCAGGCGCTCTAATGTGGTTTTGGGTAACGTTCGCTTACCTGATTCCAGCAGTGATTATCACCGTGCGGTTACTCTCGCCCGTCGATTCCAATTTGCTTGAGCCAGCAGAGGCGGCGTGGCGCCACCCAGCCCCCAAGCCGGAGGTACTCTAAACCTGGCACCAGAGCCCATCAATTGTTATTTATCACTGCCCGTAAAGTCGTCTCCCAGCTACTGTACTTGAGACATCGAATCCGACTGCTCCGGTGCTGCTCCCAAAGAGCTTGGGGACCGTTGCTGCGCCGATCGGTAAATCCCCAGCTTCTGCATCTTATGAATCAGCGTGGTTCGCTTTAAGCCGAGTTTCGCAGCTGCTCCTTTCGGGCCTCCGATCACCCAGGCGACCGATTCCAGCGTATGCAGAATCAGAATGCGCTCAGAGTCCTTCAGAGTAGTTGGGGCGGGAGAAGTGTTGATGCTTAAAGGTCCTGCCGCCGGCAAGGGATTGGGGAGCACGCCATCATCGGAAAGGATCACGGCACGTTCGATCAGGTTCTGTAGTTCGCGGATGTTGCCTGGCCACTGGTACGACGTGAGCGCAGACATTGTTGTCGAAGGGATGTGCTCGATCTGGCGACTCATGCGGCGGCCGTAAATATCGACAAAATGAGCCACAAGGGCTGGAATGTCTTCGCGGCGCTCGCGCAGAGGCGGCAACAGGACTGGAAACACGTTGAGACGGTAGTAGAGGTCGCTGCGAAACTCGCCACGGTTCGCCATTTCCATCAGATTACGATTTGTGGCAGCTACCAGACGAACGTCTACATGATGGGTGCGTGCGCTGCCTAAGCGCTCGAACTCCTGCTCCTGCAGAACGCGTAGCAATTTCGGCTGCAACGCCGGAGGAATATCTCCTACTTCATCCAGGAAAAGTGTGCCTTTGTCGGCTAGTTCGAAACGGCCAATCTTTTGCGCGATGGCTCCAGTGAACGCGCCCTTTTCGTGGCCGAAGAGTTCACTCTCCAACAGATCCAGCGGAATGGCGGCGCAATTCAGCCTTATGAAGGGTCGACCGCACCGCGAGCTGAGGTTATGAATCGCGTGCGCTATCAGCTCCTTGCCTGTGCCGGTTTCTCCCTGGATGAGAACTGTGGAATCAGTAGGCGCAACCCGTTCCACTTGTTCGAGCACGGATTCCAGAGCAGGACTATTGCCTATAACCTGTTCGAACCTGCGCTCATAAGATGCTCGATCGCCACTTGCGAATTTTTGGTAAGCTCCCACAGAGACCCCCTGGCGCGCGCACGTTTTATCGGGCTCAACTCTCCAAAGCCGCTCGAACGCTTTCGAGCAAAACCTCATCATCAAACGGTTTGGCCAGGAACTCCACCGCGCCTGCTCTTAACGCCTGCATACGCATTTTTGTGTCGCCGTGTGCCGTAATAAAGATGGTCGGAATTCTGCAGTGTTCAGCGTTCAGTTTGGCCTGCAATTCGAGGCCGGACATTCCCGGCATCCGAATATCCGCGATCAGGCATGCAGTTTGCTCGTGTTGGCCAGACTTCAGGAATTCTTCCGCCGAGGCAAATGCCTGTGACACTAATCCGACGGACTTCAGCATGCCCTGCAACGCTCCGCGCATTAACTCATCATCATCAACAATCGTGACCATTTTTCCGTTCCTCTGAATTGCCATAGTTGCAAGGTACCGCTCCGCGGGCACCAGTGCAATCATGCTTTGGAAGGGCGCAATCACACCTTGGTATGAGGTCTATAATCCCGGTCTGATCAGGCTGGACCCGGCGATGCACGTCATTCATTCGTGGACTTCGACTTTGATGGGAAGGCTGAGCCGAAAAGTAGCGCCGCGGGGGGAGTTTCTGACAGCCCACAGTCGGCCGCCATGCGATTCCACAATGGATCGGCTTATGCGAAGTCCCATGCCGGTGCCATGAGGTTTGGTGGTAAAGAAGGCGTTGAAGATCTGGTCCGCCGGCTCTGGTGGCAGACCCGCTCCGGTATCGCTGACAGATACCACAAGTTGCTCGCTGTCTACCTGCGAGTTGATGGTAAGCTCGCGCGTCCCATCTACATTCATCATAGCGTCAATGCTGTTCATGATCAGATTCATCAGAACTTGCTGCAATTGCAATCGATCCAGCATTACTTGGAAAAGATTCGCCGCCAGTTCCATCCGGATCGATATCGAATACCGCTCCGCTTCACTACGCAGGAGGGCAACCATCTCCTGGATGACTTCGTTTACATCAACCAACTGTCGTTGCGGAGTACCTTTCTTGAAGAGCTGGCGGACGCGGCTGATGATCTCCGCTGCACGAGTGGCGTCTTTAATGGTTCGTGATGCGGCCTCGCGCGCCTCTTCCAGATCAGGTGGATCGTGCGTGAGCCACCGCAAGGATGTGTTGGCATCAGTAACAGCGGCGGCAATCGGTTGATTTATTTCGTGCGCGAGAGAGGCGGTTAACTCCCCCATGGTGGTCACACGGCTGATGCGTGCGAGATCCCAGTTCGCTTGCCGCAGAGCCTCTTCTGCGCGGTTACGAGAATCTTCAACGCGTCGTTTGATTTCTATCAACACGACGATGAGTAAAGTCGCTAACACAAAGACTGCAAACCGGAAGAAAACCGCCGGCTCGACGGCTGGTGGGATCGTTCGCCGCAGAAATAAGGAATTGAAGGCCACGGCGGAGAAAGCGATAGATAGGAGCCCTGGTCCCAATCCGCCAAAGAGACTGCTCATCGCGACCGCGAGAAGGAAGCACGACGCGGGCGCATCGATAGGCCATGCCACCCCCAGCGCAATGCCGCAGGAAACCACCGCGAGACCGTAACGTTGAAGTTTGGAGAGCGCTTTCATTCGCGGCCGGTTCAGGGGACCTTAGCTACTCCTCGATGGATGCTCAAGCTTCGCCGACATTCTGACTAATTCCGCCAGCGATTCAGCCTGCATCTTTTGCATGACATGCCCACGCTGGATCTTCACCGTGACTTCACTGGTTCCGAGCTCAGAAGCTACTTGCTTGTTGAGCATGCCTGAAACCACCCGACTCATGACCTCGCGCTCGCGTGTGGTCAGCGACTCGTAGCGCTTTCGCAATTCGGCGAGCTCATTTTCTTGCTGGCGCACCACCCGGTCGCGGTCCAGAGCCTGGTAAATCGCATCCAGCAAGTCCTGATCGCGGAAAGGCTTCGTAAGGAACTCCACCGCGCCGGATTTCATGGCCTTCACTGTCATCGGAATATCACCGTGACCGGTAATGAAGATGATGGGAATACGAACGCCCGCGTCGGCCAACACGCGCTGAAAGTCCAGACCGCTGACGCCCGGAAGCCTCACGTCCAGGACAAGGCAACTCGGGCCGTCCGAGCGCTTGCTCCGCAGGAACTCTTGCGCCGTCCCGAAAGTCTCGGAATGCAAGCCAACCGACTTCAACATGCCTCGAATGGCGGTACGCACCAAATCGTCGTCATCAACTACATACACCGTGGGGGCGTCAGCAGGCGTCACTCATCTGCCTCGATTGTTGTGGGTAGGTAAGACGAAAGCTAGCGCCGCTCGACGTACCCTCCCAGGCAAAAAGGAAGGACAGAAACGTACGCGTCGAGTCGAGAGTAGCCCTGCCCGGGACCAGAGGTCGTGGATACACAGCGGAGTGCTAACGGCTGTTGGTCGTGCAATCCATTTTATCTTGCGTGGATCGCCCATCGTCAAGCGTCTCTCTCGTGCCCCGCATAAAATCGGCTGGAGCGGCAGGGAATGAGGCCCCTCGTAACTCTAGCTCGGTTTCAGGGCCATTACAATCAGGCGTTGCGCGAGCTAAATCGTACCTAGTGGGCGTGTCTCCTGTACTGCCGATTTGGCGCTATCAAAAACATCTGCGGTCAGTAAATTCTATAACCCGGATGTAGGTTATACCGAATTGGTGGTTGGATATGTAGAGAATTGTGTTGTGCCAGTCATCTCGCTCCTGTCTGTGGACCTGTTTCGCGCGACGGCCCGAGTCCTCGAACCGACGTTCTAGGAACCCAGGCCTTTCCGCGCAATGACAGATCATACTCAGTTGCCGGCTGCTGTAGCACCGAAATCTGATACTGTTGGGCTGGCCTCAATCGTCTGTTGTTTGTCTTGGGCCAGTTCCTTCTCCTTCTGTTTGGGATATAGGAATTCATGCCCGGTCTCAATGCCAGGATAGAACCACTTGAGGAGGGCATCCGGCTGTCCGGTTCCCTGCTTAGCCACTGTAACCATAGAATGATCGGGCGTGTCGGACCTGTCAGTTGCGATCGTCTCGAGGGTTGCATATAGCACAGTCCTATCCGCATTGAAGACCTGAACAACATTTTGGGAAGAATCACTGTCCGTCAACCGGAACACATAAGTACCGGCTGGTAATACAACTCCGGGGATCTGAATCGGCTCGCTGAAAGTGAGTATGGTGGTTTGGTCAGACTCGTCCGCATGAGCAGCGAGGCCGAAGAAGAGGGAAAGAGCTACGATCAAGCCCGCGGCAATATAAGCTTTATTGATTTTCATTTTTAGTAATCTCCTTAAGAGCAATATTTATATTTCTACTTCACGTTAGAAAAGGAATTTCACAACCGCTTTTCCTGCCTTGCTAGTGTCCTTCGCAGAGACTTTGGCTACCTTGTAAGTGTCCGTGCCTGCGACCTTAACGGAATGACCGACAACATCGGCTGCGAATGACGAGGCCGACATGCAGAGAGCAAGAGCAACCAGAGCAAACAGTTTCTTCATCCTTCCTCCTTTCTTTGTTGTGTGTGGCCTTCTTCTGCTGGTTGAACTTTCTTCCTCTGAACTACCAAGCCCTAAAAACGAGTTTCAGCAGGCCACGCATCAACATCATGTTCTTTTTCTTACGCTTTTGATAAAGGCAAGGCGGATGCCAAACCTGGAGCCAATCTGGAGCTTTGTATAAAGACTCTATTGAGAAGAACTTAAGTCGAATGGCGAGTTTTGCGCCGTCAAGCTCAGGCGTGTCGAAGGTGTCCAAGTGTCCGTGCTTTCACTTTACGTGCTGACACTTGGTTGGAGTCGATACGCAATTTCTTCCTGGGCGTCACCTTCCGTCAGAAGAGATTGCGCTACTTGAGACCGTCCAAATATCGACGCGCTATCAGCCTGCCGACACTCGAGACTTCGCTGAGTTTTGGCGCTGAGAGCAAAGTGCTCGCAAACCCCGCGCTTATCGGTGTTTTGAGTTTGGAGATCAGCATGCAATCAATCGAGATGAGTAGCCGCTAAAACCAACGTTTTCTCCAGGGTCACTCTGGCTGACGCGGCAAGCGAGCTACGTCAGCCATTGTCGTAATCGGAGAAGTGAACCTGAAAAGGAAGGAATCGTAATGGCAAACGAAAAGATAAAAAAGTGCGCGCACATACCCTGCCTGTGTGATGTACCAAGTGGAGAAGAATACTGCGGAGAAGCCTGTCGTGACGCGGGAAGCGAAGACGTAGAAATCGCGTGTCAATGCAGCCATCCGGCATGTCCGCTTATGTTTCGGCAGTTCGCCGCTCGAAGCGCCGCTGACCTGGCCAGCTGAAAACGATCGTTTGCGGCGGCTCGCATTACGTCAGTGGAGAAGAATCGGTGGACGTTCGCCCGATGCGGTCCGTCGAAGGAGCATTAATGTGAAATTCATAAAACAGAGTTTGTCATTTTTCCTTTCATGTTGCTTGGTGCTAGCTACTGCACCGGGAGCGTTGTCGCAGCCAGACCAGTCAGGGGCGCAACCTGCAGTTCAAGCCGCGAAACTGACACCAGGACAGCTGCAGCAACTCGTCGCGCCGATCGCATTGTATCCGGATGCGCTGGTTGCACAGATTCTTGCGGCGGCTACCTATCCCGATCAGGTTGTAGAAGCAGACCGGTGGATGGAGAAACATAAGCATCTCGAGAGTGAGAAGCTCGGAAAAGAAGTCAATAAGCAGCCCTGGGATCCAAGCGTGAAGGCCCTCGCCGAGTTTCCTTCAGTGCTGGCCAACATGGACAAGAATCTCGCCTGGACTTCGTCGCTTGGTGATGCTTACGTCAACCAACAGCAAGATGTGATGAGCGCCGTTCAGGTAATGCGTCAGCGGGCGGAGAAGGCAGGGAACCTAAAGAGCAACTCGCAGGAGACGATAACTACACAAGGGCAATCCATTATGGTCGAACCAGCCGATCCCGAAGTCGTTTACGTGCCTGAATACGACCCATGGCTTGTATACGGAGACCCCATCGGCATCTGGCCGGGCTGGTATGCCTATCCGGGACTTTATCTTGGGGTTCCGGGAATTGAGTTTGGCCTCGGCTTTGGAATCGGCTTCTTTGGCGGCTTTGGCTGGGGCTGGGGACACTGGGGATACGATTGGCACAATCACGGAATCATGTACGACCATCACGGCTACGTATCGCACAGTAGAATCTTCGCCAATCGCGGCTTCAATCACGGCGATGGATTTCATGGCAGCGGCTTTGCCGGTGGCCGAGGTTTCGGCGCGTCGCAACATGGATTTGGCGGCACGCACTCCGGCGCCTTCAGCGGATTTAATCATGGCGGAGTAGCGCGAGGTTTCTCCGCCCGCGGGCGGTCGAGCTTTGGCGGAGGCTTCCATGGCGGTGGAGGTTTCGGAGGCGGTGGTTTCCATGGAGGCGGAGGCGGTCGCCGATAGTTCGCTTCAATTTGCTACGAACGAGACTGATGATCTGGAGAACTAAGTCATGCGCACGAACAATATGAAGCTTGAAGCAATTGAAACATATACCGCGAGACTCGCCTGGGGGTTCGCATCCACCGTCCTTCTTATGCTGCTGTTGTCGGTCTTGCTACTTGTTGCCGGCCTGTCCGATTCGAGCTTTGCTCAGGCTGCTCCGTCTCAGGCTGTGCAGCCAAAGACGTTCGCGTCTCCGGCGGAAGCTGGTAATGCTCTCTTTCAAGCAGTGCAGGAGCAGGACGAGCCGGCTGTGGAAGCGATCTTGGGAGCAGGAAAGGAAGTAACCTCGTCAAGCGATGAAGTCGAGGACAAACTGGAACGCGAGCGGTTCAGCCAGAAATATCAGGAGATGCACCGTCTCGTCCGAGAACCCGAAGGAACTACGGTTTTGTACATCGGTGCGGAAAACTGGCCCTTCCCCGTCCCGCTGGTCTCGAAGAACGGCCAATGGTATTTCGATTCCGATCGCGGCAAGCAGGAGATCCTGTTCCGCAGAGTCGGAGAAAACGAGGCCACCGCAATTGAAGTGTGTGAGGAATTCGCGATGGCAAAGAATGAAGAGAGTGCGAAGGCAGCTAGCGAAGATCCGATTACCCAATTCGCCGAAAGCCTGGTCTCTGCCGGCCCGGCGAATGCCGACAACAAAAAGTCGAACGTCTTCTATGGGTACTACTTTCGAGTCGTGACAAATTCCGCATCAAAGGTAACCGGCTACGGCAAGAAAAGGGGAGGGTTGACTTTAGTCGCCTATCCCGCGGATTACGAGTCCTCTGGTGTGATGACTTTTGTAGTCACCCGGCATGGGATCGTATACCAAAAGGACCTCGGGTCCAGCACTTCGAAAGTCGCAGCGCAAATAAAGGCTCGCACAGGTTCGAGTTGGCATCCGGCGGTGTGATTCTGCGCAATTCCAATCATTTGAAATGACTGAGTCAGCGCCGGCTAAAGATACAGCGATCGGGCAGGAGGCAACGTGAGCAAACTGATCTGGCAATAAAATAATGCTTGATCGTCGGCGCAGTGGCTTCTCCCGCATTGTTCGCTAGCAAGGAACAAACTCTCTAAGTCTTCAGGAGCCTCCAATGAAATCATCCAAACTGTTCAAGACTCTGTTATCTGCCATCATTGCGCTCGCGGCAATGGTTATGCTCGGTTCATTGGCGCCGGCTAAAAGCGAATCCAATCCGGGTGCGGAAGCCAAGGGCCAGCCTTGCCAAAACGATGACAGCGGTTTGAAGTTACCCAGCGGGTTTTGTGCAACGGTCTTCGCTGAGGGGATTGGTCATGCCCGCCAGATGGTAGTTGCGCCCAACGGAGTTCTTTACGTCAATACCTGGTCAGGCAGGTACTACGGCAACGACACTCCGCATGCAGGCGGTTTTCTTGTAGCCCTGCAAGACAAGAGCGGCTCCGGAAAGGCAGATGTGATTGAGCGCTTCGGCGACACCGTCCAAAATGGCGGAGCAGGCGGCACCGGCATCGGCGTGTTTAAGGGAGCGATCTATGCCGAAATCAACGATCGGATCGCGCGATATTCACTGGCCCCCGGTTCCATCGTGCCGAGCAGTTCCGCCGAAACGATAGTCTCCGGATTGCCTCTGGGCGGAGACCATCCGATGCACCCATTCATCATTACTGCCGACGGAAAGATGTATGTCGATGTGGCCACCGCGACCAATTCCTGCCAGCTGAAAAATCGGCAACTCAAGTCCCCCGGGGCGGATCCGTGTACCGAACTGGAGACCCGTGGTGGCGTCTGGCTCTATGACGCGAATGAGACGAACCAGATTTTTTCACCGGCTGAGCGCTTTGCAACGGGAATCCGCAACGCTGAAGGCTTCGCCATCGACTCGAGTGGACGACTATTTGTGACCCAACACGGGCGCGATCAGCTGCGCGCGAATTGGCCCGACTTCTATACACCCGAGCAAGAGGCGACGCTGCCATCTGAAGAATTGTTGGTTTTGAAGCCGAAGGGAGACTATGGCTGGCCCGAGTGCTACCACGACCCATTCGTGCACAAGCTGCTTCTCGCACCAGAATACGGCGGTGACGGCAAAACCGTCGGAGTGTGTGCGAACAAAGTTGCTCCGATTGCAGTGTTTCCCGCCCATTGGGCTCCAAATGCCATGGTGCGTTACGACAAGGAACAATTCCCTGCACACTATCGCGGTGGCGTCTTCATCGCCTTTCACGGCTCATGGGACCGGGCGCCCTATGCGCAAGGCGGCTACAACGTAGTTTTTCAGGCGCTCAACGGCAACCACGCATCTGGCCAGTGCGAAATATTTGCGGACGGTTTCGCGGGAGCAGTGAAGTCGCCAGCCGAAGCGGAACATCGTCCCAGTGGCTTGGCAGTCGGAACGGATGGTTCGCTTTACATTTCCGACGACGTACGCGGACGCATCTATCGGATTGTCTATCGCGGAGGGACGGACTTCAACGCTGCGAACCTTACTCCCTGTCCGAGCGCAACAGCTCCAGCAGGCAATCCCGTTGAAGAAACCGCAAAACCGCCAGAGGGCACGCATCCTGACGCTGGTGCGGCTGCGAATTCGCGTCTTCCGATTCCTGAAGGCGCGACAAGAGACATGGTTGAGCTCGGTGAACGCATCTACCGCGGTCAGGTGGGAGGGGCGGCCTGCACGGGCTGCCATGGTGAGAGCGGTCAAGGCACGCCCTTAGGGCCTAAGCTGACCGCACACAAATGGCTGTGGAGCGATGGCAGTTATGCGGGAATCGCGAAAACGATCACCGACGGGGTCTCGCAACCAAAAGAATACCGCAGCCCCATGCCGCCAATGGGTGGTGCGCAACTTACGCCCGACCAGGTATCGGCGCTCGCAGCATATATATGGGGCTTGAGCCATCCTGCGTCGGCTAATCGGAACTAATCGCTTAAACCGCGAACGCGAAGAAACTCGCGCAATATCGCTCGGCAGGCCTCGATAGTGGCGACCTACGAAGCCGCCCAAAGCTGAAGCTTGGGAAGGATAATGACAAAGCCGAAATTTCTTCTCACTATGCTCTTCCTCTCAGCTCTGGGCAGCGCACAGACTGTTTCCTTGCCGCAGCCTCCCCAAGTGCGGGCGAAGAATCACGTTGTATCACTCACGTTGTATGCAGTGAAGGAGAACGGCCGGGATGCTTTCGTTTTCAATGGGGTGACGGTCGCCCCGATCATTCGTGCCTCCCCAGGTGATACCCTCAAAATCACCTACATCAACGATCTTCCTACCAAGTCTACGGAAAGTTGCGCACCCAATCCGTGCATGGACATGACGAACTTGCACTTTCATGGGCTCACCGTCTCACCGAATGCCCCGCAGGATGACATTCTTACAATGCTGGCCAAGCCTGGCCAGGCATTGCACTACTCGGTTAAGATTCCGCGCGATCATGAGCCGGGTCTGTTCTGGTACCACACTCATCCTCATGGCGAGAGTGAGCGGCAAGTGTTGGACGGAATGTCGGGAGCTATCGTTGTCGAGGGAATGGAACGTTATGTCCCCGAAGTAGCACAACTCCGTGAGCGGGTAATGGTTGTGCGCGGCCGCTCTATTGAGCATGATCCGAATGCCGCCACACTCATGCGAGATGTTGAAATCCCGGCGAAGGGATGCGGAGGAGAAGCTGAGGCGGTTGAGGAAATCTTCACCGTGAACGGAGCGCTTCGACCGCGAATCGAGATCGCGCCTAAAGAGCGGCAGTTCTGGCGCATCGTGAATGCTTCAGCGGATCGCTATCTTGACCTGCAAATAGATGGACAGACTTTTGAAATTGTGGCGCTCGATGGGATGCCGCTCGCCTACCGCGATTCCAAACATCCAACGATGGTCACCAATCACTTGTTAGTTTCGCCTGCGGGACGGATCGAAGCAATCGTAACTGGCCCAGCCTCTGGCACCCATAGTTCTCTGCGTACGCTTTGCGTAGATACAGGTCCGGTGGGAGATCCAGATCCAGGGATGGTGCTGGCAGATCTTGTGCAACCCGATCGTGATCAATCAAGCGCAAAGCTATCGCCTGGGCAAACACATGCTGTCGACAACCGCCCACCGGTCTACAAGCCGGTTGACGTTGAGCCATTGAAAAAGACTGCACCGGACTTCATTGTCACCTTCACAGAAGACAAGAACGGCTTCTATATCAACGGCCAGAAATTTGCCATGGATGCAAGTCCGATGACAACCGCTCTGGTCGGTACGTATCAGCATTGGCGTATCGTCAACGCAACTGCCGAACTACATCCCTTCCACATTCACCAGGTTCACTTCCTGGCCTATGCGCAAAATGACGCGCCTCTGCCCCATCCTGCATGGCTCAATACCGTAAATGTTCCGTATGCCGGCACTGTGGACGTCATCCTGGACTTTACCGATCCCATCATCAAAGGTATGTCGGTGTTCCATTGCCATCTGCTGAATCATGAAGACAAGGGGATGATGGCGAAGATCCTGTTCAAGTAGGAAAGCGGGACCGGCAGCTCGGTCGCAACCGTGATCGAAATGCCGACTGAATTCAGAAGACTCCGTGCAACATGAGATGGAATGGTCGTGAGCCTGTCAATAACCGGACGTTCCCATTCGGCAAGTGCGAGTGAAGCAGGATTTAGTTGGGCTGGTGTTGGCAGTTGGATTGCATCCGAGCATGGAAGAAGCGATTCACCCAATGCTGGGCAAAGGGAGGCCGTATGGACAGCAACTATGTGTTTCTTTGTGGAGTGATGTGGTGCAGATTTGGACAACAAGACGCGGGCAAGGAATTACTCAGAGCCGCCGATTCCGCGGATCCTGACATAGAGGCATTGGCACGGGCGATGTTTGCGAAAGGTGAGCGCCGCTTAAGAGAATTAGAAGAACGAACGCATTCTTCCTTCCGCCTGGCGCTTAATGTCATGTCACTTGCGGCCAGGAACTGAGTTACCTGTTTTCCTCGCTGACAAGCCCAATGCGGCGCACGGGTCTGGAAAATGTACACCTCTCTCAAAGCCTTCAGCCCGAGAAGCAAAGTCAATCAGTATTGTTCTCAATGTGAGGCAACTGGTTCTGGCTGCCAATCCCTTTAGACTCGGCAAGCGGGTCCTTGATCCCGTAACCAAACGCCTCCTCTGGCGCCCCAAGAGCTCTCTTGCGAGGAGCCAAGCTAAACGAGATACAGCTTCTCCGCCGGGATCTTCGCGGCCATCTGCTTATCGATATTCAAATGTGCCTTCAACATTTCGCTGGGTACGCGCCTGAGCCACTCGTTCAGAGACACATCCATGAACTCGCTAGCTGCGAACAACTCCAGGACCACCAGGTCTGTGCCCCCCGTGTTTTCGATGTAGTGCGGTGCGTTCGAGGGAACATACCCGACATCGTTGGCATTGAAGTCCTGCGTGCGGGCATTGTCGACTGGAAAGAATACGGTCATGCGACCCTTGCCGGAGATCCAGTATTGCCACTCGGCTGCGTTCGGGTGCCAGTGCATCTCACGCATGTGTCCAGGCTTGATGATGAGCTGGGCACCGACGACATGCTTGGAAACCGGAAAGTTGTGTGTGTCAACGATGCGAACTTCACCTGCTTCGCTGGCTTTCGTTGGCTCCATCGACCTCAGGCGGAAAGTGTACTGATACTTCGAAGCTACTTGCGCGCCACCGATTTCCGCCTTGTCTTGTTCGAGCGAGTTGGGCAGGTTGCCCGGGAAGATGTAGAGTGGCGCTCCTGGCGTATGCGAGAAGACCTCCTTATCCAGGCCAGTATTCTTCGCCAATACCTCGGGAGGTGTGTGCGCCACCCACTCCGAGAGCAGCATCGTCCCATCTTCAGAGAAGTTCCCCTGATTGAAGACCAGAAGAAATTCGGTTCCGTCGGGACCAAGCCCCTGGATGGAATGTGGGAAGCCTGCGGGAAAGATCCAAAGATCGCCTTCACTCACGTCACCGATGAACATGGTGCCGTCGGGGTTCATCACTGTGACTCTCGCATTGCCATAAAGTACATAAGCCCATTCATCAGCCGTGTGCCAGTGCATTTCGCGATAGCTGCCCGCGGTGAGCCGCATGTTGACGCCGGCAATATCCTTGGAAGAAGGAAGCACGCGCTCGGTCACCTCGTGTGTCCATCCGCCCTCTTCAACGCGCTTTTTCACTAGATCGAAGGAATACCAGATGGGCACTACGTCGCCGTGATCGGTTGGAGGAGGGGTATTAGAGTTCGGGTTCAAGTCCAGAAGAGGTTTGTTCTCCGGCCCGGGGTCGCTTGAGGAGTGGTCGTGCTCCGCTTTTTGCGTGCTCGCCTTCTCTTGCGCATTGGCAAGGCCTGCAAACGCAGTGGTTGCCAGAGCTACTGAACCTATGCTGAGGAAGCTCCTTCGCGAGGGGTGCTCCATCATGGATCTTTCCTTTGTATGGTCGCTCATTTCTTTAAAAAACCTTTTCGCTTTTAGGTTGGATCGATCGGTTGATGCCCGAAACGATCGGAAACACTCAGGCTGTCTCAGTACTTTCAATGCAAGGCCCATGCCAAACCCCGTAAAGCCGAAAGTTGAAGTATGTCAGGACCTCTTTAGCGAATTACCGATGGATCGTGCTGAGTCCATGTCATTTTCTCGACATACCGTCGGAGAGATGGTCTTCCTTTTCGCGAGAAAGTGATTGCCCGCTAACACGCTCGACAAAGCGGACCGGCTGACAAAAGTAAACTGCAGCGATTTGATGAGTGGGGACCTTGGTACTGAAAGAATTTAGAGGGAACTGCCCAGCGCCATCCGGAGTGCGGCAGAGAGGCGATTGCCGGAAGAGAAGAGGATGATGGCCGAGATGGCAACGGCGCTGCAGGAGGTCACGAGAAAGCTCCCCAGTCTCAGCAAAACTGAACTTGCCTCTGCTCGCGGCCCTGTCCAAGTAAGCGACTGCGGGGATCTGCCAGTTTCGGGAACCTCCGTTGTGTTCTCTTCCCGCTGTTGAGCTTCAGCAGTGGGGAAATCTGCCCCGCCAGCTATTAGAGCTTCGTGCCGCGTCGTAAAGCCGAGTGCGACGATGGAGGGTGCTGCAAAAAGATCGCGCAATGATTTCTCGCTCGGATACGCAATAACGAGGTGTTCGTGACCAGCTTCGGTTCGGAACCCTTCGATCACCGCGTACCGCGCATTTGTAAAATCAACTACCGCGTTCACGACCTCATCCCTCCGTCATTCATGTCCGTACGCCTTAACTAGTAGCACGTGGCATTCCAAACTAGTTCGGAATGCGAATTGACAACGAATGCGTGGGGTGAAACCTTCAGTCTCTCGCTCGAGCATTCGGGTGGTTCCCTGAAGTTCTAACCCTGTCGAAATGCTGACATCCTGTCGACCATGGGACGCTCACCAGGCTCTCATAGCGTAATCAAGATCTACGCAGACGCCCACACTACAGAAAAATGCGCAGTTAAGCCGCAAACTTTCGATTGGAACTCGACGTGCCCCATGCTGCCTGGTCAGGAGGAAAAACGTGCAAGAGGCACAGGCCTGCATCGGAAGCGAACCGCAGCTCAACGTCTGCGACAGACATAGCTTAGATGAAGAAATAAACAATACTTTGTCGCGCTGCCGCGCATCGTTCTTCAGAAGTGCTTACCGCTTCTTGCAAAATGCAGGAGACGCGGAGGATGCGGTTCAAGACGCACTCCTGTCCGCTTACAAACACATTGAGCAGTTCAGGGGTGAGGCACAGATGTCCACGTGGTTAACCGCTATTGTGGCGAATTCTGCGCGCATGCAGTTGCGCAGGCGGCCACGCCAGATCCATGTGTCACTTGACGAAGCCGTTGGCGACGAGCAGGAGTACACACTGTCAGACCGGTTGGCGGACCGTCGGCCCAGTCCCGAAGACGAGTGCCGGAATTTCGAATTACGTGCGCGCCTGGAAGAACTTGCGACGCAGCTCTCGCCTCCGTTGCGCAAAGCATTCCAGTTGCGCGACTTGGATGGCCTGACAACGAGCGAAGCGGCTCGAATTCTAGGCGTGGCGGATGGAACCGTGAAAGCGCAGTTGGCGCGGGCACGTGCGAAGCTCAGGCGATTGCTCCGCCGGAAACGCGATCCGCAATCTCATTCGCATGGGAGTTCCGCGATGCCAGGCAGGTCTAAGAAATAGTTCAAGCAGAAAGAGATTCTATGTGGATTGTTCGACTAGCGCTGCGCCGGCCGTACACGATCGTGGTTCTTGTCATCCTGATCGTACTCATGGGTGGGCTCGCGATATTTCGTACCCCGACCGATATCTTTCCGAATATCAATATTCCGGTGGTCAGCATCATCTGGACCTACAACGGCATGGTCCCGGAAGATATCGATGCCCGAATCCTCGACGTCACAGAGCGGGCGCTTACCACCACGGTGGACAATATCGAGCATATTGAGTCCGAGTCACTGTATGGAATCGGCGTCGTTAAAGTCTTCTTGCAGCCCACAGCGAACCTTCAGCAAGGAATTGCGCAGATCACTGCTATTTCCCAAACGCAGCTCAAGCAGTTGCCGGCAGGAACCACACCGCCGCTCATTCTGAGCTATAGCGCATCCACGGTACCGATTTTGCAACTCGCATTGTCTGGCCAGGGACTTTCGCAGTCACAGCTCAATGACTATGGACTGAATTTCGTCCGCACTCAACTCATCACGGTGCCGGGAGCATCGGTGCCCTACCCCTATGGAGGTACACAACGGCAGGTGATGGTTGACCTGGACCTACCTGCGCTACAGTCAAAGGGTCTTTCTCCGCTAGACGTGATTAACGCGATTGGCGCACAAAACTTGATCCTGCCGACGGGTACCGCCAAAATCGGCCCTACCGAATACGATGTCGATATCCCAAATGCGGCTCCTCAAACGATCGCCGACCTGAACCGCATCCCGATCAAAACAATTGGTACCACGACCATTTACATTAAAGATGTTGCCTGGGTACGAGACGGCGCCCCCCCGCAAACCAACATGGTCCGCGCGAACGGACAGCAATCCGTATTACTGACTATCGAAAAGTCGGGAAATGCATCAACGCTGAGCGTGGTCGCGGGTATTAAGGCTCTTCTGCCACAGATTGCGACGACCGTTCCGCCCCAATTACAAATGAAACCGATGGCAGATCAGAGCATTTTTGTCCGCGGTGCAATCAGTGGTGTGGTCAGAGAGGCAGTGATTGCCGCTTGCCTGACGGCTTTTATGGTTCTTGTTTTTCTGGGAAGCTGGCGGAGCACACTCATCATCGCAACTTCCATCCCGCTTGCGATTCTGACCTCACTGATTGTGCTGAGCGCGATCGGCGAGACGATCAACATGATGACGCTGGGTGGCTTGGCTCTGGCGGTCGGAATTCTTGTAGACGATGCCACCGTCGAGGTGGAGAACATCAATCGCAATCGCGCACTAGAGCCGGACAAGGACATGGACGAAGTCGTCCTGGATAGCGCGTCTCAGATCGCGGTGCCTGCAATAGTCGCCACACTCTCAATCTGCATTGTGTTCGTTCCGATGTTCTTGCTTTCCGGAGTGGCGAAATATCTCTTCTTGCCGCTTGCTGAAGCAGTTGTGTTTGCCATGCTGGCCTCCTACCTGCTATCCCGGACTCTCGTGCCCACGATGGCCAAGTACCTGTTGCCCGGCCAGAAAGTGGAATCTGCGAGCGCTCCTGAGACAAGCCGCAATCCGCTAGTCAGACTTCAAAAACGCTTCGAAGTTGCCTTTGAACATCTACGGGACGGGTACCACAAACTGCTCGAAAGAGTTCTGCATCACCGGCGTACTTTCCTGGTCGCTTTTCTTCTCGCCTGTCTGGGCTCACTGGCGATTCTGATTCCCTGGCTGGGCGAGGATTTCTTTCCTGCCGTGGACGGCGGCAGTTTTCTGCTCCACCTCCGGGCTCCCACAGGAATGCGTATCGAAGACACTGCCTTTCTTTGCGATCTCGTTGAGCGATCGATTCGGCGACAGGTTCCGGCGGACCAGATCTCAAACATCGTCGACAACATAGGTCTGCCTTACAGCGGTATAAACCTCTCTTACAGTAACTCAGGAGTAGTTGGGACCATGGATGCGGATATACTCGTCAGCCTAACCCCGAAGCACCAGCCCACTGCAGATTTTGTTCACAAACTTCGCCTGACACTTCCGTCAGAATTTCCTGGAGCAAGTTTTTATTTTCTTCCCTCGGACATGGTCGGTCAGATTCTTAACTTTGGATTACCAGCGCCCATCGATATCCAGGTTGTGGGCAACGACCTCGAGGGTAATCGACAGTTCGCAGAGGGACTGCTTGACAAGATCAGATACGTTCCCGGAGTTGCTGATTTGCGGATTCAACAACCCTTCAATCAACCTTATCTCCACTTCAACATCGAACGCACCAAGGCCCAGCAACTCGGCTTGACAGGGCAGAACATCGCACAGAATGTCCTGGTCTCACTCAGCGGCAGTTTCCAGACTTCACCAACGTTCTGGGTTGATCCAAGCACCAGGATCAGTTACGAAGTCACCACCATGACGCCCCAGTACTCCGTAGACACATTGCAGGAACTCGAGAACATGCCAGTCACCGGAACAGATCCGGAGGCTCCTCCGGCGATCATGGCCAGTTTGGCGTCGAGGGAATTGGGAACCGGAATGGCAGAAGTGTCTCGTTACAATATCGCACCCGTCATCGATATTTATGGCACGCCTGCCGGGAGGGATTTGGGTGGCGTCTCTAGTGACGTGAACAAAATCATTGACGCCGCCCGGAAGCAATTACCCCGCGGCTCTCGGGTCGTGGTCCGTGGCCAGGTTCAGACGATGAGGTCGTCGTACATTGGGCTTCTCGGCGGCCTGGTCGGTTCGATCGTCCTCGTATACCTGCTGATCGTGGTGAACTTCCAGTCCTGGCTCGATCCTTTCATCATAATTTCCGCCTTGCCCGGAGCCCTCGCCGGAATCTGCTGGTTCCTGTTCGTGACGAACACGCATTTGAGCGTGCCTGCTCTAACGGGAGCCATCATGTGCATGGGCGTCGCCACCTCGAACAGCATTCTGGTCGTCAGCTTTGCCACCGAACAGATGACCGAAGGTAAAGACGCTATTGCCGCTGCCCTCGAGGCCGGCTTTACGCGTTTTCGTCCTGTGCTTATGACGGCGCTGGCGATGATCATCGGCATGGTGCCGATGGCTCTGGGGTTAGGTGATGGTGGAGAACAAAATGCGCCCCTTGGAAGGGCGGTTATTGGTGGGCTGCTGTTCGCCACGGTTTCCACACTGTTCTTTGTGCCTACGGTTTTCAGCATGCTTCACGGATTGCGTCATCGTGCTGTCGAAGCCGGCAGTGAGCGAAAGGCTTAAATATGGGTGGACTGACTATGCAGCGTGAAACTGAAATCCAGGAACAGTCTAAGGCCAAAGATTTGGCGGCGGCTTCTAGTCCTGTGGCCCAGAGGGCAAGGAGTTCGCGTAAGCACTGGCTCGCTCCGGCGATTGTTTTGTTAGCGGCAGCTGCACTTTTAATCTCCGGAATACTGTCTCGCGTCCGGCACCGTGCAACTCTACGCGTACAGGCTGATCAGATGGCTGTAATTCCGGTCTCAGTGGTCCTACCTAAGCGAAGTGCGCCCACTGAGGAGATTGTCCTCCCGGCTAATGTCCAGCCATTCATTACTTCGCCCATCTACGCTCAGGCTACTGGTTATCTCAAAAAGTGGTACTTCGACATTGGGGCACATGTCAAAACGGGTCAATTACTGGCTGTGATTCAAAGTCCCGAAGTCGATCAGCAACTCCAGCAAGCCCGCAGCACCCTGCTAACCGCGGAAGCCAATCTCGAACTGGCTTCCATTACAAAGACGCGGTATCAGGGACTTCTGAAGAGCAATGCTGTATCCCAGCAGGACGTCGACAACGCGGTCGGCACCTACAACGCCAATAAAGCCATGGTTGAGGCCGACCAGGCATCCGTGCAGCGGTACGCCGCGCTGGTTTCTTTCGAAAAGATCTACGCGCCCTTCGATGGCGTGATTACCGCGCGGAACACTGATATCGGCGACCTCATCAACACTGGGAACAGTGGCAACGTGAAGACGGATCTTTTTCACATTGCCCAGACGGATAAGTTGCGCGTATACGTAAACGTCCCTGAACAGTACTCGCAAGAGGTCAAACCCGGCCTCACCGCAGACCTCATGCTAGCCGAGTTCCCGGGCCGCCCATTCCCAGGAGTGTTAGTACGAACGGCCGAGGCAATTAATCTGGCCACGCGCACCCTTCCGATCGAGATTGATGTGAATAACCCTACGGGCACACTGCTTACCGGTTCTTACGCGGAAGTACACCTAAAACTGCCGGGGCCAACCACCACCTACATCATCCCAGTTAATACTCTGATTTTCCGCTCAGAAGGTCTGCGGGTCGCGATTGTGAGAGGCGGAAAAATCATGCTTACGTCTGTAACTCCCGGCCACGACCTCGGCAACATGATCGAAATTGTTGCCGGCCTGAACGCGGATGACCAAATCGTTGTCAATCCCCCCAATTCCATCGTTTCCGGCCAGGAAGTCCAAATTGTTCAGGCAACATTGCCAGGGGATGTAAAGTGAAGCTTCAGCGAAAACCCTTCTTTACGAGCTCACGGCAAGCGCTAGGGAAAGTTCTGATAGGGATAGCGGCGCTACAGCTGACAGGATGCGTGGTTGGGCCAAAGTACCATGCACCGGCCGTACAGGCTCCTCCTGCGTATAAGGAGTTAGGGAACTGGAAGCCCGCCCAACCGAATGACCGGAATCTCGGGGGAACATGGTGGACAATATTCCAGGACCCTCAGCTTGATGCCCTGGAACTTCAGATCAAAGTATCGAATCAGAATCTAAAGGCCGCGGAGGCGCAGTTCCAGCAAGCACGCGCAGTTCTGCGCTACTATCGGGCTGATTATTATCCGACGGTGACGGTGGATCCGTCGGCGACTCGAACGCGTGTCTCGGCCAATGCTCCTACCAGTACCGTTCTGCGGGGCACCACTTACAACGACTTTGCTTTGCCATTCGACGTTTCCTATGAAGCCGATGTCTGGGGGCGAGTCCGAAAAACCGTTGAGTCTTATCGAGAACAAGCACAAGCAAGTGCGGCAGATCTGGCGACAGTCAATCTAAGCATACACGCCAATCTGGCCGTTGATTACTTCCAAGCCCGCAGCCTGGATGCGGAAGAACAACTCCTGAACACTACGGTTACGCAGTATGAACAGGCGCTGCAACTAACCGAGAGCCGTTTCCAGGGAGGGGTTGCTTCGGAAGTTGAGGTTGAGCAGGCGAAGACCATACTTCAGACCACGCGTGCACAAGCAGTCGATGTAGGCGTGGCGCGGGCGCAATACGAACATGCGGTCGCCATTCTTATCGGCAAGCCGCCCGCGGAGTTTAGTCTTCCCCCCCTGCCTCTTACTGCGCCCCCTCCACACGTTCCGATTGACGTGCCCTCTGAGCTGCTGGAGAGACGACCGGACATCGCGGCCGCCGAGCGGCTCGTGGCGTCTGCAAATGCTCAAATCGGAGTCGCGCAATCGGCCTACTATCCGACAATCAATTTGGGTGGTTCTGGAGGATTCGAAAGCTCCGCCATCACCACCCTGATTAACGGGCCGAGCGGCCTGTGGTCTTTCGGACTATCTGCTGTGGGTACAGTGTTCGATGTCGGAAGACGCCACGCTCTCACCGATCAGGCGCGTGCCGCTTATGACGCTCAAGTCGCAAACTATCGACAGAGCGTCCTGAATGGATTTCAACAGGTAGAAGACAATCTGGCGGCGGTGAGAATTCTGGAAAACGAGGCCCAAGTTCAGGACGAAGCGGTTGTCGCAGCCCAGCACTCCTTAGATCTTTCGATCACTCGTTATAAGGGTGGGGTGACGAGTTATCTCGAGGTGATCACCGCGCAAAATGCAGCACTCGCAGACGAAGTGACTGCCGTGAATATCCTGGGCCGTCGTATGGCGAACACAGTATTGCTGATTCAGGCCCTTGGCGGCGGATGGGATCGATCGAATTTGCCACAGCACCCCGAATGTTGCGGCAAGCTGGCGAGCAATACAGGTTCAAAGTAAATCCCTGAACCGCGACTCTAGCCACTGCCACCATTGCGCGACACCCTGCACGTCCCGGTGTTTGCCGTTGTTTTAATGAATAAGGAGGGCGCTTCAGGGATTTACAAACCGACTTCCAGATTCATCGACCGAAGGTAGTCGCGATAATAACAATCGATCGTCTCGGCTACGGGCTGAAGCAGTGGCGTCTCATTCCGTTTCAAAGTCTCTTCGAGAAGCGAAGCAAATGTATTCACTGCGCGAGCGGCAAGCGGATACCACCGATTGATCCAAACCTGAATCGTGTCGGTGTTGCGGACGTTATCTTCGATCACCATTCGAATCAGACACTCGCTCCACTGCCGATGCCACTGACAGTCTTCGTTCAACGAATAAAATATCTGACCGAGTAGGTAGTCGTCCTCGCGAAGGGCCAGATCGCTCAAATATTTCATGAATAACTCGTCGATGAGAGGTTTGAGCACCACGTTTAATCCGACGAATGATTCTGCCCAATCATATGTGACGAGCAGTCTCTCAACGACCTCACGCAGAGGTTGCCATAGCGAGTCCGTCTCCCACAAAGTTTTGCTGTCGGCCGCAAACCCAGGGTAGATTAACTGAAGTTGCCGGATGCGATACGCGATCCGCTGAATGCGACGCATCTCGTCGGCGGATTGAAGAGCCGCGGCGATTGTAATACGCCCGCTGGGAGCCATTTGGCCGATGTAGGATGCGATCATTTGAAAACCATGTCCCGGGTAGCGGAACGGGGCAACCACTCTTGGGAAAATGTGTAGCCACGCTGGGCGAAGGTGGGCGTCGTATCCGGTAAAGTCGATTTCATCCAGAATCCCGTCCACGAAGATTTCTTTCTCTCTTTGCACATCCGTGTACTTCGTGTAGGTCGTTTCGCGCGGGTCGCGGAACTTTTCCCACGAGCTGCACACCAGCGGCGACTCTTCCTGACAGCGGCGGTACCAGTCTTTCAGCGGAACATCGAGCTCGAAGCGCTTTCCTGTAAAGCCCTCGCCGGTATAGCAGAGGAGTTTCGAAGTTACAATTTCGTATTCAGTTGGCATTCGCTTTTGTTGCAAGAGATGCCAATACGTTTTCTGTTGAGACATGTATGTTCCTCAAGCACGGGACGTGGTTCGTTCAAGCGGAATTGCGAGTCCGCGCGGCAAATCGCCAGGCCGCATCGTCCTGGTTCAGTTGAAGCGAACCTTTGAAGGCCGACATCACGGTCTCTAATTCGCCTGGAAAACGAAACGGGCGTCCCAGGTGCTTTTCGATTGCCGACCGGGTGACGATACAGCATTGTGGAACCAGCACTCTTACATATGCGCCGCGGTCTACAACCATAACGTCCTGGTTTAAATCCTTAATCGCCGCAACAATGGCACTCGTTACCGTTCCCGCTTGGAGAACAGGACCGACTCGGTCATAGGCTCCCTCTACCTCTTCGGTCATCGTTCCTTTTCTCCGTCCATATCAGCTCCTGAGATGTCCACGTCATCTGTGTCGACGAGGATGTCATCCCCATCGACCCTGATCGGAAACAACTTCAGACATGTTTCTTGAGGGTTTACGCCAGATCCGCTGCAAACATCGAATTCCCAATGATGCCTCCCGCAGCGGAGAATTTTGTCCGTCAGAGTGCCTTCACTTAGACGACTCTTTTGATGAGGACAGATATCGGCGTAGGCGTAAATGCGGTCATCGATGTTGACCAACAGAATGCACTCACCATTCACCTCCAGGCCCATCATTTCACCGCTCCAGAGGTCTGCAATCTTGGCGACCCTTTGAAAGCCCATCACTGCTACCCTGAAATCACATCAAACCGGTCCAATGCCTGCAACCCAGCCTGCGCGACGGTCATTGCTAGGTCCATGGTTTTGTCGTTAAGAACGACCTGAACATAGTCTCTGGCAGCGACGCGAAGACTGGCTGCATCCTGAAGTTTTCGTGCCAGTGCCTGGAGCGTTTCGGCTTCTTCCGCCAGAATCAGAAGACCGACTGTGTCCCCTTGAAGGAAGCCATAGAGAGGAATGGGCATAAACTTTCTTCCCAGAAATTAAGCGGCAGAATCTTTTCGAGTTCTGAGCCACTCGTAATCACCGTGATGAACATCTTTGCCCCAAGTCTCAGGGGTGAGGTTGAAATACTCCGTCAGCAAATTGGGCAACTGAGCTGGGGCCTCTCCCGAGAGGACACGCTTTACGACATCCTTGTGATTGGCATATCGTTCCGGCTCATGTAAAAAAATCCACTGGCACGGTTCCGAACAGAAAATGTACTTGCGCCCGTCGTGCATGAGGACCCTCGCAGTGTTCCTGCGCGGCGTACCGGCGCTCAGCGGTAACTGACATAAATCGCAAAAAGTTGGCATGGCAGTTCCATGGACAGCCAATTCGTTTTCCGCTCCGGGCCCCACGGTTCTCCAACGTTCGCTGATTTGTTCCCACACGGCATCCATATCATCCCAATATTTGGGATATTTCTGGCGCAGCCACTTCCTCTCTGCCGGACCCGGTATGACGAAATTGAACCATAATGTCGCACGATAACTGTAGGCGCTCGCGTAAATCATGTGATGGTAGATATCAAGTTCGTCGAGCACAAGATTCCAATACCACGGCTTCTCGAGTCCAAATTCGTCCAAGGTGCGGAAAAACTGATCGATGATCCATTCTTCCATGAACTCTTTGAACGAGTAAGGACGTTGATCCGGCGCCGTCAGGTAATCAATCGAGAGTCCCGTCAAAATCGAGAATATGCGCCAGTTTCTCCAGAACCATTTGTCGACCAGGTATTGCGCATACTTGGGGTCGTGCTTCATGACGGTAATTAGAACGGGATGCCCAATCTGTGCATGCCGGGCCTCGTCCGTCTGAATGCTTGTGACCATCCTCTCGAACATGTGGTCACTCGATTCGCGAGCGAGCGACGCCAGTCCAACGAATTGCAAATTCGTGAAACCAGTTTCGAGCACTACGTTTGTGGCGATATGGAACTCAATCGCGTTCTGTCCAAGCGTCAATTCATCGAAGAAATGCCGCGCGGCAACTGCGAACCAATTGTTGGTGTGGTAAAACTTGTGGGCCCAATCGAACTGGGAATCCAAGCGCAGCAATGGATGAAACAGCAGCAGTGGAATTTGAGTATGTCGATATTCATCGAGGGCCCCAAAAGTCGCCATCGTTCGCCAGGCGCTGTCGCGGCCAAACCTCGCACCCCGAAGATTGCCGATAACGCCGGTGAACTCCGCAAGCGGCAATGCCGCTGCGTGTACCTTCAGACTGTTCAACCAAGGCAGGGCCAACTTCTGAACATTTTCTATGCGTCCTACTGCATCGTGCACTGCCTGTACAGCCATATCTTTTTCGTATTGGTTGTCGACATATTCGCGATAGGAAGTCTTGAAAGACTCATCCCAGTCTCTCCATTCTGAATGAGGGAGCCAGGGCCTTCCGCTGATCACCGCTGGGAAAACTTCATCTTCTCGCACATAGGTGTAGTTCCAATCTAGCTTACGGGCGAGGGGTAACCATTCCTCTCTGTTCAGCATGCGCCCTCCTGACGTCACGGCGAGACGGTTGCCATAGAACTGGACGTCCATTGCTCGGCGCGTGCGCACTAAATTGAATTGAATAAAAAACGGGACGACTAGACGACCATTTGCCGCAGACTACGCTCGACGAGTGAAGACGTCAATACCGAGATTGGGGTAGACAGGTCGGCTCCGACTTCTTATACAATATTTACTCCTTTCTCTGCTTCGAAACTTGCGTGCCACGTCACTGCAAAGGGGGCACATCCGATGCAACACCCACGATCCAGCGTTCACAAGACTTCCGCCCGAGTCGAAGACGGGCAAGAAAAACGGTCGCGCTTCACCGAAACCTCTGACGAGCGAGAGCGCCGTGAACTTCCTTTGCGCGGCGTGATGGATACGATTCCGGGGTTGGTCTGGAGCGCCCTTCCTGATGGCCACGGCGAATTCTGCAACCAACGATGGCTTGACTACACAGGGATGTCTTTCGATGAGATCAAAGGGTGGGGATGGGCCGCGGCGTATCACCCTCAAGACGTACCAAATTTGCGAGAGCGATGGCGACAGGCTTTGGCGGGGTCGACCTCATTTGAAGCCGAAGCGCGTATGCGGCGCGTGGACGGATGCTATCGATGGTTCTTGATTCAGGCTGTGCCTTTACGCGGCTCTGGCGGGCGGATTATTGGCTGGTACGGGACCAACACGGACGTCGAAGAGCTAAAACTCGCACAAGAGGAGCTGCGGAAGCAGACTTCCCGCTTAGATCAGTTGTTTGAACAGGCTCCAGAAGCGGTCGTTGTCCTGAGCACCGAGGACCGAATCGTTCGCGTCAACAAAGAGTTCACGCGCATGTTCGGTTATGAAGCTGAGGAGGTTTGGCAGCGCCCTATTAATGATCTTATCGTTCCCGAAGCTCACCTTGAGGCCTCCCGAGCCTACACGCGCGTACTTCAGCACGGTGGCCGCGTAGAAGTCGAAACGATTCGAACACGCAAGGATGGGACAGAGATCGACGTATCTCTTCTCGCAATTTCGGTTAGAACCACTTCCGGCGAGCAGGTCGTGAATTACGCCATATACCGCGACATCTCAGAACGGAAACGCGCTGAAGAACGCTTGCGTGAGAGCGAGGCCCGCTTTCAGGGAATGGCAGATACCGCACCCGTATTGATTTGGATGACCGGGACCGACGGCCTTTGCAACTATTTCAATAAGCCATGGCTTGAGTTCACCGGGCGAACCATGGAGCAGGAAGTGGGCGCAGGGTGGATTGAGGGAGTGCATCCTGACGATGCGCAAGGCTGCTTCGATTGTTTCCTGCCTGCCTTCCATGCGCGACAGCCTTTCAGAATGGAGTACCGCCTCAGGCGAGCGGATGGCGAATACCGTTGGGTGATTGAAAGTGGCATTCCAAGATACACCGGAGGGGGAGAATTCGCCGGCTATATCGGTTCAAACATTGACATCACTGAACTCAAGCGCGCAGAAGCAGAGCGCCAGAGATTGCACCAGCTCGAAGCAGATCTCGGCCACATCAACCGTGTGAGCATGATGGGAGAATTGGCTGCCTCACTGGCTCATGAGATTAAACAGCCAATCGCCGCCGCCCTAATGGACGCCAAGAGCTGCGTGCGATGGCTACGGCGCGATCCTCCTGAAGTCGCTGAAGGCTGCCGGGCGGCATTACGAATGATCAATGACGCAACCCGGGCCACCGAGGTTATCGACCGGGTTCGCTCGCTTTACCGGCGAGACACATCAGACCGGGAGTTGCTTGATGTAAACGGTATCATTCGAGAAATGATTATTCTGCTGCGCGAAAAAGCGAATCTGAATTCCATTTCAATCCGTACTGAGATCGACTCGGGGCTTCCGCTGATCACAGCGGATCGCGTACAGTTGCAGCAGGTTTTAATGAACCTGATCCTCAACGGCATCGAAGCGATGAAAGATGCAAAGGGTGAACTCACTGTCACATCAAGCAGGACGGAGGATGGTCAGGTACTCATTGCAGTGAGTGATTCGGGTATCGGCCTTCCTAGCGGAGACGTCGACCGAATTTTCGAGGCGTTCTTCACCACGAAAGCGCAGGGTACCGGCATGGGACTGTCCATCAGCCGGAAAATTATCGAGACCCACGGAGGCTCTTTGTGGGCATCTGCCAATGCGGGACCCGGCGCGACATTTCAGTTCACACTGCCCACCGACATGGTGGCGTCCTCGCCTTCGGCTGCGTAACATTTGGGGATCGTCTCCGTTCTTGTTCGCCACAGAGGAAAAAGGCATGAAGGGATGCGGCACGTGTAGTGGCGAAAGCATGAGGGGCGGAACGAGTGAGGAGCCAACTGCGATCATGGACTGAAACCCACAAACCCACTCGAAAAAAGCCCACTGTGCAGGGAAAATAAGTTTGGTGTTGGCAGTTCTGCCCAGATCCGGACGCTGCTTCGCATCTTGCCATCCATTGATCAACACTCGCCTTGCAAATTTCCGAGCACTGAATAGACTTCCTCGCTACACGTTGACATCGCAGCCCGAAGAACGGTCTCCTCGTCTCATTTCAAGTCCTACAGAATAGAAATCGAGAGCATTGAAGCGATCTGAAGCCAAAACCGCGTTGGCAATTCAACAGCACTGAGTTCTGTCCAAATACGGTCGGTCCGTCAATCGGCGGACAAAGGCGACGTCAGCGAATACCAGTTGCTCCGGTAAGTGCTTCGAGCAAAAGGAACTTGAAGACTCTTAACTTGGAAGATGACGTGCACATCACCGGCTATATATCACTCGATGCGATTCCGCGACAGGTGGCGATCACAAACGCGGGAAATCCCCGTGTGAATTTCAACCTGGTCGACTTTTATCGCAAGTTTTGTCGGCTGCTTGGAGTTGACAGTTACGGCTTGACGCCACAACAAGTAGCCGAAATCGAAGACCAACTCCGCCCTGGCTTTGAAGTGGGAGCTTTGAAACCGGCGTCGATTGAGATCGTTCCGTTTGAGAAAGCTGTGGACGCATACACGAGTGGCTGCCCAACAGGCGAAAGCGAAGCAAGTTCTAAGTTTAAAGTGACGGAATGGCATCTGGAAATTAGAACCGATCAAAGGAGAACCGAGAAAATGCTCAAGGAAGCCGCAATACGGATCGAGAAAAAACCGCAAGCAACGCACGAGGCACTGACTGACCTTACCCGCGAAGGCGTCGCCGAGATCACAACCGACCTTCGTCGATTGCTGGCCGATACATTCGCTCTCTACTTGAAGACCAAGAACTTCCACTGGCACATGACGGGGCAGCACTTCCGCGATTATCATCTGCTGCTCGACGAGCACGCTGAACAGATCTTCGCTATGACAGATGATATTGCCGAGCGTGCCCGCAAAATCGGCGGAACCACATTGCGCTCGATCAGCGATGTGTCACGGCATCAACGCCTTGACGACAACAACGATGAGAGCGTTGCTCCAAAAGAAATGCTTGCAGAACTGAATGCTGACAATCAGGCGTTAACGCATTATTTCCGTTCTGCACACGAAACCTGCGAGAAATACGACGATGTGGCGACCGCCAGTCTTATCGAGGTCTGGATTGACCAAACCGAGCGGCGGACGTGGTTTCTGTCGGAAATCGAGCAGGGTCTCTGATGGAGACGTGATCCAGCGCGTCGATCGCAGGTGGGAGGGGAAGAGGCCATGAAAACGTCAGACAGCTCAGATGTAATCCAAGGGGACGAACGGTCTAGGGACGGGCACTATCGCGACAAGCAGAACCTGCGAACGAAGAGTGTGACCAGCGCATACGGAAAGCCCGCGGCGGAACTGGATCCGAACGACTCGACTTCCTTGCAAGCGCAAAACCCGACTGATATGGGCAAGCTCAGGATTGGCCGTGCCTCTGAAGAGGCCGCCGGCATTCCTGCCATCTGGAATACGATGCTCTACGGCATTGGTGAAATGGGTCCGATTCGATCGGCCGAAGCTTTTGTGAAGATCAACCAGGTCACTGGTTTCGACTGCCAGAGCTGCGCTTGGCCCAGTCCTGACAAGAAGCGAAAGATTTTCGAGTTTTGCGAGAACGGCGCCAAGGCCGTCTCTGATGAGTCAACAAAAAAGCGCATCGGGCCGGAGTTCTTCGCCCAGTATTCAATCGCGGATCTCGCGGCAAAATCCGATTACTGGCTCAATCAGCAGGGTCGTCTGACTTCGCCAATGGTAAGGCACGCGAACGCGACGCACTATCAGCCGATTACATGGCCAGAGGCCTTTTCGATGATCGCGGAGGAGTTGAATCGTTTGGCTTCGCCGAACCAGGCCTGCTTCTATACCTCAGGCAAGACAACCAATGAGCCTGCCTTTCTTCTGCAGTTGTTCGCGCGGCAGTTCGGAACCAACAATCTTCCGGATTGCTCGAACATGTGCCACGAGTCGTCGGGAGTTGCGATGGTCGAAACGCTCGGGATCGGCAAGGGTACGGCTACGCTGGAAGATATGGAGAGCACAGATCTCATCTTCATCTTTGGAAACAACCCTGGGACGAACCATCCGCGAATGTTGAGCACACTGCAAGTGGCCAAAGACCACGGTGCCAGGATCATCGCGGTCAACCCTCTGCCCGAAGTCAGCATGATGAAGGTAATTAATCCTAACCCTCAGGATTATCCGAATCCTTTGCAGTTGCCCTTCGCGCTGCTTGGAAAAGGCCAGGCCCTTGCCGATTTGTATCTCGCTGTGCGCGTCAATGGAGATGTGGCGGCAATCAAGGGCATTCTGAAGCATCTGTTCGAGCGCGAGCAAGCAGGACTCAACTCGGCGATTGACCGCGAGTTTATTCAAACCTACACCGAAGGTTTCGAAGCTCTGCTGTCCGACGTGGAAGCTACAAACTGGGAAGAAATTGAAGAAAACAGCGGGCTCACCCGAAATCAACTGCGCGTTGCCGCCGATATGTACGCGGCTTCACAAAAGACCATAATCGCGTGGTGCTTAGGCGTTACACAGCAGCGCAACGGAGTCGACAATGTCTCGATGATCGTGAATCTTCTGCTCGTTGGCGGGAATATCGGGCGCCCCGGCGCAGGTACAGTATGTGTGCGTGGACACTCGAATGTCCAGGGCGACCGCACCATGGGTGTGTGGGAGCGCCCGCCAAAGCCTTTTCTGGATGTCCTTGGGAAGGAGTTCAACTTTGAACCACCCCGGAAGTGGGGGTATGACACTGTCGAGGCTCTACACGCGATGTTCGACGGAGATGTCAAGGTGTTTTTTGCGATCAGCGGCAATTTTCTTTCGAACGTACCTGACACGGTCTATAGCGCGCACGCCATGCAGCGCTGCAAGCTTACCGCTCACGTCTCGACGAAGCTCAATCGCTCTCACCTGATCACAGGCGAGCGAGCTTTGATCCTGCCTTGCCTGGGCCGAAGCGAGGAAGACATGCAGGCAACTGGCAAACAGTTCCTCACGATCGAAGATTCAATGGGCATTATCAATCCTACTCAAGGCCTCTTTTCACCAGCTTCACCGGACCTGCTGAGTGATATAGCGATCATCGCAAATTTGGCGCACGCCACTCTAGGCTCTCGAACCACCACAAATTGGCTTGGCTTTGCGGCGGATTACAACTTGATCCGGGATGCGATTTCCAGGGTGATTCCGGGATTCGAGAACTTCAACGAGCGACTCGCCAAAGAGAAATTCTTCTATCTGCCGAATGCGGCTAAGCAGCGCATCTTCAAAACGAGCTCCGGTAAGGCCAATCTAACCATTTCCCCAATCCCGAAACATGACCTGAAGCCTGACGAGTTTCTTTTGACAACCATTCGCAGCCACGATCAGTTCAATTCTACGATCTATGGACTGAATGACCGCTATCGGGGTGTCTTCGATGGTCGCCGAGTGCTCTTCCTGAACCCGCTTGATATAGAGGCGAGAAATCTCAAAGCTGGTCAGATTGTGGATATATACAGTCACTTTGAAGGAGAGATCCGCAAAGCACCCCGCTTTGCGATCGTCCCATATGCGATCGCGCGCCGGAGCGCCGCCGCATATTATCCGGAGACCAACGTTTTGGTTCCGGTCCGCAGTGTTGCCGCCAAGAGCAATCAGCCCGCATCCAAATGCATTCGCATTACGCTGACTCCAGCAGATCATGGCGAGACCCTGCACTTTCGAGAGGCAGATCTTGCTCGCAACCTAGATCGTGCTGTGCCACGTGTTCCCTGACGTTATTGTTTCACCGCGCAATTTGCGTAGGGTGTAGCCTGCCGGTGAGTAAGCTTCACTTCGAGCAGCCCACCATGATCGGATGCAGCAAGGCCGTTTTAAGGAGTGGCTTAGGCGAGCGTTGCTGATGCCAACCGGTCGCCGTAAGAGGAAATTTCGAGGAAGACCGATGTTCCGCAATCAACAATAAGTTTCGTTCCTGACCCTTCATGTACCGCTAAATCAAACCGCCCTACTTGAATTTTACGGTTCTGCGTTTGTGACAGCCGCAGCTTTTTTCCGCTTTCGTTCTTCCATTGCTGGCGCATGCGGCCTGCCTGGCGGTGGCGGATAACACCCGGCCCCGGACAGCCGTGGGCAACGGTTATTCATTGGTCGGTGTAATGGAGATTCATCCCAAGTCAGGCGGCTATTGTCATTAGCCGGTCTTAAGGAAAACCGGATGCACAAGAAGTCCGTCGACAAGCCGTCTGGGCGACGCGTCCTCGTCTCATTTGCATATGCCATCGCGGTGACTGCTCTTTGTGCGCTGATCTGCCCTGCCGTATTGGTTGTAATTGTGATCGCTTACGCCCGGTTCGTAATTTACAAGTCGGTCGAGATTCAATGGGGAGTGCTGGGCATGTTCGAAGATCCGCTCGGAGCAGTGGCATGCGGTGTGGTCTTCCTAACTGTCTTTGTGTGGAGAGTCCGTCGCCAAACCGATCGTCCGAGACTCGCTGTGATTGAAAGGCCGCCGGTCAAGACAATTAAATATCGACTTCTTGTAAACGTGAATGCCGAGGGTTTTCATTTCAGTCCTTATCCTGCGCTTCAGTAAGTCTTAAGGTTGCACATCTATTCTACGAAGCATGAGACGGCGCGATCGAAATCTGCACAGCCTTGTTGCGGGAGCCCTGGCCTTAATAACTGGTGCCGGTTTCGCCGGGATATCCTTCGCCCAAGAGGTCAAGCCGACGAACTCCCTGGTAATCTCGCTTTCCGAGGCGATTCATCGGGCGCAAGAGAACGAGCCCGCCTTTGCGAACGCCCTTGCCACTCAGAAAACAGCGGGGATTGATCGTTATCTGGCGAGGGCTGCGCTGCTGCCTTCTGTCACCTACGATAATCAACTGCTCTATACCCAGCCGAACGGAAAGTTTATTCAGGGCGTGCAGGGTGGGACGGAGCCAGCCCCAATCTTTATCGCGAACAACTCGATTCACGAGTACATCAGCCAGGCGTCTATCAATGAAACGATCGGGCTGAAGCACTTTGCTGACGCGCAAGTTGCCGCAGCCAATGCTGCGCGCGCGTCCGCTGAGTTGGAGATCGCGCGGCGGGGGCTCGTGGCGAGCGTGGTCAACCTGTATTACTCCGTATCAGTTTCTGAAGCCAAGCAGCATCTTCTGGCGGAAGCCTTGCATGAGGCAGAGTCCTTCACGGATCTGGCACAGAAGCGCGAAGCCGCGCGTGAGGGCGCGCATGCCGATGTCGTGAAGGCTCAGTTGCAACAGCAACAGCGCCAGCGCGACTTGAGCGATGCGACGCTAGCCGCTGACAAAGCACGGCTCGAACTGGCCGTTCTTCTTTTTCCTGATCCGCGAACGCCCTACGCGACTGAAGAATCGGCGGCGCCACTATCACTGCCCACGCGGGAGGAAGTGAACCGGCTGGCTGCAACCCATAATCCCGAACTGCGGAGTGCGTTAGCTGAGGTGCAAGCCGGGAATGCAGGAGTTGCTTCGGCGAAAGCGGCTTATCTGCCCGATGTCGCGTTGAACTTTAGCTATGGAATCGACGCGCCTCAGTTTGCAAAACGCAGTCCTTCCGACGTGCAGAATCTGGGATACTCCATCAGCGGCACGCTGAACATTCCGGTGTGGGACTGGTTCTCGACTCAAAAGCGTATCAAGCAGAGCGAAATCCGGCGCGACGCCGCAAAAGTGATGCTTACGGCGGCCCAGCGGAGACTCATCGCCGCACTGGAAGAAGCGTATTCCGAGGCGTCTGCAGCACGAGATCAGCTGGACCTGCTCGATCTGAGCGTACGCACTGCAGCGGAGAGCCTCCGGCTGACAAAACTGCGATATTCGGCTGGTGAGGCCACTGCGCTTGAAGTGGTGGACGCGCAAACTGCCTACGTGTCGATGGCAACTGCGCAGTCAGATGGAATCGTTCGCTACCAGAATGCTCTAGCTGGATTGCAAGTACTGACTGGAACCATGTGATCACAAACGTAAACTCTTTTCGAAAATCAAGAATTCGTCCAAGTCCGAGCCGGCTGGCACTGGCGCTACTCGTGGCAATTCTGCTACAGGGCTGCAACAAAGGAAACGATGCCGACACCGCTGCGCTGGTGACCGTGCAGGCGGAACATCCTGAGGTGGGCGAAATTTCCGAATACATCACAGCCGATGCAACTCTTTCCCCGGTAGCGGAGGCTGCGATTTCTCCGAAGATTACAGCGCCGGTGCGCACGTTCTATGTGCAGCGCGGCTCGAAGGTGAAAAAGGGACAACTGCTGGCGGTGCTGGAGAACCGCGACCTTGATGCCCAGGCGCTGGACAACCAGGGGCAGTACGCAGCGGCACAGGCGTCGTTTGAAATGCAGACGAAGGCCCAGGTGCAGGAGGATTACCACAAGGCCGAGTTGGATGTGGGGCAGGCCAAAGCGCAGCTTGATTTGCAGCAGCAGATCGTGGATTCGCGGCGAACACTCTTCGCTGAAGGAGCCATTCCGGGCAGAGACTACGACACAGCGGCGGCGGCCCTGGTGCAGGCGCAGGCTGCCTACGATGTGGCGCGAAATCATCTGGATTCCCTAAAGGCGGTGGGCCGCGAGGCTTCAGTCCAACAGGCTCAGGGACAACTCTCCTCGGCGAAGGGGAAATATCTGGCCGCAAAGGCGCAGGTCTCGTACTCGGAAATTCGCAGTCCGATCACCGGAGTTGTGACCGACCGTCCTCTGTTTGCCGGCGAGACTGCCAACTCCGGCGCGCCGCTGATCACCGTGATGGACACATCTTCGCTCATCGCGAAGGTTCATCTGACGCAAACGATCGCCCAACAACTGAAAGTTGACGACGACGCCTCGGTTCTGATTCCCGCGGTACAGAAGCCAGCGCCAGCGAAGGTTTTCCTGGTTAGTCCCGCACTCGATCCCGGCAGCACGACGGTGGAAGTGTGGCTCCGCATAAGTAACAAGGGCGGAAAGTATAAAGCGGGAACTCCAGTAAGAACCTCGATTAAGGGAAAGACGGTTGCCAAGGCTGTGAAAGTTCCGCTGTCCGCCGTGCTGACGGCCCAGGACGGTTCGAAGTCTGTGATGGTGGTCGGCGCCGATGGAGTCGCTCACAAGAAAGCTGTGGAACTGGGCATTGACGATGGCCAAGACGTTCAGGTCACGCAGGGGCTCGACGCTTCTGAGACGGTTATCACTACCGGATCCTACGGTCTTGACGACGGGACGAAGGTAACGATTGGCAAAGCGACCGAAGGCGAAGAGCACACGGGCGGAGAGACGAAGTGACGGAACCGTCTTTGCAGTCACAGTCATTGCCACCCCACGCCGAGACAACATTCTGGCTCATTCGCTATCGGGGACCTATCTTCTTCTTCCTGATTGTGTTGTCGCTTGCTGGCATTTATGCGGCACAGCAGGTTCCAATCTCAGTTTTCCCCGAGACAAATTTCCCGCGCGTGGTGATCGGCGTCGACAACGGCGTGATGCCGGTCGAGCAGATGCAGGTCACTATTACTAAGCCGATTGAAGATGCGGTCAATTCGGTTCCCGGCTTGGTCACGGTCCGGTCAACCACCAGCCGAGGCTCAGCTGAAGTTAGCTTGTTTTTTGACTGGAGCGTCGACATGTACCGAACGCTCCAACTGGTGGACGCAGCCATCAGCAGAGTAAGGCAGTCGCTTCCAACCACTGCGGTCATTACCACCAACCGTCTTACATTCGCTACGTTTCCCATTCTTGGTTACAGCCTTACCTCCGACCGGCTCTCGCAGACACAACTGTGGGAACTGGCGACCTACCAGCTCAAACCGCCGCTCAACCGGGTCGAGGGGGTGAGCACGATTACGGTGCAGGGTGGCAAGGTGCCGGAGTTTCACATCGTGCCCGATATGGCGCGGATGCAAAACGCCGGGGTTACGGTACTTGATCTCGTCAACTCGGTGCAGGCCTCGAACATCATCGACTCGCCGGGCCTCTACGAAGCCAATCACCAGTTAATTCTCGCCCTGGTCGGAGCGCAGGCGCACGATGTCGAGCAACTTGGCCATCTCGTCGTCAAGACTACGCCAGGCGGAGTGGCCGTGCATGTTTCGGATGTAGCGACGGTTCAGGCAGGAGTGTTGCCGGTGTATACGGCGGTGACAGCGAATCTCGGCCTTGCGGTTTTGTTGAACGTCACCCGTCAGCCTTCGAGCAATGCTGTCGCCGTCGCCGACGCTGTGGCGGCAAAAGTTCAGCAACTCCGGAAAACACTGCCGGCCGGCGTGCGGCTCGAACCTTATTACAATCAGTCGGAGCTGGTTCGCGAGAGCATCCGAAGCGTCCGTGACGCGATCCTCATCGGGCTTCTGCTGGCATGCATCATTCTGTTCCTTTTCCTTAGTGACTGGACGTCATCGGTTGTAGCCGGACTGGTCATTCCTGTTACGGTCGCCATCACCATTCTCCTGATGTGGGCAATTGGAGAAAGCTTTAATCTGATGACCCTCGGCGGCCTGGCGGCAGCCATTGGATTGGTGATCGACGACGCGATTGTGGTGGTGGAGAACATTGTTTCGCATCGCGACCGGGGCGAGAATCGCGCGCAGGCTACCCGGCTTGCCTTGCGGGAGATCGCCGTGCCTCTCGTCGGATCAACCATTACGCCTGTGGTGGTTTTTCTGCCGCTGGTTTCCGTGACCGGCGTGACCGGAAGCTTTTTCCGCGCGCTCGCGATTACGATGACGGCAGCACTGCTTACGTCCCTGCTTCTTGCGGTCACATGGACTCCCGCGCTCTGCCTGGTTTTCCTGCGAACGCGGCGCCGTGAGAGCGCTGCCAATCACGACGAGCATGGACCAATCATGCGCAAAGTCCTGCAATGGCATGAGCGCGGACTTAGCTGGTCGCTGAATCGTCCCTTGATGCTGCTTGGACTGTGCACGATTCTGGTGATGGGCACTTTTTTATGTTATCGCGCGCTCGGCTCCGATCTTTTGCCAGAGATGGATGAAGGCGGGTTCATCCTCGACTACATTATGCCCGCGGGCAGCTCTCTCACGGAGACAAACCGGGTGTTGGAGCACGTGGATCGAATGCTGCATGCGATTCCGGAAGTCGAAAGCACCTCGCGCCGCACCGGCCTTCAGATGGGCCTGGCTGCGGTCACTGAGGCCAACACCGGCGACATTACGGTGAAACTGAAGAGCAAGCGCGACCGCGCAATCGACGAGGTGATCGCGGATGCGCGCGCCCAGATCCGCAAGACTGAGCCAGAGCTCGATGTGGAGTTCACCCAGGTATTGCAGGATATGATTGGCGATCTATCGAACGCGCCGGAGCCGATTCAGATCAAAGTCTTTAGCAGCGACGCCGCGTTGCTGACGAACCTTGGCCCGCGTATCGGCGACGCCATCGGCAAGATTAGCGGTGTTGTCGACGTTGAAAACGGCATCGACAACACCATCAGCGGCCCTGCGACGAATTTCCAGATCGATCCGACGGTTGCTGCTCGCATGGGCTTCACGCCCACCGAAATTGCCGAAGACGCGACGTCCATCCTAGATGGTGTAACCACGACCGACCCGCTCATTGCGAATGGAAAGCCCTACACGGTCCGCGTTCGGCTCGGGGAGGAGACCCGCCAATCGCTGCAGACGATCCAGAACACGGTCTTCAACAGTTCATCCGGCAAGCTGGCAACCCTGGGATCGTTGGCGCAGGTAACGCAACTGCCTCCGCAAAATGAGATAAAACGCGAGAACCTGCAACAGCTCATTACGGTGACGGCGCGACTTGAGGGTTCCGATCTCGGAACTGCAATCGCGAAAGTGCAGCGCGCAGTCAACGCCCTGCACCTGCCCCCGACCGTGAGAGTGGAATACGGCGGAACTTATCAGGAGCAGCAACAGTCCTTCCACGAACTGTTGGGTGTTCTCCTTCTTTCTTTGGCGCTGGTTTTTGGAGTGCTGATGATCGAGTTCCGCAACTTCTCTGCGCCGATTGCGATTCTCACGTCGTCGGTGCTTTCCATTGCTGGGGTAGTATTCGCCTTGCTGGTCACGGCTACAACCTTCAACGTAGCGTCCTTCATGGGCGTGATCATGGTCATCGGAATTGTCGCGAAGAATGGGATCCTGCTGCTGGATGCGGATGAACGCTTCCGTCATGAGGGCGGATCGGCGCGGGAAGCGATGGTCAATGCCGCACAACGCCGTCTGCGCCCGATTCTCATGACGGCATCGGCAGCAATCTGTGGCATGCTTCCGCTCGCGTTTGCGCTCGGTTCCGGATCGCAGATGCTTCAGCCCCTGGCCATCGCTGTGATCGGAGGACTGACGATCTCGATGGTCTTGAGTCTGATTGTCACTCCGGTTATCTACTACCTGCTCACTCGATCCCGCCACGAGATCGCGACATAAGAAAGCCTACGATCGCGATCGCAGGCCTTTTGTCAGTTCGAAGCTTCGAAACCTACGGTTCCACAACAATGATCTCGAACGTGTCGGGCACGATGCTGTGCCGCGGGTGTGGCATGGCTTCGGTTGGCGCCGGAGCAGGTCCGAACTGCGCAGTCAGCAGGTAAATGCGTCCCGTTTCGGTGTCAAGCGCCATGGTACGCGCGCCTTTTTCCGTCTGCACGGTCTTGAGCACAGGAAATCCGGGCTTGCCTGCATTCACGATAGTGAGCGTGCCATCGCCTCCGTTGGAAGAGAACGCCAATTCGTGCTTCGGATCAAAACCGGCGGCATCGGGTGAGTCGCCGATGGCAGCCAGACCGAGCACTTTGCCTGACTCGTAATCCACTACGGCCATCTTTCCCCCGTCACAGACCGAGAAGAGTCGATGCTTGTCGCGGTCAATTGCCATGCCGGAAGGCGATTCGCAGCCTGCCAGAGGCCATAGGGCGACTACTTTGTGGCTGGCTGCGTCCAGTTTCACGATTTCGTTCT
This sequence comes from Candidatus Sulfotelmatobacter sp., assembly GCA_049589695.1. Lineage (GTDB taxonomy): Bacteria > Acidobacteriota > Terriglobia > Terriglobales > Acidobacteriaceae > Sulfotelmatobacter. Next base: position 5,457 of record JBAWBG010000055.1, on the reverse strand, counting down.
TGTCCTCAATATTATCGAACACCGAGCCCTTGCCGTCGGCCTGCGGAAACTCAGGCTTGCCCGGCAAGTCGATCGTGGCCACGACCGCGTTGGAAGAAGTATCCAATACAGAGACATTCTTGCTGCGCCCGTTGAAGGCCCACACAGTCCTGGTCGCCGGTTCGAACGTGATGCCGTCGGGATTTGTGCCGGCCGGCACGGTTGCCCGGATGGAGAAGTCGGCGCGATTGAAGACGACGATTGCGTTTCCTGCGCCGTCGCTGATGTAGCCGGTCTTCCCGTCAGGATTGAGCGCGACGCCGTGTGTACTCTTTAGGCCTGTGATGGCGCCAATTGGCTTGCCTGTGGTGGTATCCACGACTTCGACGCGCGAGTTGTGCGTGACATAGAGACGGTGCGCTGCATCATCACTCAGCAGGTAATCCCATCCACCCTGCCCGCCCAGCTTCCAGTGGTTAGCCACGTGATAGTTTTGCGCAGCACATACCGCCACAAGGGAGACGACCGCCACTGCAACCATTCCTCGATAAACGCGCATGGTGAACTCCTCGGGAGACTCGGCATCGCTGCCGGCTTTCTGAGTATCGTTACTCCGCCTTAAGCCAAGCTGAATATGTGGAAGCGGATGGCGTGAGTTCCCCCGGGAGCCGCACCGAGACCAAAGCGCCACCGCCCGGGTTGTTTGCAATCTCGATTGATCCTCCCGCACGCTCACAGATTGCCTTGCAAATCGAGAGCCCGAGGCCAGTGCCTCCACTCTTTCGGCTTCGCGATGGATCGCCCCGATAGAAGGGCTCGAAGATATGGAGGAGGTCTTCGTCGGAAATGCCTGGCCCCTGATCTTGCACCATGAGCCGAATCCCGCTCCCAGTGGGGTGCACGGCAATTGTTACGGTAGCTCCGTCAGGGCTGTGCTGCAGTGCGTTCACGAGAATGTTCGCGCACAACAGAAGCGCGTCGCGGCTATCGATCGGTATCCTGACGTCACCACTGAATTCCAGCACGACATCAATGGATTTTAGCTGCGCGTAGGGCCTGCTTTGATGTACAGCTTCCTCGATCGCATCACGGAGAGAACAAACTTGAGGGGCGCTCGACGAGTTACTACTCTCCGCAGGTTGCTCCAGCCGCGCCAAAGTAAGCATCTTCTCCACCGTGAACTCCAGACGAGTGAAGTCCTCCAGACCCAGCGCCAGGCCTTGCCGATACTCTTCGGGAGTGCGCTTCCGCATCGATAAAAGTTGCAGCGACGACTTGACGATTGCCAAATCGGTCTTCAGCTCATGTGCGGCATCGCTGGTGAATCTTCTCTGCTGCTCAAAGGAGCGTTGCAGACGGGCGAGCGCGGCTTCGAGAGCGGCGGCAAGAGGCCGCAACTCCACGGTTTTTTTCGCGCTGACAGGTGCGTGGAATTGCCAGTCGCTCGATATGCGCTCCGCTTCACACGCGAGTTCATGGACGGGTGACAATCCCTTTCGCACTAGCCATGCCATGACCACCGCGGTGACGCCTAACAGGAGCGCGGTAGCTATCGCAAAGAAGCGAATTGCCTCACGAACCTCGTGCCACACGTGACGCACGGGAGTTCCGTACACGATCGTAATACTGTGGCGAACTCCGCCATTCGATTGACCAGGATCAACGATGCGAAGACCGTGAAAAACGAGGAATCGGTAGCCGCGGCCGTTTATGTCCGCGTTGCGAAAGGCGGGCGCCCCGGACGCTGCGGTCTCTAAAGGCGGCGGATTTCCAGCAGAGCCGAGCACTCTGCCTTGTTCATCCTCCACGCGAAAGGCCGCATCCTGCGCAACCCGCACTCCACGCATGTCGAGCATGACGTTGTCGCTTTCATCTTCTGTATCCTGGACCGCGCCCATCAACGACTCTGCCGTCGCCGCCAGCGACGCATCGAAGACTTTCAACTGCACACTCCACTCGTGAACGGTAATAGCCCCGATCAGGGCCACTGCGGATAGTAGTTCAAGAATAAGCACAGTGACCACAAGCCGTCGCGTGATTGAGAGGGAGCCTGTCATTGCGCGCCACCCTCCTCCCGCAGGCGGTATCCCCGGTGCCGCAGGGTCTCGATTAGCGGTTCCGCCCCTTCCACGTTCAGTTTTCTTCGCAGGTTCGATATATGAGCTTCGATGACGTTGGAATGATGTTCCCAATCGAAATCGTATAAATGTTCGAGCAACTCCTGCTGTGAAGCAACGGCGCGTGGCCGATGCATGAGGTATTCCAGAATCCGGTATTCCGTAGGCGAGAGATCGAGAGAGCGGCCCCGGCGACGAACCGTTTGCTGCACGGTATTCAATTCCAGATCCGAAACCACTAACACCGGAGTTGAGACACCTTTCGCGCGCCGTATGAGGGCTTTGATTCGAGCGAGAAGTTCTCCCAGATCAAATGGCTTGCTGAGATAGTCGTCAGCTCCCGCATTCAGCAGATTCACAACCGACTCTTTGCTTTCTTGGGCGGTGAGAATGAGGACCGGAGTATGAAGTTTTCTTCGCCGCAGGTCTTGCAGAACACGCTGACCACTCTTGCCGGGAAGCATCAAGTCGAGCACGATTGCGTCATAGATACCTTGGTCGGCGAGGTGCGAGCCCGCTTCTCCGTCGGCAACATGATCCACCGCCAGTCCGGTTTCCCGCAAAGCGGCAACGATATTCTCGGCGAGCCGCTGTTCGTCTTCGACTAGAAGTACGCGCATGACAATGACAACCTGAAAGTATTGTCTCAAAGCCTCCTTAAGTCTGCCTGAACTCTTTTTGCGTGATCCTCCTTCGCACTCATTTGTTCACCGGTCCCTAAGTCTGAGTGCGCTGGGGCCCGATTCTCTACCACGGTCGATCTTCTGAACTCAATGTGAAGAAAAATTAATCTTCTCTTCACGACCGCGTAACAAAGCATACCTAGAATCCCCTGTCATCCTGGACGAAAAGCTTTTGCAGAGTAGCGGAGCAGTCTGCGCTGAGTTTGCATTGGCACACGAGCAGAAACAGAGGTTTTCCCATCCTTAAGTTTAGGGAGGAATCGCATGACTCGATATCAGTCTGTTTCGACCCTGTGTCGCTGTTTGACGGTTGTGGTTAGCCTGGTTCTCTTTCTATTCCTGGTGACAATGGCATTTGCCCAGGTGGATCGCGCAGTGCTCGAGGGCATCGTCACCGATCCGAGCGGCGCTACTATCTCTAATGCCACTGTCAAGATCGTGGCCGTGGACACCGGCCTCACGCAGGAACAGCGTACTAATTCAAACGGCTACTATCGCTTTCCGGGGCTGGCAGTCGGCCGCTATTCCGTGACCGTTATGAAGACCGGCTTCAAGGAAAAAGCCATCGAGAACTTGTTGTTGCTGGTTGGACAAACGCGAACCCTTGATACCATGCTGGCAGTAGGCGCAGCTACGGAGCGAGTCGAGGTGCAGGCGGCCACCGCTCCTGCCGATCGTACCTCGGCGGAAGCGTCCACCGTTATCAGCACGGATCAGATCGCGATTCTTCCTAACAATGGCCGCGACTGGGCTAGTCTCACACTGCTCGCTCCGTTCGCCCAAGACGATGGTGGCGGAGATCAGCGAACCATCCGCTTTGCAGGCCGGGCTCGTGACAACCCGAGTACAAGACTAGCTTTTTGGAGGATCTATGTCGTTGCCCGCGAGCAATGATGTTCGTTCGGCACGTATATTTTGCACTGAGATCCGGTCGTGACGGGGGAAAGCTACGGATTGGTTGAATGGTTTCAGGTGATTGCCGAGCCGGGTGGGCCGTGGTACTTGGAAACTCAGCGAGCATCCGTGTCCAAGTGAACGCTCTTCAGTTCCTTGATTTGTTTGATTGCGATCGCGTGAGTTCCGTTTCGCGTGAACACCGGGCCGGTTGCCTGCACATACTTTCCTGGTCGGTCTGATCGTCAGCAGTTGTATATTCGGCGGTGCGCATCTCGGTCAGGGTATTACGGGTCAATTGGAGAACACGCTCGATGGGCTTGTGCTGGGAGTCATCTATCTTGCGTGCAGACGAAGTCTCGCCGTGCCGATCATCGCGCACGGCATGACCGATACCCTGGATGTTTTACTGATGTTTGCAGGAATGTATCCTACGCTGCGGTAATGGTTCATCAAGAAATAGAGAGCGGGCCGAACGCGCGATGTAGCGCGTGAAACCTGCGCCACGAGAGGCCTAGTTAGTGCCAAATTTCTGCGCTTTAGCTGTAGAGATCTGCACACGGACAACAAGCCTGCCATTGCAATCGCTGCTAAATCGTTTGTCATCAGTGTCAACAGAGGTCCAGCGCTGGTCACTCACTTGCCATACAAGCGCAGTATTTTGCGCAGAAAGAGAAACATGAAACGGGGGTTCTGACAGCCAAAATTTCTCAAAGGGAAGAGGAAGCCAATGAAAAAAGTATCCTTCCGGTGTTTGCTGCCCTGCATGTTGGCTACGCTGGTGCTATTAGCCACTGGAATCGCCCACGCCGATTCGATATTTACTGTGACGCTCGCCCAAGTAGGGCCTAACGTCGTCGCAACTGGAAGCGGAACCATTGACCTGACCGGCCTGACATCCTTTGGCTCCACCTCCGCGGGTTCCGAACTGTACCCCGCCCACGGCATTATAGGTATCGGGCCGTTCGGTAACACCGATTTGTATTCCGGACTATCCGGGCCGGCGAGTTTCGGCCCCGGCTTTGGGGGCTTCGCGAGCAGCGCAAGCGGAGACTCCGTCTTCCTCGAGGACTTTGGGCTACTTATCGAGGTGCCGCATGGTTACGTCTCCGGCACCAGCCTTTCCGGCACCGCGACCTACAGTGGGACGCTCGCCACTCTGAATGCGACGCCCGGCACCTACACCTGGACCTGGAACTCTGGCGCGAACAGTTTCGTGCTCAACATCGAGAAACCGAGCGTCGTGCCCGAGCCAGCCTCCTTCCTGCTGATGGGCATCGGCTTGATGCCTGGCCTATGGCTTGGGCGAAAGCGGATATTTGTGCGGTCCAAACATCTCCAGGCTACTCGGCTATTACTGTCCGCTACTGGATAAGTTTTTGCCGACGACAGCACGCAGTTAGCGTTGGCGGCGAATCTCGATCACGTCGCCGCCACGCGTGACGCCGGAGTTCGGAACCCGTGTCAAAAACTATCCCGCACCCCGCTTGTAAGTGCGTGATATCCGCTTCACCTGGCAGCCGGCTTTGGTATGCCACAACTGAGTCTGCGATAACCTTCGTGGGCTCGTTCAAATGCACGCCAATTGTCATTTACTAAGCCCAAGAAGTAGCCATGTCACGAGTCTGGCTCTTCCCCGGCTGATGTAACATCGCCGTCTCTAACAATGCCGGCGGTGTCAAGCGCTTTTCGAGCACACTACTGCATGCGCTCGAAGAGGAGCGCCATTTCGCTCTCGTAGAGTTTTTGCGCTTTCCAACCTTGGCTCGCTTCTAATCGTTGGG
>JBAWBG010000054.1:0-12639 GCA_049589695.1 Candidatus Sulfotelmatobacter sp. | reverse complement strand
GCGATCGGATTTACTGACGCCGATCTTAGCAAGCCGTTGATCGGCGTGGCCAACACCTGGATTGAAACCATGCCGTGCAACTTTCATCTGCGGCGGCTTGGGGCCAAAGTAAAAGAGGGCATTCGCGCCGCAGGCGGCACTCCCATGGAATTCAATACCATCGCCATTTCCGATGGCGAAACCATGGGCACGGAAGGCATGCGCGCTTCGCTGGTGAGTCGCGAACTGATTGCCGATTCCATAGAACTAGTCTGTCGTGGCCAGTTGTTCGACGCGGTGGTGTGCGTGGTGGGATGCGATAAGACGATTCCCGCCGCAGCCATGGCGCTGGCGAGGTTGGATATTCCTGGGCTTGTGCTTTACGGAGGAACCATCGCTGCAGGCAGCTACCGCGGCAAAGATGTGACCATACAAGATGTTTTTGAAGCCGTCGGTGCGAATGCTGCGGGAAAAATTACCGATAAGGATTTGCACGATCTGGAGGATGTGGCTTGTCCGGGTGCGGGCGCTTGCGGCGGCCAGTACACCGCGAACACCATGTCCACAGTAATGGAGATGATCGGGCTTTCTCCTATGGGCTTCAACAGTGTGCCGGCAATGGATGCGAAAAAAGATTCCGTCGCATTCGCCTCTGGCAAGGTAATCCTGAATGCGTTGGAGAAGGGAATCCGCCCGCACGATATTCTGACTCGCGACGCATTTGAAAATGCGATCGCGTCCGTGGCCGCAACTGGAGGATCGACCAATGCGGTCTTGCACCTGTTGGCGATTGCGCGCGAAGCTGGCGTCGATTTGCAGATTGACGATTTTCAGACGGTGAGCGAACGCACGCCGTTGCTTGCCGATCTGAAACCTTCCGGACGTTTCGTGGCCGCCGATATGCACCGCGCGGGCGGAGTGCGCTTGCTGGCCAGGCGGTTGCTGCATGGAAAACATCTTCATCCCGCCGCAATGACGGTAACTGGGCTCTCGCTTAAGGCCGAAAGTGAGAGCGCCATCGAAACTCCCGGTCAAGAAGTGATTGCACCGCTGGAAAAGCCGCTGAAGAAAACCGGCGGGCTGGTCATTTTGAAGGGGAACCTCGCGCCCGAGGGTTGTGTGGCCAAGATCAGTGGACATGAGCGGCTCGAGCAGCGCGGCCCGGCGCGTGTCTTTGAATCGGAAGAAGATGCCATGACCGCCGTTACCAGCAAGCAGATTCATTCGGGCGATGTCGTGGTCATTCGCAATGAGGGCCCTAAAGGCGGACCGGGCATGCGCGAGATGCTGAGCGTGACTGGAGCGCTTGTGGGCGAGGGACTGGGATCCTCTGTTGCGCTGTTGACCGATGGCCGATTCTCTGGTGCGACTCACGGATTAATGGCCGGCCACGTCTCGCCGGAAGCCGCCCTGGGCGGGCCTATTGGAGCCGTGCGCGACGGCGACATAATCCGTTTCGACGTCAGCCAGCGAGTGCTGGAGGTTGAGATCAGCGACGAAGTGATTCGCCAGCGAATGGAAGAATGGAAGCCGCCGCAGCCGCGCTATCCGACAGGCGTGTTCGCCAAATACGCGGCGCTGGTTTCGTCGGCATCGCAGGGCGCGATTACGCGGCCGCCAGAATGAATGTAAACCTCTGACTTGACTCCAGTCCTATTGAATCAAGGGAGCGGCATTGGCCGCTCCCTTGGTCTTTCAGTTCACGTTGCGCGGTCTTTGTCTGTTAACTATTGCTTGCACCCCGGACTATAGGCTGTGAGTACATTGGCGACGGCCGCGATGGCGCAGTCATAGGCTGCTCCGGTTGAATCAAAGTAGTTGTACTGCTGCGCTCCGGTTTGGCCGCTATTGCCGAGCAGGTTGAACGAGGAATCAAACTCGAGCGTATCCAGGTGCTGACCAGCGTTTTCGAGTGAACTGAAATACGTCACGCTGCCACCCTGGGTGGTGGTATCAGTTCGCTGGTAAGTCTGTTTGGCGTTGGTTTTTTGGTTGATATTGCCGTTAGAGAGGAACACTTCTGAGATGTTAACTGTCAACGGGAAAGTGTAATTCTGGTTGTAAACAGTGGCAGGTAAGCCCGCTTGCGATACCGTTGTGTTTGAGTTGATCGTGGTGTTTTGCAAAATATCCTGGACGTACTGGTTTCCAGTGATATTAAAATTCTGGTCGTTATAAAAGCCTACGGTTTGCGAAACCTTGGTCGTCACTTTGCCGTGTGAGGTATTCACATAGCCCGAGATCACAAAGCTGCGTCTCGAAGTGACATCGACAGTGCCCTTTATAAAAGTCGGCTGCACGTTGAGCTTTTCAGTGATCACCGGAGACGGCCCGGTCAGAGTATTTTGAGTAATCGCGCCGCTGGTCTCGGCGCTACCCGCATCCAAGTAAAGCAAAAGCGATGCCGTGGCTGAGAAATAATTGTTAGCGTTGTACACGCTGAGGGAGACCGTGTGCGGCTGGCCGTTGCTCAACACTCCCGCGAACGGAGTCAGATTCACTCGATACGGAGTGAAGTTCAAAGTTTGCACGCCGGGGATCGGGAACCACAGGTAAGGATCGATACCGCCGGTATAAATCCACGGAAAGACTGGAGCTACTCCGGCTGGCTGGCCGTCGATTGTGATCTCGGTCTCGCGGAACCCCGTATTGCTGCAGCTTTCCAGCTCTGATGCGACATCGTTGGGCACGCACGTATACCAGAACTCATCTCCGGATTGGCTCTGCGCGTAAACGTCAAGATAAGCGGTCTCCACGTTCGTGGGCATGGTGAAAGTGCCGGAGAGCGTACTGGAAGTTGAGCCTAGACCGACCGTTCCGCCTGAAGGTCCGGCCGAAAGTGGCAGCACCACGTTAGCGGAAACAGGAGCTGTCTGTCCCTTGGGAATCGGATAGAACTCCAGCGACGCGGATGCATAGATGGTGGACGTCAACCCGCAGCACAACGTGTTGCCGATGTTGGCTTGACCGGTCTGCGCGGTATAGAAGATCGAACTGTAATCGGTGAGATCGTTTTCGATATGCCACGACGGACCTTCGTTCGGCGAAGGCTCGGCGGTAGTACCGAAATAAATATTTACTGGACCGAGCCAGAAATTGGCGGTGCGATCGTACTGGATGCCGGCATTCAGGTTGATATCCGCTTCGAGCACCACCTTAGCCCATGGCCCAGGACAATCGGAAGGCGGGCTATAGGTAAAGTTCTCGACGTTAAAATCGTAGAAAGATGCGCCACTGAATAGCTGCACAACACAAGGCTTAGTCGAGGGCCGAGGCACGGTGGGGTCGGCGGTCACCGTATTCGCCGAACCGATCACATAAGGGCCAGAGGCCGAAGCAAAGGGGACGGAGACTGCAATCAGCAATAGCGGAAAAATATTCCGTGCCAAGCGGGCGGTGCGGGACATGCGAAATCCTCCTGGGAAAGTGGCAAACGGCGCGTCCGCCTTGGCAAGCAGGAGTAGACGAGGGCGGCACGCTAGTGCGGAAGTATTGCGCGTTCCCCCAACGGTGTCAACAGAAGTCGAAAGTTAGTATTGTCGATTTTAGAAACGCCTCGGCCGTTCCCATGGCTTACTTCTTCTCATCCTCGCCCACCGGGGCGGCTACACCGAAGTTGGTTTTCCAATAATCCTGAACGGCCGGCGGCAGTTTATCCATGTGCGAGAGGAGGCTGGTGATCTTCCATATGTCCTGCTCGCTCAGAGTTTTGTCCCAAGCGGGCATGGCGGTGTAGCGGACGCCGGTACGAATGGTGTAGAAAATGTGCCACTCCGGATCATCGGGAGGGTGGGAAACCAGATTAGGAGCGGGTGGGTAGAAAGATTGCGCCAGCGAGGCCGGCTTGCGGTCGAGGTCGCCATGGCAGAGGGCACAGTTCATGCTGTAAAGCTTCATGCCCTCCTCAAGGTTCTGGTCGTTGGGCGGCCCAGGGTTCGTAACGTGAGGAGCGTGCCGCTCCATCGACGCATCGACGGCGCTGTTCGCCAAGTGATGTTCCCATTCCGGTGGCGCGACATTTGCCGACGTGGGGAAAAAGCCGAGCATCGCAAAACCAAGCACGCCAAGAATTAATACGAGAAGAGTAATGAAGACGCCGAGAATGAATCTACCCATGGTCCCCTCCGGGAATCGACTATTGTGGCAGAAGCGGCAGGGTTGGCGCTAGTTGTGTGCGGACCACAGATTACGCTTCGGGGACATCCGTGAACTCGTCCCCCGTGGAACTGAAGACCGGCTATCCCTATTTATTAGCTTCGTTTGGTTCAATAGGCTTTTAATTTCCGGCCTTCGCGCACTACCTCACTGACCTGCGGTAGGTAATGTTCCTCCTGCGGAGGAGAAAAAGGGATGGCGGAATCCAAGCCGGCAATGCGGACGATGGGTCCATCGAGATCATCGAAAGCCTCCTCGTTGATGATGGCCGCAATTTCTCCGGCCAATCCTCCAGTACGCGAGTGCTCGTGTAGGACAATAACTTTGTTCGTCTTTTTTACAGTCTGAGCGATGGCTTCGCGGTCCAGCGGCGAGACGGTACGCAGGTCGAGTATCTCGAGATCGATCCCGTCATTCTTCAGAGCCTCGGCGGCTTCTAACGCAGTGTGAACCATTGCGGCGTAAGTAATGATGCTGAGATCGCGGCCTTCGCGGACGATGTTCGCTTTGCCGATGGGAACGACGTAGTCGTCCGCCGGCACTTCACCCTTAATGCGGCGATAAAGATACTTGTGTTCGAAGAAAATGCATGGATTGTTATCGCGGATAGCAGCCTTGATCAGGCCCTTTGCGTCGTACGGCGTAGCTGGACAAATGACTTTCAATCCAGGATTGTGAACGAACCACATTTCCGGATTCTGCGAGTGGAACGGACCGCCATGGACGTATCCGCCGCTGGGTCCGCGTAGAACGAGCGGAGCGGGCGCGCCCCAGAGATAATGCGTTTTGGCGACCATGTTGGAAATCTGGTTGAAGGCGCAACCGATGAAATCCATGAACTGGAACTCGGCGACGGGACGCATGCCGGTGAGCGACGCTCCGAAAGCCGCGCCCACAATGGCCGATTCAGCGATGGGCGTGTCGATGACGCGCTCGGGACCGAAGCGGTCGATGAAACCGTCTGTGACCTTGAATGCACCGCCGTAAATGCCAATATCTTCGCCGAGACAGAAGACGGTTGGATCGCGGTCCATTTCTTCCCAGATTCCCTGGCGGATGGCTTCGAGGTAGGTGAGTTGCATAGGGTTACGTTCCTTGCCGCGGATTTGCTCGGATCAACACGGATTAATCCGGTACGGTTTGTACGAAATGTGTTATTATACTTTTTAGCAGATTTCCTCAATCAACTTATGCCGACCAAATTGACCGCCAGCCTCGCAAGGCAGAACTTTTCCGACATTCTAAGCCGCGCCGAATACCGAGGCGAAAGAGTTATCGTACACCGCGGCAAGAAAGCTGTTGCAGCCGTGGTACCAATCGAGGACCTAGAACTCTTGGAAAGACTGGAAGATGAAATCGACGTGGCTGCGGCCCGAGAAGCGCTAAAGGATCCGCGCACGATTCCCTGGGAGAAGATTAAGAAAGACCTCAAGCTATAGGAACGGCGGCGGTTGTGGCCTACACGATTCAGTTCAAGCCTCCTGCGCTTCGGCAACTGGAAAAACTCCCGCGCGAAGCTCAGAGGCGTTTGGCCGCCAAGATTGAGGCTCTGCGAGAGGAGCCGTTTCCTCCTGGATGCAAGAAGATGGCCGCCGTCCCTGATACTTGGCGGATTCGAACCGGCGACTATCGAGTTGTATATCAAGTGCATCGCGGGGTGTTGCTGGTATTAGTGCTCGCTGTTGGGCATCGGAGGGAAGTGTACCGCTAGACGGCACCCGCGCTTCCATTCCTTCTCGAGGTTGCAAAAGTTACTCGATCTTTGCCTGAATCCTTTTCGGTAAGTCGATCCCCCGAAAATAAACGAGATGGACTGGCCCATCCAGAACCTCAGATCCTAAACTTTCCCATTCATATCTGAGATAAACATAAAGCTCGATATTTCTGGCCAAGTGCTCTTTGGGAACCTCGAACACTATGCTCTGGTTCTTCGGAATCCACCATTCCTTCATGAAATCAACTCGTTGGAACTTTGGAACCGGTCGATGCTTGGGTTCGTCGGGCGGGGACTTCTGTCCGGATGCATCGGTCGTTTGCATCCGCGGGCCGGGGTCATATTCTTCCAAGTAATATCGTACTGGCGCTTCGGCCCCGTCAGGGTGAGCCTTCGCGGACTTTACAACGTCGAGACTATTTGCTTTGCCAGGAAAGTTCATCTCGACGGGAATTCGTATGTCCCAAGCGGTCCAATTATGCAGCCTCAACTTTATGGTTCCCTGTTCTTTGTCGAAGCTTTCGAACTCAATCGAGACCCTCTGATTCTTTGGAATCGCTGTCGAGTCCCGCTCACTTTTCGCTGGTGCCTGCGATGTGACCGAAACACAAAGCACGCCTATGAACAGGAGATGAGCGATGTCTCGCAACCGTAACCGACAACGTACATTTGCGGATGTATTCATCTTCACTTCAAATGCACTGCCGCTTCAGTCTCCTTGAACCGACCGATCCCCTTCTTCGCTTTCGGCATCCCATACTTTGGCTTGATCTCATGGCAGCCGTCTTCGCAGAACACACCGCCCTCAGCGGACTCCGGTGTTGGCATCGGAGAGTTCACCGCGATCTCACGCTCGGCTTCGATCACGCGTTCGACCTCAGCAATTAATTCTGCATTCTCTTTCGCCGTCAGCCACTTTTTATCTTTCACCAGGTAATTCTCAAACCGCGCAATCGGATCGCGCTTCTTCCAGAACTCGAACATAGGTTTCGGCACGTATGCAGCAGCATCGTGGATGGCGTGGCCCTTCATGCGCATCATCTTCGCTTCGATCAGCGTGGGGCCTTCGCCGTGGTGGGCGCGCTCGATGGCGTCGCGGGCGGCGTCGTAGACCTGGCAGGCATCGGTGCCGTCGACGATCACTCCGGGAATGCCGTAGCCGATGGCACGTTCAGCCAGATCCTTCACACGGTATTGCATCTCCGAGGGCGTGGAGTAAGCCCAGAGATTGCTCTCGACAACAAGCACGAGGCCGAGATTCTGCACTGCGGCGAAGTTGATCCCTTCGTAGGTAACGCCGGTGGACTGTCCGCCGTCGCCGATCCATGTGAGAGCCGCAATGTTGCGTCCCTGTAAACGCGCGCCCAGCGCGACGCCGGAGAGTACCGGTATGAGATCACCTAGCATCGAGATGGGCGAAACCATGTTGCGCTTTTCGATGTCGCCGAAATGCGAGGTGCCGTCGCGGCCGTGCGTTGGTGAATCGGCTTTCGCCATATATTGCATCATGGTGTCGGCGGCGCGAAAGCCGCGGACTAACAGCGCTCCCTGATTGCGAATCATGGGCGCGAACCAATCATCTTTGTCGAGCGCATAGGCCGATGCGCAGGAGCAGGCTTCCTGCCCGAGACCGAAATAAACTCCACCGACCACCTTGCCTTGCTTGTAAAGATTTTCGAGCGCGACCTCCATCTTGCGGTTGAGCAGCATGTAGCGGTAAATCTCGATGCACTGTTGCTTGCTGAGATATTTCGAGTCGCGAATCGGCGGGACGGGGGCGTCGAGACTGCCGCTGACTTCATAGCGAACGTGTTCGGTACCGTCTTTATCTTTTTCTAAACGCTGCTTGACGGAAAGGTCGGGACGCTCCAGTCGATAATCCGGGATTGAGTAACTGCGGACCGAGGCGTTCTGCAGGTCAGTGGACTTGGATCGCGACCCTCCGTTGCGAGAGCGGTTGCCATTGGAATTTTGTTTGGCATTCTTTTTCTTGATCGGCATAGTTAGGCACCGCTCTGAGGCCACGATTCTAATGCTATCGCAGAGTACCGGATTGGCGGAAGGGGTTCGCTAGAAGACGCGTTTCCCACAAGCGAGGGCCAAGATGCCGGAGCGGATGCTGGCGGGGCTAAGCCCAAGTCGTTCCGTCTTCTTTGTGAATCTGCCGAAGTTCGGGCGGCGGCTTCATCGGGACGCCGACCGTGCGGCCAAGTAGAGCGTCGATCGTTTCAACCCAAAGGATCTGACTTGTAAATACAGTGCCAAAGTTGCGCGAAAGCGATTCGGCAACCGCGTCCAGATTAAGTGAACGCCCGAGTTGCTCCTGCATCGACGTCACCGGCTTCGACGTGATGCCACAGGGGATGATCAAGCTGAAATAATTCAGGTCAGTATTTACGTTGAGCGCGAATCCATGCGAAGTGACGAAGCGGGAGATGTGGACGCCGATGGCCGCGATCTTGGCCTCTGCAGTGCCCATGGAGGGACGGACGCCTTCGTCCGTCCGGTTTTCATCCGTTCGGCGAACGAAGGCGTCCACCGCTTCATGAGTTGGATCGGTCCAGGCCCCGGTTAGGCCTGGCACACGCTGGGTCGGAATCGCGAAATCGGCGCAGGTGCGGATCAGCACTTCCTCGAGCCGGCGCACGAATTCGACAGCGCCAAGATTTTTTCGCAGGGCGGACGGGGCGGCCGCCGCTCCACGGGCGAATCCTCGAAGGTCGAAGATCGGATAGCCGACGATTTGTCCGGGACCGTGAAATGTGACGTCGCCGCCGCGGTCGCACTCGTAAAGCTCTACCCCGCGCTGGGCCAGCAGTTCGGGCGACGCTATCACATTGGCAGCTTTCGCATTGCGCCCGAGAGTAATGACGGGGGAGTGTTCGAGCAGAACCAGCACATCGCCGATTTTTTCGGCTTTGCGCAGTTCAACAAGTTGCTGCTGCAGACGTAGCCCAGTGGCGTAATCAACCGCGCCGAGTTGGACGACGGAAATCAACAATTTTCAACTTTTCGATTTCCAATTGCCGATGGAGAAAACAATTGCGCCGCAAATCGACAATCGGAAATTGACAATCGGCAATCTACTCACGCGTTGATCGCTATTCCATACACACTGTTTGATGCATCCAGCATGGCCTCGGCCAGAGTCGGGTGGGCATGGATAGTCCACATCAAATCTTCGACAGTAGCTTCGAGTTCCATGGCGGCGACAGCTTCGGCGATCAGTTCGGTGGCCTGTGGACCGATGATATGGACGCCGAGAATTTCTCCGTAATCTGCATCGGAAATTATTTTAATGAACCCTTCATGTTGGCCCACGATCGATGCGCGCGAGTTTGCGGTAAAAGGAAATTTTCCGATCTTGATGTTGTATCCCGCTTCACGCGCTCTGGTTTCGGTAAGTCCCACGCTGCCAATTTCCGGATGGCAGTAAGTAGCCCCTGGTATGTGTTCAGGATTAATCGGCTTACACGGCTTCCCTGCAATTTTCGCCACCGCGACCAGCGCCTCCATGCCGCCGACGTGGGCCAGTTGCGGCATACCCAGCACGATGTCGCCAACGGCATATACGCCGGGCTCGGCGGTATGCATCCAGGAATCGGTTTGGATAAAGCCGCGCTCGGGCTTGATTTTTGTTTTCTCCACACCAATATTTTCCGTGCGCGGCTTGCGGCCTACAGCGATTAGTATTTTCTCGGCTTCAATTTTCTGTTGCTTGCCTTCGGCGCTGATGGTGACGGCGATCCCACTCTTGGTTTTTTCAATCTTTTCCACTTTCGCGCTTGTGTGGAACGCGATGCCGCGCTTGCGGTAGACGCGAGCCAATTCTTTGGAGACCTCTTCATCTTCGACAGGCACAAGTCGCGGCAGCATTTCAATGATGGTGACTTCACAGCCAAACGAACGATAGATCGAGGCGAACTCTACGCCTACAGCACCAGCGCCAACGATGACCAGTGATTTCGGCATTTCTTTCAGACTGAGGATTTCAATATTAGTAAGAATGCGATCGTCGGCCTCCAGGCTGGGCAGCATGCGCGCTTCGGAGCCGGTTGCCAGCAACACATTCTTTGCTTTCAAATGGCTGCTCTTCCCGTCGTTGGTCACCTCCACGCTGAAAATTCCGTTCTGCGCCGGCCCAGTGAGCTTGCCGTAACCTTTCAGGGTATCGACTTTGTTTTTCTTCATCAGGAATTCCAGGCCTTTGGCATGCTTGGCGACAATCTTCGACTTTCTATCCTGAATCGCAGCCCAGTTCAGCTTGCGCGCATCCACACCCTCAATGCCGAATTCCTTGGCGTCCTTCAAATGATCCCAGAGTTCGGCGTTGAATAGCAGCGCCTTGGTAGGGATGCAACCCACATGCAGACAGGTTCCACCGAGGAATCCATCTTTTTCGATGAGAGCAGTTTTGAGTCCGTACTGGCCGGCGCGAATGGCCGCCGTGTATCCGGCAGGTCCGCTGCCGATAATAGCGACGTCATAAATAGTTTCGGGCAAAGGAATCGTCCTCACTAGAAGAGATGATCAAGGGCAAACGAATGATTCTAGAACAGGGTGCGGAAGGAGACCAAACGAGTCGAGAGAACTCCCTTTGAGGGCTCAGGGAGTATAGGGATTAAAGGGATCCTTCGATTCCGCAGCAGCTTCGCCATCGCGAAGCTGCCGCTCCACTCAGGATGGCCGCTGCTGGGGATACGCAGCGAACTAATTGCTCTCGTTGCTGGCTCTCTTCCACGAGATCAGCTCGCCGATCGTCGAACTGGTACTGGAGACGGGCTGTTTATACGCTTCCACTTCGGAACGCGAAGCCTCTTCGCCGACGGCCCGAATACTGAGTCCGACTTTCTTGTCCTCAGGACTCATCTTAATAATCTTGAAGTCGTGTTCCACGCCGGGCTCAAGATGCAAGGGCTGGCCGTTACCATCGACGGCCTCCGACTTGTGGCACAGACCTTCTACACCCTCCGCAATCTCTACGAACGCGCCAAAAGCCGCCACCCGCAACACTTTGCCGTGAACCACATCGCCCACATGATGGGTTTCGAAGAAAGTTTCCCATACGTCGGGTTGAAGCTGCTTCACTCCCAACGATAAGCGCCGCTTGTCAGGTTCAATCGCCAGCACGATAGCCTTCACCCGGTCACCCTTCTTCAGAACTTCTGAGGGATGTTTCACTCGCTTAGTCCAGCTTAAGTTGCTGACGTGGACCAGTCCATCGATTCCATCCTCGATCTCGATAAACGCTCCAAAGTCGGTCAGGTTTCGTACTCTGCCTTCCACGGTCATGCCTACAGGATATTTGTCGTGCAACGCATCCCAGGGATTCGTCGCCAGTTGGCGCATACCCAGCGAGATCCGGCGCTCCGTGGGATTCACGTTCAGCACCACACACTCTACCTGATCGCCCACATTCACCAGCTTCGAGGGATGCTTCATCCGCTTCGACCAGGTCATTTCGCTGACGTGAACCAGGCCTTCGATTCCCTGTTCCAGCTCAACGAATGCGCCGTAGTCGGTCACGCTGATCACTCGCCCAGAAACGTGCGCGCCGACGGGATAGCGGTGCTCGGCGTCGAGCCACGGATCGGGCGTCAACTGCTTGAATCCTAGCGATACCCGCTGCTTCTCTTTGTCGTATTTCAGCACCTTGACTTGAATCTGATCGCCAACATTCACCAGATCGCGCGGGTGCGTCAGCCGTCCCCACGACATGTCGGTGATGTGCAGCAAGCCATCAAGGCCGCCGAGATCCACGAACGCGCCATACTCGGTCAGATTCTTTACCACTCCGGTGAGGACGGATCCTTCTTCCAGATGCTCGAGCGTCTTGTTGCGCTTCTCGCTCTGTTCGCCTTCCAGCAATTCTTTGCGCGAAACCACGATGTTGCCGCGCTTTTTGTTGAGTTTGATGACAGTAACTTCAATCGTCTGCCCCTTCATGCCCTCAAGATTACGAATGGGGCGCAGGTCTACTTGCGATCCGGGCAGGAAAGCTCTTGCTCCGAGAATGTCGACCGTCAGACCGCCTTTGGTGCGCTCGATCACGGTCGCCTGAATCGGCCGCTTTTCGTTGTGCGCTTTTTCTACTTCGTCCCAGGCGTGAATGCGCGCCGCTTTCTGGTGGGAGAGGTTGATGTAGCCTTCCTCGTTATGCCCCTTTTCGCGCATCACATCAATTTCGTCGCCCGGCTTAACCTTTGCCTTGCCGTCGTGATCCAGCACTTCCGAGAGCGGCAACATGCCTTCTGATTTAGCGCCGACGTCGACGACAACATGCGTCGAAGTCAGCTTGAGCACCGTGCCCTTGATTACGCGGTCTTCTCCTACAGCCTCCTCGGTCTCCGTGGTGAAGCTCTCGAGAGCCGAAGCAAAGTCCTCGCCGGCATGTTTGTCGTCGGAAGCGGCCGAGTGGGGGGTTCCGGCAGCAGCAGGCGAAGGTTGTTCTGTGTCGGACGCGTGCTGCTCAGTTACGCTCGGCTCGGTAGTGTTTGGTTCGTTCATTTGCTGTTCGGTTAAGGTTGGCTCGGACGTCGTGGGTTCTGTTTCGGTTGCGACGGCGCTATTCGATTCGGGGTTGTGAGCGGTGGTGTGGTCGGACAAGGTCATGCCTCTCTGCTGAAGCCTCGCACTCGGTGCGGGGAAGATGCGGGGCCTGCTTGGCGGACTGCTGGAGTGAGTCGTTTGGTTGTGGTGGGCTCACCCTGGCGAGTGAGCTTGGACAATCCCAGCTGCCGGACGTTTTACAGAAACCCGCGTCCAAAGGGAACTCCTCGACTATAGCAACG
>JBAWBG010000053.1:0-21007 GCA_049589695.1 Candidatus Sulfotelmatobacter sp. | reverse complement strand
GAACAGTCCGGCGGCGGGAGGGGTAGCGGATGGAAGCACAGTGACTCGAGGGCAGGATCGCGGACTCGATATTCGTGCGGCGCTCGAGAAATTCGACGCGTATCCATTCTTTACGAAGGTGGGCGATGCGATTGAGACCGGGCCAACAGGGAACAACTTAAGGGATTTGCGGATTTTGTTGGCTTACTAGAGACAAGAGGAATGGTCTATGACAGGTTCCGTCTGGCTTCGCCCGGACGGGACAGCCGAGAGGCGGCTGTCTCCACATGAGCCGATTAGGCGGCTATCTCTAAATGAGCCTAGGCGGCTTCGCTTTTCACTTGCACTCCGGCCCACTTTTCTAACAGTGTGAGGGTCGCAGCGTAGTCGAGGTCGCGGTGACCATCTTCGGTGGCCATTTCGTATATCTCTTCTACAGTTTCGAGAGCGGGCAGCTTTACGCGGGCCTCTTTGGCCGCTTCGAGGGTGAGAAGAATGTCCTTATGCATAAGACGCAAAGGAAAATTGGGAGTGAAGTCGCGCTGCAAAATGAATGGTCCCTTGTAATCGACGACGCCGGAGCGAACCATGGTGGCTTCAATCAAAGACAGCAACTGCTTGGGATCAACCCCCAATTTGGTAGCGAGGGTGAGAGCTTCGGCGAAGCCTTCGAAGATCAAAGCGATTTGCAGGTTCATGGCCAGTTTGGTGGCCTGGCCTTTGCCAGTCTCACCCATGCGGAAAATTTTCTTGCCCATAGCGGCGAACAAAGGGCTAAGGCGATCAACAACGGCTGAGTCGCCGCCGACCATGAAAATCAAACTACCGTTGGCCGCCCCGATTTTTGATCCCGTCATCGGAGCGTCGACGTAGGCCACGCCCGTTTCCCGAACTTGCTCGGCGAACTTGACCGTGGCCGAGGGAGAGATAGTGCTGGAATCGACAATGATCATCCCGTTCGCGAGCGACTGCTCCACTCCGTCCGTGCCGAACAGTGTTTGTTCGACGGCTGCGGTATCGGAAACACAGAGCCATACCACTTCCGCTCCCTGCGTCGCTGCGGCTGGCGTGGGGGCAACGCCCGCGCCTTCCACCAGTTTGCCGGGAGTGCGGTTCCAAACGGTGACTTCGTGGCCCGCCTTGACCAGGTTCGTGGCCATGGCTTGCCCCATAATTCCCAGACCCAAGAAGGCGACGCGCATCTTTGGACTTCTCCTGATCGAATGAAGAACGCTGAATGCTTTTCGATTGAACGCTTTCAAATTAGATATGAGCGACAGGATTAAGGTCAAGCTAAGTCGCGGTTTCGTGCGCCGGAGAACCGCAAAAGCTGGGCTTTTATTAGAGGAATCCCAGAAATTACGCGCCTTTCTTCGCCGCGTGGACTAAAATAGACCGAGCCGCTTCCTGCTCTCATCCAACAAGCAGGCCAGCCCCCGGATGATTAAGGCAACACTTCGCAACCCGGCCCTCCGCAAGCGCGCGTCACAGTTTGGTCGATTGGTGCGCCACTCAGCTGTAACGCCATTATCGGGCGAGACTCATAAGCCCCGTCTTGTTGCGAATGGGGAGTTGGGGATCACATTCATCGGGCACTCCAGCTTTTTTTTGCAGATGGGCGGCCAAAACATAACAATCGATCCCAACTTCGCGCGCTGGCTGTTTGTGCTGAAGCGCCTGCGGCGCCCGGGAGTTCGCGTGCGCGATTTACCGGCCATCGACCTGGTGCTGGTGACGCATGCGCACTTTGATCATCTGCACCGGCCCTCGCTGCGGGCGATCGTGCAAAACAACCTGCGGCTGCGAGGAACCGCCCCAGCCATTATTATTCCCAGCCATGTGACGGACCTGATTTCGGATCTGGGCTTCTCGGAGATCATAGAACTCGACTGGTGGGACGCTACGCGGCACGGCAATTTGTCGGTGACGCACGTCCCCTCCCGCCATTGGGGAGCACGGATTCTGAAGGATTCGCACCGCGGCTACGGCGGCTATGTTCTGAAAGCGGGGAAGCACTCGGTTTATCACGCGGGCGATACAGCCTATTTTGCAGGCTTCCGCGAGATTGGCCGGCGGTTGGCGCCTGAGTTGGCGCTGCTTCCGATCGGCGCCTATAATCCGGCAACATTTCGTAACGTGCACACCAGCCCCGCCGATGCCACGCATGCCTTTCTTGACTTGAAATCGCGTTGGATGGTGCCCATGCACTACGGTACGTTCCGGTTATCGCATGAACCGGTCGACGAGCCGCTGCAATTGCTGGAAAAGGAAGCGCGCGCGGCTGGGATTCAAGACCGGGTGGTGGTGCTGGAAGAGGGCGTCACAAAGTTCTTCTAATCCGGTGTTGCCTTAAATTTCTTAGCCTGCTGTAAGACTCCAGTCTGTAACACTCTTTTGACAAATTACCTCCAGATTTTGGTGTAAGCTCTGGTGCACGAATTTTGCTGCAGGAGGCGTATATGACCGTTAAAGCAATACCGGAGGGTTACCACACTCTCACCCCATCCTTGACCGTTCGCGGCGCGGAGCGCGCAGTCGAGTTCTATAAGAAAGCATTTGGAGCGGTAGAAAAAGGCGTGATGAAAGGACCCGATGGCAAGGTGATGCATGCCGAGTTGCGGATCGGGGATTCGACCCTGATGCTGGCCGACGAATTTCCGCAGTTCGGATCGTTGTCGCCGCAGACCATTGGCGGAAGTGGCACGGGACTGCACATCTATGTGGAAGACGTGGACGCTGCGTTTGATCGGGCGATTGGAGCGGGGGGAATTGTGGAAATGCCCGTCGCAGATATGTTCTGGGGCGATCGTTATGGCAAACTGATCGATCCATTTGGCCACAAGTGGTCAATCGCCACCCACGTCCGGGACATGTCAGCAGAAGAAATCGAAGAGGCGCAGGAAGAGTTTATGAAACAGTTGCCGAAGAGTGCGTGAATGCTGCAACTGGCAGCGGTTCGTCAAGAGCGCGGCTCAGGCCGCGCTCTTTTTTGTTCCTACTACTTTCGTAATGTCGCCGATCCCTGCTATTACACAAGTATTACAGTGGCTCTCCCGAAGCCTTGATAAGTTAGATATGTACGTTAGCGAACTTAGGACAAACGGGGACCCTCCTTGGACATGCAACTGGAAAGCCTGGAAAAACGACAAGCCGCAAGAAACGAAGTCAATTGGGTGACGGCAATTTTTATGATGGCGTTTCACATCGGCGCCATCGCAGCACTCTTTTTCTTTACCTGGAAGGCGTTATTCGTTGCCATGTTCCTGTGGTGGGTTTCGGGCAGCCTGGGCATCGGCATGGCCTATCACCGCCTGCTTACGCACCGTGGCTATAAAACGCCAAAGTGGGTTGAATATTTTCTCACCGTTTGTGCCACGCTGGCGCTTGAGGGCGGGCCGATTTTCTGGGTGGCGACGCACCGCATTCATCATCAGTATTCCGATCAGGACGGCGATCCGCACTCGCCGATCGACGGCAAATGGTGGGCGCACATGGGCTGGATTCTCATGGGCAAGTCCATGCACCATGACACGACCACGCTGGCCCGTTACGTTCCCGACCTGGCGAGAGATAAATTTCACGTCTGGATCACGAAGTATCATTACGTTCCCATGATTGTGTTGGGCGTGATTCTGCTGGGCATCGGCGGACTTCCGTTCCTGATGTGGGGCATCTTTATGCGGACGGTGGTCGGCCTGCATGCGACGTGGCTGGTGAATTCAGCTACACACTCCTGGGGCACGCGGCGTTTCACGACGCGCGATCTTTCCACTAACAGCTGGTGGGTGGCTTTGCTGACCTTCGGAGAAGGCTGGCACAACAATCACCACGCGCATCCGACGGCGGCGCAGCACGGCTTCACATGGTACGAAGTCGATATGAACTGGTATGGCATCTGGGCGCTGAAGCAATTGGGCTTGGCGTGGGATGTAAAGCGCGTGAAGCTGACCGACCTGGAAAAAGGGCTAGTGGCTGCACCGAATGGGCAGCTGATTACTGCGGCTTTGGCGGAGGGTGCGGCGGCGGGCGACTAGGTTTAAATATTCTTAGTCAAGCACCTAACCCCGACTGAAATCAGTCGGGTTTTTGCTGCCCACCAAAACGTTAGAAGAAGATGGCACAGAGTAAATGCCTCCGTCTTACCCTGTGGCCCTTGGTGTCCTCTGTGGTGAAGATTCTGATTGAGCCTGTAAAATCAGGTTATGCGCATCACGAGCCGCCGCGGAACGATCGTTTTCTTCCTCTGCCTGGGCATCGGCCTGGTCGCGCTGGCGGTCGCGCTCAATGTTGGATGGATCATTCTTAACTGGCGCGAAGGTGTGCTGCTGTTTTTCGGCATTATCTTTTTTGCGCTGATCATCGCGGGAATGATTGTGAACACCAGCTTCCTGGTGCGCGAAATCCGACGGAGCGAGCAGCACGACAGCTTTATCAACGCGGTTACCCACGAATTGAAGACTCCGGTTGCATCGATCCGTCTCCATTTGGAAACTTTGCTGCGCCGCGACCTGCCGAATGCGCAGAAGCAGGAGTTTTACCGCCTGATGCTCAGCGATACCGACCGCTTGACGGAGACGGTTGAGCAGGTTCTGCGCGCCGGGCGCGCAGGGGACAAGAAGGCGGGGCGCGAGAAATCCGTGGTCGACTTTCGCCAGGTTGTGCGCGAATGCATGGAAGCGGCGCGTGCTCGACATCATCTGCCGCCGGAGGTTTTGCGCTACCAAGAGGCGTCTAGCAATGGCGGTGGTATGGGAGTGCTGGGGAGCGCAGAAGACTTGCATACCGCGGTCTTCAATATCCTCGACAATGCAATCAAGTATTCCGGAGAGACTGTGGACGTGCGGGTGCGGCTGGATAGGCCTGACGATAAACGCGTGGTTCTGAGCGTTCAAGATCAGGGTGTGGGAATTCCTGTCGACGATTTAAAAAGTATTTTTAAGCGTTTCTACAGAGTCAGCCATCGTTCGCTGACGCATGTGAAAGGAACGGGGCTGGGATTATTCATTGTGAAGGCGATTGCGCGAAAGCACGGTGGCAAAGTTTTTGCCGAGAGTAGCGGAGAGGGTGAGGGTACCACCATTACGATCGAACTGCCGAGGTCGAGCGCATGAGCCGGGTTCTGGTGGTAGAAGACGAAGCGCATCTGGCGCAGGGATTGTGCTTTAACCTGCAAGCCGAAGGATATTCCGCCGAGGTTGTGGGGGATGGTGAATCGGCCACGGATCGGTTGCTCGACAGGAAAGAGAACTTCGATGCCGTGGTTCTCGACATTATGTTGCCGGGCAAAGATGGTTTCAGCGTGGTGGCGGAGTTGCGCGCGGCGCGGAATTATGTGCCCGTACTTATGCTGACCGCGCGCAACCGTCCGGAAGATGTGTTAAAAGGATTTGCCGCTGGAGCCGACGATTATCTTCCAAAGCCTTTTGATCTGTCGATTCTGCTGGCGCGGCTGCAGGGATTACTGCGGCGCAGTCAATGGGTACACGGAGGCCAATCTGCGGGTAGCGCTCCTGAGAATCAGATCGCTTCTGACCAGGAGAGTGCCGGCGACTTTGGAACATTTTCCTTTGACGGCAAGACCATCGATTTCGGTACGCTCGAATTGCGTACTGCTGACAACGTGATTCATTTGACGCTGATGGAATCGGAGTTGCTGCGCCACTTGGTGCGCAACGACGGGCGCGTGGTTTCGCGGAAGCAAATTCTAGAAGAAGTGTGGGGACTACACGAGGATACCGACACCCGCGCTATCGATAATTTCATGGTACGCTTACGGCGCTATATTGAGGACGATCCCGCGCAACCTCGACACTTACTGACGGTGCGTGGAGTGGGATACCGATTCCTGGCGAATCCGGAAAACCAGTGAATGCGAGCCTGAGTTTCCCACACAACTAATTTTCCTGCACTGGGTTCTTATGGGACATTGGCGATTCTGACTCCTCGCTCCGCCATGAGCTTGTCTAACCATCGTGTGAGCGACCTCTTGGTGCGCTTCGAGAACTACGCGGCCAGTAACGTAGCGATTCTGAGTGTCAAATGCCGCGCCGCGAAAGTACACAAGGCGCTGTTTCTGATAAGTCTTCAGCACGCGGCGTAGTCGGCAAATTCAAGGAGAACTAACGTGGAAAAAATAATCAGTATCTGGAAAACGGGAGTGGGGTGGGCCAAGAACTTGCATCGAGACGCTGCAATTGATTCCTTGCGCAACGTATTGGCAGTCGTGGGCGGCGCGACGATTCTAGCGGACTTCGGCACTATCAAGGCGTGGTTCATTCCGCCGATGCTTGTCTTGGCCTTTCTCATTTGGTTCCTCGATTATGAGCGCCACTTTCGCGGCCAGACTGTCGAGGAATCAAAGGTTGCGCGATGACATCGTTTCCTGCGCGATGTGGTCTCCAGGTTAGGCTCGACAGAGTTCCGCAATCAGCGTTTCCCTTCGCTCCTGCGCCAGACGATCCACACGATTGAGAACCATCCCATAGGTCGCCAGCGAAACTGCCCCCAATAGCAGCAGGAGCAGAGCGGCGATCCACGAGTTTGCGAGGTAGCGCGTTGTCCAGAAAACAGTCACTCCCACGCCCACCACAACAATCTGCAATGCCAGGCTGATGAGCACGGTCATCTGCGAGGCGCGTTGGCGGCCGAATTTGGAGTAATCCAATTTCTTCGGCGAATAGATCGACAATACATCACCCACGGCAAAATTCAGGGGAGCGGCAAAGAGCAGACCGGCCAGTGTAGCGATCGTGACATCGAGCGCGGGGGGACCATAGAGAAAACTGACGGCAGCCCACGCGATGGCCATCTCGAAGATCAAAATACAAGTATGGAGAAGATTCTTGCCCAGCACAATTTGGCGGAAACTTACGGGCGAAGCGTAGAAGAATTGAATGCCGCCGGCATCCCCGCCAAAAGTGTTGTACACGAGATTCGTGAGCATTAGCAGGTTGTACGCGGCAGCGAGAGGAAACGCCAGGTTGGGAGTGCGAGCTAGAAAATAACCTGAGCGCCGGGCTGCGTTCATGCCTCCGAAACGGAAAACCAATAGGGCAAAAACGGGCATGATTAAATTGAGCAACATAGGGCCGCTGCGCAAGAGATAACGAACTTCCTTTTCGAACACGGCCGAGACCGGAGCGGAGAATCCAGGAAGCCTCCAACCCGGGCAGAGTGGTCGATCTTGCGGGAGAGCGGACGCGGCGACAGTCTCGTTGAGGTTTTCACCGCGATACTGGGCCAACAACCTAAGGTGTAGGCCATAACCGATCGCTATTACAAAACCACATAGCAGTGCCAGCGAACTGAGCGCCGCCGGCCATTGCGGATAGATTCCTTGAACGATGGCGTCCGCAGCCAGGCCCGGCGGAAGAACACCCTGAACGGGGGCCAGAACTGCGACCACTCGTTGCACCCCCGGCCGAGCGCGCCTGCCATAGCGCCCGGTAAGCGGACCGATCAATTGAAATGAAAGCATCAACAGAACAAACAGAACGCCCATAATCTCGCGAGTGCGGCGCTGTGCCAGCCAGCGCTCCACCCAGGCGAAGATCATCTGCATCAATAGCAGGTTGAAAGCGGCGAACGCCAGCAACACCAGCGACAACCATGGCAGCAATGCAGGTTTTGCAAAGCTCACGCCAACCAGAACTCCACATGTCCATAATGCTCCGATAGCGCTGGCTGGATCGAACGCACCGTAGGCAAGCCGCACCAAGTAATACGATCTATAACTGAGCGGGAAACGCAGCAAGTCGGAGGAGTCTGGATTATTGGTGAAGGCGGTCGACATGATAGGAAAAAACTGCCAAAAGAGAAAGATGGCCCACAACGGAACCGCCAGCAATTGCGGCTTGCCTTGCATAAGGACGAAATAGGTCAAAGCTCCCATGCCAAACGCGCCGCCGAGTCCGAGGATGGTGAATGCGAGTGAGATGAGGATGCGTGAGAGCAGCTCCAATTGGCCGCGCGTGGTGCGGAGCGTATGCAGGAAGAGCCGCCAGCGGAGCCATGCGATGGCGGTGAGTTGATCGTAGTTTCGATTCGACAACATTATTCCTCGTCCCTATTCCTTGCCGTCCGGTGCCCGATGAGCAGCGAGGCGACCCTCTGACGCGGAGGAATTGTGACCTCGGTCATGAATCGGCATGAAGTCGCTCACTGCTTCGACCGATATCTCATTAGAAGATAGACATGCGATTCAGCACAAGGTGAACTGAAATGTCAGTAAACGAAGAATTGCCCCACTGGGACAGGCTCGTCCGTCCTCTGATAAAGGTTCTGGATTTTGCATTCGGATGTCACCATGCGAACTTGAGTCGGGTTTTCACCATTGGGGGGCGGAGCTATCAAGTCTGCTGCAATTGCGCAGCGAAGTTTGATTATTCCCTGCAAAAAATGTCGATAGTGCATCGGCATCTCTCGCGTCCCGAGTTACGGCACTGGCGTATAGGCCACATCTGAGGCGACCCCATAATTTTGTTATCCAAGGCGCGTGCCGTCAATTCTTATCCCAACCATGAGAGTTCCTGCTCCGCATGGCGTGCGCCACCACCCACGGTCCGCAGGAAAATTTGTTCCAGAGTTAGCCTCTCGCTGGCTGATGTTGCCGTGCCATTGCCGCCCGTAGGCGACGTCTGCGCTTCGACGCCCGCACGCAATTCCTCAAGCGATCCCTGCGCCACCAGCCTTCCCCGATGGATGATGGCGACGTGGCTGCACAGGCGCTCGACGATCTCGAGTACATGCGAGGTAAGAAAAATTGTGGCGCCCCGGGCGATCATGCCTTGCAGCATTGATTTCAGAGTTCCGGCGGCGATGGCATCCACGCCTTCAAAAGGCTCGTCGAGAAACAAGACTTTAGGTCCGTGAATCACAGCGGCGGCCATCGCAAGCTTTTTCTGCATACCGTGGGAATAGTCGGTGACCAGCTTCTTCGGCTGATCGGCGAGCTGCATGAAGTCGAGCAGCTCGGCGGTACGCTTGGCGGCAGTTTCACGATCGAGTCCGTACATGCGTCCGGCGAAATTGAGAAACTCGGAGCCGGTGAGGCGTCCAAAAAGCGCCATGCCTTCGGGCACCACGCCGATTTGCCGCTTCACTTCAACCGGATGTGCGGTGAGATCAAGGCCAAGAATTTCGATTCTTCCCGCGCTAGGCGCGAGCAAACCAGTGAGCATTTTGATGGTGGTGGATTTGCCAGCGCCGTTAGGTCCGAGAAAGCCGAAGAATTGTCCAGGTGAAACTCGCAGCTCGACGCGATCTACAGCGATGAAATCACCGAAGCGGCGAGTCAGGCCCTGGGTAATGATGGTGGGAGCGGAATCCATAAAGAATTCGAATCTAGCACAGGCGGGCTCGCGCCGCGGAATGGCAATCTTCATAACACAACAACGCCCTGGCTGTGCAGTCAGGGCATTGTTGGGCGGAACAGCAGCAAACCTAAAACAGATTCCAGAGGAACTGATTGTAGACGTCATGGTGATACTGCACTTCCGGCGCCTTCACAAAAGTTCCCAGCAGACGTGAGCAGCGATCGGCGGCAGCCTGCTTCAGATCGGCGTAACGTCCCTTCACATCTTCGCCGAGAATCTCCGTCGTCCACTTTGAGTTGCGGAAATTTTCCAGAGCTGTGTAGATATTGTCGGGAAGATAACGCTCGGCCTGGCGCAGGTTCTTGATCTTGGAAGTATCTCCATCGAGTCCGGTCTTGAAGATTGAGTAGAGAACCAGATAAGGATTCGCATCCGGAGCAACGGAGCGAACTTCTACGCGCATGCTCTTTTCATTTCCGATAGGAATGCGGATCATCGATCCGCGGTCCACGGCAGAAGCTTTGATTTGGTTTGGCGCCTCGAAGTGCGGGTCGAGACGTCGATAGGCATTGACGCTGGCATTCAGCAACAAACAGATGTCGTTGCCGTGGGTGAGGATGCGATCCACAAAGGCCCACCCAGTCTTGCTGAGTTTCTCTTCGCCCTTTGCATCCCAGAACAAATTCTTGCCGTCGTCGCTGACGGAGACATTCGTGTGCATGCCGCTGCCGTTCACCCCCACTACCGGCTTGGGCAGGAATGACGCTGTGAATCCAAGGTTGGTCGCCACTTGCCGGCAGATCAGTTTATAAAGCTGAATTTGATCCGCTGCTGCGACAACTTCGCCATAGCCGTAGTTAATTTCGAACTGTGACGGCGCAACTTCAGGATGGTCTTTTTCGTTTTGAAAGCCCATCGCTCGCTGCACTTCGGCCGTGGTATCGATGAAGGTGCGGAGCGGATCGCCGGGAAGCGAGTGATAATATCCGCCGGTGTTCACATATTCGAACTTGCCGGTTTCGTGGTAGTTTCGCTCCGCGTCCGCGCCCTTGAAGAGAAAGCCTTCAATCTCATTGGCTGCGTTGAGCGTATAACCTTTTTTCTTGTGCAGATCGGCGGCGAAGCTTTTCAGCACGCCCCGAATATCGGCGCTGTAGGGTGCGCCACCCTTGTCGATCACTTCGCCGAACACCAGCACTTTGCCGGATCCGAACACATCCGCGGGCGCCCAATAGAACGCGCCCCAATCGATGCCAAGGCGAAGATCGCTCTCGCGCTGTGCCGTGAAGCCGCGAATGGAAGAGCCATCGAAGGTAAGGTTGTCCCAGCTCTTGATGAGAAACTTCTTGTCGTAATCCAGCATGTGCAGCCGGCCTTCGAGGTCGCTGAAGAGCACGGTCACGGCCTTGATCCGCTTCTCGTCGGCCAGATATTTCAGCCGATGCTCCTGGATTTTGTCGATTGCGACCCGGTTCTTGCGTTGCTCCTTCGCTTCCAGATTCAATTCTTCCAGTTCGTCATAGGTAAGTGCCAAAAAAGTGCGAAGTTCATTCGGCATGGATGGTCTTCAGTCTCCTATTCGTGATCTGCAAATAATGATTTCAGCAAGTAACGCCAGAGAAACATGGAGTTGAATGGCTGGGGAGTACCGGAAAGGATATCGCGAGTCTGGACCCGGGGACAATCGAAAAAGCTGATACGAGATAGAAGCAAATCTGTTCGGCAGGGTGAAATCAGACTACCGTAGGCCGAGTCCAGTTCCGGGCATCATTCGCATGATCACGCCCAGCGCGGTTAGCACCGCGATATAGTAAACCGTAATCGTGCGGCTGGGACGCAACGGCAGATCTCCCGCGAAGAACACTTGATAGGCGGCGCCCAACGCCACCAGGAAAAACATATTTTCGCCCAGTACCAGCCACAGAACCAGACACGCTGCCAGCAGAACAGCGCGCTCCATCTTGCTTAAGGCGAGCACGGCTTGGCCGCCATCCAGGATCCAGAGAGGAATTAGATTCAGCAGATTCAATACTGCTCCCACGCGTGCGAGTGCTGCCCACAGTGGATTGCCCGTTTGCCACCACAATGCTCCGCATGCTAGTGCCACGAAAAATCCTGCGAGCGGACCGGCCAGGCTGATGGCGGCTCGCGTCTCCAAAGGCACGCCCAACGACTGCCAACGTACGTAGGCTCCCAGACCTGGCAGAAACACGGGCATTTCGGCTGGCAAACCGCGGCGCTTAATATCGACGAAATGTCCCATCTCGTGAAGCAGAATGAGGACCGCAAAGCCAATGCCGAATTTCATTCCCCATGCCGCCCAATAGATTCCAATGAAGGCGGCAAAGCTCAGCAGAAATTTCAGCTTGGAAAGTGCGAGCAGAACTGTCTTGGCCTTGGCCAGCAAGATCGCGATCGGACCGACGGGTCCGAGGCGCTTGGCCCATTTGTTCTCCGATGACTCCGGAGTCCGCGCCTGATTGGCTGCAACCTCAAGCACCTGAGCGTGGTCTCTGATCCACTCATGCTGCGTCGACGAACTCGGCAAGAGATTTAAGCCGGCGAGCCATCGCTCGCGTGCCTGTTGCAAGTCGCCTAGGGCTTCGAGCTCTTTTGCCTCATTCGCCAGACGATCCAGTTCCTCGGAATGGACGAGAGCGTGGCATTTGTCGCAAATAAGTGTCCCGGGCGCCAAATCGCCTGCGCAGCGCGCGCAGTTTCGGACGGATTCAGGAGTGATAGAGAGCACAAGTTGTTTTCTTAGCGCTTGATTAGCAGCTTAGGCTTCTCAGTCCGCGCAATTCCTGCCAATCAGGGTTGAGCGTAGTAGCCGGTACGGGTACGCGCTTTTGTCCCTGGCTTGTCCACTTTCACGTCGATCGCATGGAACTCATTGGCATGGTCTGCGTGCGCGGCTTCGAAGGAGAGCACATAAAAAGCCTCAGCATCGGCGGTGCACTTGGCGATTTCCGCCGTGATGTCATTGCTGGAATTGAGGACGCGTCCGCCACTTTGCACTGCCAGTACCTGCAGGCTTAGATTAGCCGCCTGTGCCCGGCTGGCAAACGGCACACCCTTCAAGAATTCCTCATAATACGAAAGACGCACGCCTCCGGCGTCTGCCAGACCGAGTGGATCAATGCTATAGAGGGTGACATCAGCGGCTCTCAATTGGTTCGAGAGAGCCACGATCGAGTTGAAGAATCCCTCTTCATCTTTGTGGGTGTATTCGATATGTGGTCCCGTGAGCAATGGCCATCCGGGACTGAACCAGATCATCAGCTTCCTGCCAGGCTGCTTTCCTTCGTAGGCCGCGAGGGAGGTGAGCGTGCGAAGCGATAAGGTAAAACGATCTGCGGCGCCGTAAAATCCCTGAGATCGATTAATAATCCGCAGTCCAGTTTCGTACTGGTCATATAGCGCAGCCAATGCGTTGCCATCGCGAGATGAACCTTGCTGCATCTTCGTTCCAGTGTCGGCAAAGATGACGAGCGATACCGGCTGGGCGAGCTTGCCGCCATTCTGCAACAGAAACTTTTTCAACTCATTTCGCTCGTAGGTAACGGCCTGGAAAGAAGCATTGACGGCATCCACCACCAGAATGACTTCGACCGGCGGATTGGCGTTCTTGCCGCCTTGTTCGTCCACCGCCTTAAACGAGAGGAGATTCTGCGGCCGTTTGTCGTCCAGAACTGTGAAGTCTTCTTTCTGCAGTCCCCGAACGGGCGCGCCGGATTTGTCGGTGACCTGAACAGTAAGTTCAATCTGCCGTTCTGAGGCCGGAGGAGAAGGAGCTTTTTCCGGCTCGGCCGGCCGAGGTTGAAGCTGGGGCGGGGGAGTATTTTGTGCCCATAAAAGAGAGCTTGCTAAAACAGAAAGTGTCGCAAACAGGAGTAAAGGCAATCGACGCATAGGCCAACCTCGGGGGGGACTTCTTGCCCCGAACACTTTAACAGATTGGAGATTGAGAGGCGTCTACTGACGGTGGGCTGAAGCACCGGCTGCGATCTCGCGCAGTGCGCTAACGAATTCCGCCGCCAGGTTCGGATCGGCCAGCGCCTCCAAACTTACCGTGGCGGAGAACTGTGGCGACTCGGGACGGAAGTGCACTTGCAGAATATCCTGCCGGCGTGCCGACATCAGCGCATTCAGTTCAGCCGAGGGATCCTGCTTCCAGTGCGTCCGGGTGGTAAGAATGACAGGGCCCGGTTCGTAAATGTCCCACTCGCGGTCGTCGCGCGTGCGAGAAGATATACCGCGGTTGCGAGCGCACCAACGATGACGCATCACTTCTAAGCGGAAGCTCGGAGAACCGTCCAGATCGGCTTCGAAGGTTAACGTTTCTTTCTGCTTGTGCCAGCAGCTTATCAACCACTGAATCGGCAAAGCGCGAGGCTGAAATCTTACCGTCACGCAAGCATTCTCAAACCATCGAGAAGGGAAGTGCAGCCGTGCCTGCAGACGTGAGGTTCCCATCCAGCGCGAATCCAGGATTCGTCCCTTGCCGGCGCAGGCGGTTTGGACCCATTGCAGTGCCGTCGCGCCTTTTTTCCGGTTGTAGCGGGAAAACACGACGTACCACAGTCCCAGAATGGCAACTGAAGAGACAACGTCAATCAGGAGAAGGCGCCCCACAACGCTCCTCTAGATGCTCATGGTACGTCCGGGGTTGCGGACGAAGCAAGGGGCAATCGTCCTGAATTTTCGCTCCGTGAAAGCCGGGATGATTAACCTGTGGAAATCCGGAGCAAAATAGTTCTGCGAGAAGGGCAACTGACTCCGGGGACATCGCGCCCGGCTACAATGGCGTCGTGCCCTTCATCATCCGCGACTTCCAGCCTTCCGATTTCGACACTCTTTGGAATATTGATCAAACTTGTTTTCCTGCAGGTATTTCCTATTCACGAACGGAACTAAGACTTTACATGCGGCGGCGGGCTTCTTTCACGCTGGTCGCGGTCAACCAAGAATCTGGCGAGTCGGACGGTCCACCTTCGGCTGTGAAAAAGGATAAGCATCTGACCGGTCCCGATTTGTGGGACGCAGCCGTCGCTGGCTTCATCGTCGCGGAAGCCGGCGCCCGAGCTCGCGGCCATATCATTACTATCGACGTAATTCCATCCGCTCGCCGGGCTAGGGTTGGATCGCTGCTGCTTCGTGCTGCCGAGGATCGCCTGATCTCCGTCGAATGCCGATCTGTCGAACTGGAGACCGCTGTAGATAATTTGTCTGCCATCGCTTTTTATAAGCGTCACGAATACAGCGTTATTAAGACTTTCCCCCGCTACTACTCCAACGGGGTGGACGCACTCGTTTTGGAAAAGACTCTAGTGTAGGTCGGGAAAGTCTTTGCCGAATCGATTTGCGTTTCGTGTTCTCACCAGCTACCTTGCCTTGATGAAAGTTGCGGCCGTGAAAGTCGCCATTCAGGGCGAGCTCGGGTCCTTTAGTCACGAAGCGGCGGAGCAGATGTTGCCTGGCTGCGCGGTTGTTCCCTGCGCCCGTTCCGTGGAGGCGTTTGATCGGATTGAAAACGGTTCGGTCGGGGGCGCCGTGATTCCCATTGAAAACTCACTGGCCGGAACGGTAGCGGAACACGCCGATCTGCTGGTAGCTCGCGACGTATTCATTCAAGCTGAATTTCCCCTGCGCATCGTTCACAATGTGATCGCGGCGCCGGGGGTGAAACTGAGCGAGGTTCGCGAGATTCTCTCTCATCCTGTGGCGCTCGACCAGTGCCGCGATTTCTTCCGCCGCCATCCCAGGATCGATCCTGTTCCCTTCTACGACACCGCTGGCGGCGTAAAGCATGTGGTCACAAACCGTTTGAAGGATGCGGCGGGAATCGCGGGACGGCACGCCGCCCGAGAATACTCGGGCAAAATTCTGCAGACGGCTATCGAAGACGATAAGCGCAACTTCACACGCTTCTTCTTGATTCGGAAGTTGGAGGCAAAACCGGGCGTTCGGGCGCGGCGCTCAAAAAACCTATCCGCATCCGGTAACGAATACGAGCGAATGATTCCGTCCGGGGCGAATAAAACCTCTATTGCGTATAAGGTGAAAAACCAGCCCGGCGCATTGTTCAAATCGCTCAGTGTCTTTGCGTTGCGCGATATCAGTTTGAGTAAGATTGAGTCTCGCCCGATGCGCGGGAAGCCTTGGGAATACGTGTTTTATGTGGACTTTCTTCGGGGAGACGACGAACCGGCGCGAAATGCGCTCCGTCATCTGGGCGAGGTTGCGGAGTTCGTCAAAGTTCTGGGAATTTACCGCGCAGCGTGAACCTGCAAATCCCGGGCACGCCATCGAGGATTCCCTGCCTGCGATCTAGAGGACCGATCTCGCGATGCCTCCGCAATAGCCCCGGTACCTTGGGCATCATGTGCTGCGTCGAAGATTGCCGATAGAATCTAAAAACCTACAGAACCGGTAGACGGGATGAAACCTTTCCGGACGAGTATCATCTAAGCTTGAGTGAGTTACACTCAAGGAGAGCCAATGAGCCAACAACCGCTTTCCGAGCCACTCGTTAAGCATCGAGAATCCAATGACGTACGGGCTTTGCCCGTGCTTCCAGTGCGGGATACTGTTCTGTTCCCTCACGCCGTCCTGCCCCTCACGGTAGGGCGCGAAAGTTCCGTCCAGCTTATCAATTCGCTCGGAGAGGATAAAACCATCGTGGTGGTCGCGCAGCGTGAAGCGCGAGTCGATAACCCCCAACCTAGCGATCTTTATACCGTCGGCACTTCTGCAGTCGTTCATAAAGTCGTAAAAATGCCAAACCAAAGCCTGTTTGTGTTCGCCGAGGGCTTGGAGCGAGTGCGTTTAGGTGAGTTCACGCAATTGGCGCCGTTCATGCGCGCCCGCGTATCGCCGATCCCGGAACCCGCATCGCCGGATAGCTCTGAAATCGAAGCGCTACAGCGCAATGTTCTCACCTTGTTTCAGCAGATCGTCGCCGGTTCGCCGACGCTTTCTGACGAACTTTCGACGGTGGCCCTGAATATTGATGAACCCGGTCGCCTGGTGGATTTCATCGCGTCTTCTTTGCCATCGCTTTCAACGCCTGACAAGCAGGACACGCTGGAAACTCTGGATATTCGCATACGCTTGGAGAAGATCAACCAGCATCTGGCCAAGGAGCTTGAAGTGCAGCAACTGCGCAACAAGATCCAAAGCGAAGTGCAGGACCGCGTGCAGCAGACGCAGCGCGAATATTATTTGCGCGAGCAGATGAAGGCCATTCAGAAAGAATTGGGCGAGCAGGATGAAGGCCAGCGAGATGTCGAAGACTTGAAAAAGAAAATCGACGAAGCCGGTATGCCGGACGAAGTAAAAAAAGAAGCGCTCAAGGAATTGGGCCGTCTGGCGCGCATGTCTCCTATGGCCGCCGATTATTCACTGACGCGTAATTACGTCGAGTGGCTGGCCGTTCTGCCGTGGAATAAGACTTCGGGGCAGGAGATTGAAATCCCGAAGGCCAAGGAAATCCTGGATACGGATCATTATGATCTGGAGAAGGTTAAGGACCGCATCCTCGATTATCTCTCGGTGCGGCGCCTGAAGCCGAATATGAAAGGTCCAATCCTTTGCTTTGTCGGACCTCCTGGCGTTGGCAAAACTTCGCTGGGAAAATCCATTGCGCGAGCATTAGGCAGAAAATTTGTTCGTCTGTCGCTTGGGGGCGTACACGATGAAGCGGAAATCCGAGGTCATCGCCGCACGTATATCGGTGCGTTGCCAGGACAAATCATCCAGGGCATTCGCCGCGCGGAAACCAAAGACCCGGTCTTCATGCTCGATGAAATTGACAAGGTAGGTCGCGACTTCCGTGGTGATCCCGCTTCGGCGTTGCTCGAAGCGCTCGATCCCGAACAGAACTCGACCTTCCGCGATAACTATCTCGATGTGACCTTCGACTTGTCGAAGGTGCTCTTTATCACGACCGCGAACATGCTTGACCCAATCGCCGAGCCGCTGCGCGATCGTATGGAGATCATTGAACTGCAAGGCTACAGCGAGGAAGAAAAGCTGCACATCGCGCGGCGGTATCTGGTTCCGAGGCAAGTGGAAGAAAACGGAATCACCGCCGAGCAGATTGAATTTCCCGATGAAGCTTTGCGCTACGTGATTCGTCACTACACGCGTGAAGCCGGGGTTCGCAGCCTGGAACGAACCATCGGAACCATCTGCCGCAAGCAAGCGCGGCGTTTGGCCGAAGGTAAGACGGAAAAACTTGTGGTCACGCAGGAGATCATTCAGGAATTCCTGGGTGGCATCAAGATCCGTACTGAAGGTGAAATCGAAGAACGCACCGAGCGTCCGGGAGTGGCTGTGGGCTTGGCCTGGACTCCGTCGGGCGGCGACGTGCTCTTCGTCGAAGCCAATGCGATGAAGGGCAAAGGTGGATTCACCATGACCGGGCAGATTGGCCAGGTGATGCAGGAATCCATGCAAGCGGCTCTGACGTGGGTGCGTTCAAACGCAGCGCAGTTGGGCATCGCGGAAAGCTTTTTCGCCGATCACGACATTCATATGCACGTGCCGGCGGGAGCGATTCCGAAAGATGGCCCTTCAGCAGGCGTGACTATGGCGACTACGTTGGTCTCGTTATTGACGGGACATCGCATTCGTCCACTGCTGGCAATGACGGGCGAAATTACGCTTAGCGGCAATGTGCTTCCGGTGGGCGGCATTAAGGAAAAGGTACTCGCCGCCAAGCGCGCTGGAGTGACGGACGTGATCCTGCCCGCGGAAAATAAAATGAACGTGGATGAGGATCTTACGCCCGAACAAATCGAGAACCTCACGGTTCATTACGTGAAGACCATTGACGAGGCGTTGCGCGTCTCGCTGCCGGCCGTAGCGGAGTCAACAGCTGCGAAAATGCTGACCACAACGCCGGAGATTCACGACAAGGCGTTCGCGCAAGCCTAGGCAGAATGATTGTTATCGGTTGCCAGTTCCTATGGAGGAACTGGCAATTTTTTGCCTGCGGCGCTGCCAGCACTTCTATTTCAACGGAGTAAGAGACTTCACTTTGTCCTGAGGCGAAATCCGGCTCACGTAACCGATTGCCCCAGGAGTGGCTGCGATGTACTCGATCAGCGCTGATTCGGAATCGAACGATCTCGGCATCGCACCCTGTCCGGTAAACAGAGCTTTCCGCCATAATGCGCGGAAGTCATCCGGGCTTTCTCCAAGATGTCTTCTTAGAAAGACTTCGTGAGCCGGTCCGCCCTTCAAAATGACGGGGACGGCGTGGGAGCCGTCAGAGAATTTGGTTTTCTCTCCGGTAAATATGGCGCGCAGATCGGATTCTTTGATCTCCGAAATCTGAACGCCTTGATTTGCTACTACCACGATATCCTGGGCATGCGCCGCGCAACGGCCACCGATTACAGCCAGGAACAGGACGAGGCAGCGGGTTTTGGTCATGCATCTCATGACTGCACGCGCCCGGAAGCTAGAAGCTGAATCCAATTTTGGCCGCCACCATGTTCGAGTTATCCTTCAGACCATTTGGATTCGTACTTTCGTAATAGCCCAGATCCGTTCCATGCAAGAACTGGCTCTCGACCTTGCCGTAGAAATAAACGTTAAAGTCGTAGCGTCCAGAGATTGCCCAGTCTTTGGAATAATTTTCGGGGAGGCTCGTGCTCCCATTGTCTTCGTATATGTAGTGGCTGTAATAGCTTCCGATTTGAAACTTCTTTGCCAGTCGATAGCTTCCCATCGCAAACCAGATTCGTTCATCCGAGGGCGATGGATACGCAACCGAATCAAACGTCAGAGTCGTGTTCGCTGTGCGCCTGCGATATTCTCCGGCAACGTAGAACTTGCCGCGACTGAACTGTCCATACTCTGCAATCACGGAGGCGGGTGGAATGTGTATTCCGCCGTTCGATGAAATGCCGTCCAGGGCTTGAACAAGTTCGCTGGCGCCCAAGGTCAGTCCGGTGAGCGGCGCCTGCCACTGCAGATCGCCTCCATAAGTCTTGCCACCAGGAGGATTCTTAAACGTGATGCCTGCATCGTAAAGACTCTGGATATAGCCTCCGCGTGAGTCAAGCTGGTTATATCCAGCATAACCGCGATAGCGGAGTCTTCCTGCGTGGTTGCCGAGCGGCAGAGTGCCATAGACTTCACCGCCCAGGTGCGCCAAGAAAAAATCTTTGTTGTCGACAGGGTATGAGCCCTGCGGCAGGAGAATCCATAGGAAGATTGCATCCACGTCCTGCGAGTCGTTGAATAAACCGAGTGGAGTCTTTACCTTGCCGGCACGAATGCCGAAATAGTCGTTGACTCGGTAATCGCCCGAAGCCCAGTCGACCTGAATATTGGGTCCGCCGAGCTGTCCCAGTTGATACATGTGCAACTGAATTCCCACGCGAAGGTTGTCAGTGAGAGAATCGGTGACGCTCACGGCGCCGTCGGTCCACTGCAGGCTGCCACTGCTGGACTGCATGGTCAAATAATTGTTATGCGAACTGAAGAGAAAGCCCTGAGTGGCAAAACCGTGGATTTCGATCCCCGCCAAATCTTGAGCGTGCAGGCTGCACGCGAAAATCCAAACGAAAAGGAGCAATGGTGTGCGTCGCAACATGGAAGTTTTTTCCGACGTCCTATCCATCGGCGGTGGGCTTGAGTGGCTTTAATCACCCTTGGGATTAAGAACTCACCAGCTCGCGTTAAACTGGAACTGGCTCTCTCATGCGCGTTCGCGTTCTTTTTTTCGGTGTGTTGAAGGATATTGCCGGTAGGCCCAGCGATACGCTGAATCTATCCGCGGGTGCGACGGTTCGCGATTTATTAATGCACTTTGAGTCGATAATTCCACGGATGAGGGACGCGCTGCCTTCACTCGCCGTCGCGGTGAATCAGCAGTATGCAGCGGCGAGTACAGAACTGAAACCGGACGACGAAGTCGCGCTGCTGCCGCCAGTGAGTGGCGGTTCAGGACGCGAGCGTGAAGGCCATGCTTCCATCGTCCGTTCACCGATTGATACTGCGCGGATACTCGCTGGCGTCAAGCGCGGCGGCGATGGAGCCGTCGTCATTTTTGAGGGTGTAGTTCGCAATCAGACTCACGGGCGCAAAACGCATCATCTCGAATACGAGGCCTATGAGGAAATGGCACTCGATCAGATGAATCAGCTGGCCGCACGGGCACTAAAACAATATCAGATTCGCGACGTCGCGCTCGTCCACCGGCTCGGGCGGCTGGAGATCGGTGAAACCAGTGTGCTGATCGTGGTAGCCTCCGCGCACCGCGCTGCCGCGTTCGAGGCTTGCCGCTGGTTGATTGATACTTTGAAGCAGACCGTGCCCATCTGGAAGAAGGAGTATTTTGAAGATGGAGCGGTATGGGCCGATGGCCAACCGTTTCCCGCCGAAATCCGTCGCCTGTAAATTCCGGCGAGCGGGCAGCCCGGTTGCCGACCGCGCATCTAAGTGAACGGCGCGATTAGACTGGCTAAGACCGCTTGCTGACCGCATTGCGACGGTATATCGCGAATATACTTCCTTTTTCGAATGAGAAAATTTGCACCGCTGATCCTCCTCCTGCTGGCCGGCCCGGCATCCCCGGCGCAACAAGCCTCCGCGCCGAATCAGTCGGCGAACAGTTCTCCCTCCACGCTCAAGGTCGACGTCAAGCTGGTCAACGTGTATGTGACCGTTACCAACGCCCAGGGAGGTCCGGTCGCCGG
>JBAWBG010000052.1:0-3808 GCA_049589695.1 Candidatus Sulfotelmatobacter sp. | reverse complement strand
GTGTTAACGGCAAGCATTGGTATTGCTTTCAGCGGCAATCCCGGGGCCGAAGCGCAGGATATTCTCGGCGAAGCCGAGATTGCCATGTATCGTGCCAAAAGCACGGGGAAAGGGCGCTGTGAAGTATTCGATCATGCGATGCATGCGGGTGCCATCAAACGTTTGCAACTTGAAACAGACCTGCGCAAAGGTCTCGAGTTGAACCAGTTCCGAGTTTATTACCAACCGATCGTCTCCCTGCAAAACGGCCAGATCGTAGGCTTCGAGGCGCTGAGCCGCTGGCAGCGTCCTGAAGGTTTGGTGATGCCGGGGGATTTCATCGCGGTTGCGGATGAGACGGGCATCATCCTGCCTATCAATCGTCAATTGCTTTACGATGCTTGCCGGCAAGTTCGTTTATGGCAAGCGATTTTTCCGTCCGATTCGCCACTTACCATAAATCTGAACATCACGGCGAAGCAGTTCGCACAGCCTGAACTGGCTTGCCAGATTGGCAGCACTTTGCGGGAGACGGGATTGGACCCCGGCTGTGTCAACTTGGAGATCACGGAAACGATCGCCATGGGCGATGCGGAGAGGTCTGTAATCGTGCTCGCGGAGTTGAAAGGGCTCGGCGTTCGCCTGGACATTGATGACTTCGGGACAGGTTATTCTTCGCTTAGCCGCTTGCAACGCTTTCCAGTTGACACCCTGAAGATCGATCGCTCTTTCATCTCACGCATAGACACCGATCCCGCGACTCACGAAATCGTCCGCATCATCGTCATGCTTGCCCACGGTCTTCGCCTGAAGGTGGTTGCGGAAGGTGTGGAGACACAAACGCAAGTGGACCTCCTCAAAAGTATGGGTTGCGAGTTGGCGCAAGGATACTTTTACTCCAAGCCTGTTCCGGCCGAGGCGATCGAGCAGCTTCTAAAACACCAATTCAGCGCAGTCTCAGGACACTTCCGCGAGCAGCTCTTTCGTTCTAGAGTTTGAAACCGGTCCATGCCCATGCAAGGTCAGCGTTGGCATATCCGGTACACGCACAGCAGAAAATGTGCGACGCGTGACGCTATCCCTGCCACCCTGGAAACCGCAAAGCCTAGTTGTTTTGGAGCGCAATGTATATCGGCACGTCTCCGGATACACGGCCGGAACGGCCCATACGCTAACGTCAGGTTGATTCGGTCTTCCGCCTCAGAATTGTTCATAAAAAACTAAGGATGCTCTGTTGGGTGCTGCTCAATTTTCAAAACACCTACCGGCACAGCCATGGCTCCTCTATTACGGAAGCATTCGTAATTATGAGCTGTGCGCATCAAATTGCGAAAGGAACGCTCCAATTCGAAAAGGATGAAAAGGCGGCGGAACCGGTTTCACTCGCTCGTTACGGGTACGCGGGAGAAATATTTTGGGTTGTCTATTGCTCTTTCCCCGGTTTGCAAATCGGGCAGCTTCGGAATCGATGGATCAGTCGCTTCCACCAGGGCCAGCTCAGTTTCTCGGACTCATACTTATACCGAAGCCATGCAGGGTCAGACAACTTTTTTCGAAATTCCGGGTCACTCATTCCCATGCTGCAACCCCTTATGTGCGCTTGCTGGGAATCTCTTGGGCAAAATGAAGGCCATCGTCTTTCCCGCGAAGACCAATGGTCCGCATCATTGGGGTATTCAGATGGTGAGGTTAACTCCAGCCGATTATAGTTGTCTGTCGGCTAGCGCACACAAGAGCCCATCGGCTTCGATGCCTTTTACGAATTACGAACGAGCCGCATTTAATTGTGCTGAGGAGCACGGTTCGGGTATAGGGTAACCATTGACTCCCGGATCTCCGGCTCTGCGAGTACGCGCCTTCCCATTTATCCCGACTCACAGCGCGTTGAATATCTGGAGGGACAAAGGGGTGTGCGAAAACGCACACCCCTTTTCGTTTACAGAGGAACTGTTCGTGAGCACCTCCATCTATATTTTGCTTGAGTCAACGTAAGTCTTGACCGTGAAATTCTTCTCTTCAGCATAAAGCCGCAACTTGACCCTCCAGAGAGAGTTTCCGATGCTCGGTCAACATTCGGATGTACTGAGCAGGAAATAAAAGACGAAGAGATCCTCGCTCCCCTTTGAAACGTACCGCTCTGATTTTAGCCCTTGTCTGCTACGCCACTATTTTTTCCGCCTGCGGAGGTGCGAGTTTCGCAGCCACATCGGCAAAATCCACGCGAGTCGGACGCACAAGATCCACAACTTGGCAAAATGCAAGTAAATCAGTGAGTGGCCGAGCCCGATTCAGCCACGGGTCCTCCAGAGAGACAAAAAATCTTCTGGGGCGATCAATGTTCGGGAAAAGGTGAAAATCGAGGAACGAGCAGTGTCCTTCATTTACCCGAGCCAGCAGCGTCACAAACTCAGATTCCAGCCCAGCCGCGTCGATTCGCCAGCGAACAGCATGTTTTCTGTGGATAGGTCGACCAATGAGTACCGAAACGATCAATCCGCTCCTCAGTCTCAATCGGGTCCGCCACTTGCCTCCGGGACGAGTAATCGATACGTCCTCGGGAAACAGCGCGGCGATGCGGCCAATAAGTTCATCGCGCAAGGCCTGTATCCTTCGGCGTAAGTCAATGGGGCCGAATTGGTGAGGGTGGCCGTAGCCGATCATTTCGTATGACTTTTGCAGGCTGCCGAAACGGTATACGTATGTGGAAGGAGACGAGACCTCGGCAGAGTCGTGAATTACGCGACGAGACAACCTGCCTTTTGTGGCGAGTAGTGCCCGCAAGCCGTCCAGTAGCTCCTCATCTGACTTGTTGAAGGTTCGCTGCCGCAGCATTCTCTGCGCCTCGGAGAATACCGACACTTCAACAACCGATTCAAAGGCTGCGGGAGTGAGCACCCATTCCGACTTCGGCAGTCTTACCCTGGGGGTCGACAACCTGACAGAGGTTCGACCGTAGACATGGTCTCCAATGTATTTCGGAGAAGTTAAAACGGCGTGAACGGCCTGGCAGCTCCACTCTGAACCTCCGATGTATCCCACGTGTTTTCGGTTCAACTCTCGCGCAATCGCAGTCGGCGAAAGACTTGCGGATACAAGCATCCGATAGATGTCTTTCACGACTTCCACTTCCCGCGGAGGACCCGGAGCTAGGATGACTCGGTCGGTCGTCAGGCTTTTTCTCTCTCCGGCCCCGAGTTCCAGCTTGGGAAGACCCGAAGCTGAGATCAGCATCCTTCGGAGGCCGTAGCCGGGGGTGCCGCCTTGCCTGAATCCAAGGCGCGCCAACCGCTTCTGTCCAGCGAGAACCTTGACGCCTAACTCCCGACTATATTCGCCTGCCATTGTCCGCTTCAGAGCCTTCATGATGAGGCTCGGCAGGGTACCGTCGTTGGCAAACGTCTCCGCGCAATAGTGCACCGGTACGCCCGCAGACTTGCACAGGAATTCATAATGCGCGGACTCGTCGGTGTCTTGAAACCGTCCCCAACGGCTGACATCGTAGACAAGAATTGCTCGATACATTGCGATTCCGGCAACGACATCTTGTAGCAACTGCAGGAGCCCGAGCCTGTGTTTGAGGGCTACGCCGCTCTTTCCCGCGTCGGAATAAGTGTGGACAATGTCGAAACTGTGTGATGCGGCATACTCCTGAATCGCCATAGACTGGTTTGCGAGTGAGTATTGCTGATGTTCGGTTGACATGCGAAGGTACTGCGGTTATGCCTTCTGGCGTAACGCTGAACGGCGTATAGGCTATGCGACGTTGGATCGGATCCAACAGAGGAGCAAAGGATCCAGAAAGAAATACTCTCCCCGATAACGATCGATA
>JBAWBG010000051.1:0-16503 GCA_049589695.1 Candidatus Sulfotelmatobacter sp. | reverse complement strand
TACTCGAAATGGACCTTAGAAATCGAAGTCAAATCCCGTCAAGAATTCGCTGGTGTTAACGTTGGTGGTGTTCAAGCCGAGGCTTGGACCGACACCATCCTGATGCTACCAGTTATATTCGTTGTGCCAGGCAAAACCAGCGCGGCTGGTCATGAATGGGTTGTAACGCATGGCGATTGTGTAGGTTGAAATGTTGCCGAGATTCTGAGGCGTTCCCGGAGTCGATTGTTGCGACATGCGAATCGTCTCGTACCGGCCAATGAAGATAAGCTGCGGACTGTAAATGTAGTGAGGTTCGAGCAAGACACCGTTCCACGACGGCGATCGCGCTCCGGCGGGAAGAGTGGTTCCGGTTGTGTTGTTGCCGGTGGCGATACCGTCGATAAGGTCGCCGTAACCTTGACCGAACCAGGCGCTGTCCTCGCCATGTTGAGTGACGACCGTAAGGTCGGCATGTTGACTGAAGTAGAACAAGCCGACGAAACCCTCGCGACTGAACGGCTTGTTGCCGATGCCGGAGCCCGGGATGGGCAACGTGCCGTTCGGCCCCGTCTGAGTAACCCACGTGGTGGGCGCTTCGCCTACCATGGCGTATCCGCCGATGCGCTGCACTCCAGCCCGGCCCGCGTCAAACGCCTGACTGGCGGTGAAAAACCCGGTGTAAGAGTTGCCGTAGGGAAGTTGCGTGGTACCGTCGTTGGAACTCAAGAGAGCTGCCGAGTAGCGCGACCGGTCGTTGTAGTTGT
Source organism: Candidatus Sulfotelmatobacter sp. (assembly GCA_049589695.1). Lineage (GTDB taxonomy): Bacteria > Acidobacteriota > Terriglobia > Terriglobales > Acidobacteriaceae > Sulfotelmatobacter. Next base: position 15,757 of record JBAWBG010000051.1, on the reverse strand, counting down.
GGCCCATCACTTCGACGCCAAGCTGATTGTCTCCCATCTGCCCAAAGATGTTGCCGTCGCCCTGCGGAATGAAGTGGTAGAGCTGATAGATGCCGCCATTCCCTGTCAGAGTGAGGATGCGTTTTTCCGAGAGCAGGTTGTCGAGCTCGAACTTGCCCAGCTTCACGTTAAGCCAAGGACTTCCCCAAAGATTATCCAAGCGCGCCATGACGGTTTCGAAGTGAAATGCACCCGTCGGATCGGAGGATGGCAACAAGAAGAACGAGAAGTTCTTGAAGAGTGTACCGCCGGTGTGAAGATCAAGACCGCTCAGGTCGAAGCCGGAGGTGGTGATGCGCTGGACCGCAGATCCAGTGGGGGTGGTACTACCAGCAGAGTAGGTATCGACCAGCACTTTGCCAGTGCTCACCCGGTGCCAAAACGTGGTCATGCGGAAAGTGACCGGCCAATAGCTGGGATTCTGCCAGATCGGGGCATCGCGGTCGTTCATGAGCTGGTAGCCGTTGTCTTTGAACTTTTGTCCAAAGTAGTTCAGCATCGGCCACGACTCATGACAGGCGGAGCAGCGCAGGCCGTATTTACGAGCGAAAGCGGGAAGCGCATTCGCGCGCTGACTGCCGGCCATCACAAGAAATAGAAAGATCAGGGAAATTGCAGAGAGGGAGGGAGCAAACGTGGCGAAACCGCGAATCCGCAAACGGCTCATAACGTGCATGACCGGACTCCTCAGTATTTCCGAATCAGGATCTAATTTTGTTGAACCACACTTCCTCAGAAAGCGAATAAGTTGCAGACAGCATTAAGTGAATTAGGCGGAAACGTTGAATTTACTTCATGTTCCGCAGAAGTCATACGAGAATTTAGACCCTATCACTGTATCGGGGTTGAATACTACTACGGTAGTAAGAAACAATTCAAGTAGCTTGAATCACTTTTTTTAAATTTTTTTTATAAGGTCAATTTGCCGGAAGGTAGTGAGCTGCGAAATCTGGCATCCGCGTTGACAGACGGCTTTGCCGTGAGCTCATGGGACTCCGGAGAAGCATCAGAGATTTGAGGTGGGTTGGCGGATGTACCTTCAAAGTCATCCCCCTGTTCTTTCGGGCCACGAATTGTACGGGTACCAGTACCAGCTTCGATCAACGGGCGACAAGATCACTGCCTTGCGCATCGATGCGCTCTTGAGGAGGACTTCGGGTGCGTTGTGCACCAATTGGTCTCCTACTAGCGCACTAGTACTACGCAAGTCGCAGGATGGGTGTTATAATCGTGCCGCTTTAGCAGCAAGAGACTGGAGATTTCGAACTCCGCTTTTTATTCGGGAATCGCCGCGCGCAAGTTCGAACGCACCATGCGGGGGAGTGCAACGCGCGCAATAAAATCGTATTCTTTCTGGCGACAATGGGCTTGGGGCGGTGGAATTATGAGAGCGGTTTCAACTCTTGAGGTGTGGCCTCAGCTGGGCCCGTTCGAGCAGCGACTGATGCGAAAGCTTTGGAGGCATGGCAGTGCCACGGTTCGCGAACTGCTTGCTGACGGCGAGTTCCATCAGGCCTACACAACGGTGATGACGACCGTCGATCGTCTGTACAAGAAGGGCCTACTCGACCGCGTTGCCGAAGGCAAGGCATTCCGTTACACTCCCTGCCACGCCTTCGAAGAACTACAGCGGGTCACGGCGCTGGACAGCATCCGGCAATTGTTGGGCTCGGGCAACACTTCCTCGCTCGCGCTTTCGTATCTGGTGGAAGCGCTCAGCGACCATGACGCGCAACTGCTGGACGATCTGCAAAGCCTGGTCGAGCACAAACGCCGCGAACTGGGGGACAAAGAAAAAACTCGGGAATAAATCTAATGTTTGCCCTGCGTGAAATTGCCGTCTCGCTTAGTTGTTTTGTTGTTCTCTACTGTCTATTGTCGGCGCTGGTAGCTATCGCATGGCGCCCCGTGCAACCTTTGCAGGTAGCGCAACGGAGCGTAGCTACGATACTCTTCGCGTTGCGGGTTGTCCCGCTCGTAGTTTCCGTGATCGTTACATTCGCTTTGGTCGTGCCGTCGTTTCAGTTGCTGGAACCGCGAGCGATCGGTGACGACATGGGCGCGATTCCGCTCGCACTCAGTGTTTGCGCTGTTCTATGGATTGCCCTTGGCTGTTCCCGCGCAATCGCAATCCAAACCAGGACTACCCGAGTGGCGACTCGCTGGCTGGAAGGCGCACTCCCTTTGAACGGCAACGCAGACTTCACCGCTACTTTTCAGTCTCGCCGTGAGACTCCCCCGCTCACTCTCGTGGGAGTCTGCCATCCGAGAGTATTGGTTTCAGAATCTACGCTTGCTCTGTTAAGTCATAACGAACTCAGCATTGCGCTCAAACACGAGCTCGAGCACATTAAATCTCACGACAACTTGAAGAAGCTTGTCTTCCGTTGTTGTCCCTTTCCTGGCATGGTCAAGCTTGAGAGCGCATGGGCGGAATCCGCCGAACTCGCCGCCGATGATGCTGCCATCTCGAATCAATGTGAAGCCGTCGACTTGGCGGCAGCATTGGTCAAGCTTTCCCGGTTGGTTCCCGTCGAAGCTCTTCCGGTCTACGCCATGGGCTTTGCGGCCGGTTCTCTCAGCCAGCGTGTCGCGCGTCTTCTTGCTTGGGATGAAGCAAGCAAAGCGCGGCGAGTGCGAATTCGTACCTGGTTCGTAGTTCCACCTGTGGTTGCTGTTTCGTTACTAGTGAGCATTGCGTATGGCCCGGTGCTGGCGCTCACTCATCACGTCACGGAGTGGCTTGTTCGGTAACTCTTCCGCTTGGTCGAAGCTAGGATCGGAACGGGGTGGCGGATCGGCTTCGGCGGAGCCGGATGATACTGTGATGATGGGCATGAAGTATAAGACAGCACGTTCAGGCATCTCGCAACGCGACCGGCCAATATTGATGCGGCTCAACTGCTCAGTTTTCTCGATTCCTCTGCTTCTTCTGCTGCTCGGGTCAATGGTTCCAACAGCGCTCGCGCGCCGCGGCAAGAACAAGATTTCCTATGGTGAAGGCTTGATCGTGAACCTCCCTTTGCCAGAAGGGGAAGTGGAGCAAGTCGTGGAAGACGTAGCGCAGAATGGCGTGATCCGGGGAACCAAGGAGTACAACAAGGACGAGTTTGTTGGGGGTGCAAAGGCCGCCGATTCTTCGCACGTGTTTCCGGCTTGGGAGCAGGGTGGAAGGGTTATCTACAAAGTTCGAACGGAAGCGCTGGATCCGCGGAACTTCAAGGACTCCGGCGACGTGGGCACCCTGGTGGTGCGATACGTGGTGAAACCGCAAGGTGAAAAAAATACGATCTTGCGCATCGACGCGCTTTTTGAGGAAGACTTCCGCCGCACCGTGCACCAATCCAATGGATCGGTGGAAACCGCGGAATACAAAGACATTCGCGAACATCTCGACAGCATCCAGGTGATGAAAGCGCAGAATGTCGAGGCCCAGAGGGAGCGCCAGGAAATGCTGGCGAAGAAGCAGAATCTGGCTGCGCGCAATAACGTGGCACCCGCGCCTGTGGCTCAAGATACCGTGCAGTCTGCTCCGCAGATGGTTGAGAGCAGTTCGAACAACGTGGAAAGCAACTCGGACAACACGGTTCAGGAAGCGCCGTCGCCAGCTCCGTCGGACCCGGCGACGGCTGCCCCGGCCCCAGTCGGGCAGACGTTGGAACAGCAAATCAAGGATGTTAAACAACAAGTGGAGCGTCTGGTGAAGCAGCCGGGGGCTCCGCTGAAGTCGGCGCCGTTTCACACCGCAGGCACGCTGCAGTTGCTGACTCCGGGAACGGAGGTGCTGGTCCTGATATCGACGCCTTACTGGTACGGAGTGGAGACACACGAGGGACAGCACGGATGGATGGAGCGCGACCAGTTGGAGCTTTTGCCATGACGCCGCGCCCTGCCGTGGTTCGTGGAATTTTCTCGTTAGTGTTGCTGGGGATGGCGGTGGCTGCGTGTGCGCCCGTCAGTTACGGGCAGGGGAATGGGTACGAGCGCACCTTCCCGCAGTCGAAAACCGCGATCGAGAGAATGCTGCAGGGAATGCCAACCGCCGGACGCCTGCCCGTGCTGGATGGTTTCGCGGTATCAAGTTCGCCGGATCATCCTCTGGACCGTTACCGGCGTGGCTACTATGAATCCAAGTTTCAAGTGAGCGCGGCGCCTGGGGGCGGCTCGGTGGTGCGCGTGATAGTGGAAGTTACGGCCTGGTATGCCGATCCGGTTACGGCTAAGTCTGGATATCAGTTGCTGACCTCCAACGGTCGAATTGAAGGCGACGTGCTGGACCAACTGGCGGATCAATTGGCCGCGAATAATGCGCAGCCGAATCCCATGCCGGCGGCTAAGACAATGGAGAAAGTGCCCATGGCCCGCCCTACCCGGTCTGCGACCACGCCATTTCCGGCGGAATCGTCGGCGCGAGGATCGGTTTCGTCGTCGGCTTCGTCGTCGGGTCCAGCGGCGACAAGTTCGCTGTCATTCCCCAAGACTGGATCGTCTCCGTCGGGAAACTCGTCATCGGGAAACGCGCCGTCAGAGAGTGCACCCTCGGGAAGTTCGTCGACGGCATCATCGGAGCCAGCTATTTCAGCGCCGGTGCCGCGGCTTCCTGAAGTAACCGGAAATTATTCATCGTCGGTAGCGCACGGTCTGGCGGATCAGGAGAAGAATCCTCAGCAGAAGGAACCGAAGAAAGTAGAGGAAGGAGGGCCGCTGCAAACCGAATTAGACGGTCTGCGGGAGGCTCTTAAGAATCAGTCTCATCCCAAGAATCTGGTGGCGGTGAAGAAGTCAGGAACTCCTGTGGTGTCGTCGGCCAGTCTGAACGCCAAGACGTTGTTTCTGGCGAGCGCGCACGATGAGTTCGAGATGCTGGACTATAAGCGGGATTGGGTGCACGTGCGGATTTCCGGCCTGTCGCGGGGATGGATTTGGCGCAACAGCCTGGAGATGCCCGACACTGTTCCGGATGGAGATGCGCCCGCGAGCGCGGCTGCCGCACCCACGGCGGCGGAGCTGTTCCGCATTACGCGAGAGGAAGTAGCGCCCTTTCCGGGAGATTGGGCGCCGCTTCGCGGCAAGCGCGTGAAAATTGTGTCGGTGGAAAAGACCGATGAAGGCGCGAAGGACTCGAGTCCGCAGCTCAGGCTGGAATTTGTTAAGTCAGTGTTGGACAGGGATTATCCCGAACTGGCTCAGAAGACCCAGGAGTTGGCAGGGATTGTTCTGATCTTTGACTCGGCCGATGGGGGAATGATCGCGGCGACTTTTGAGATTCTGCAGGAGTGGAAGGCCGGCAAGTTGTCGGATGCCGCGCTATGGCATCAGTGTTTTTTTGATCCGCCAGAAATTTTTACTGGATCCACCGTGGCCGCGAGTCCGTAGTAAAATTGCGGCTGAGTCACTCGAATTTTATTTTGGCATCGGAATGCCGGTCAGATTTTGACTTGACTTTCAAGAGCCAACAGAGTACCTATGCAATTCTTGGTATGTGATGGTTTTGTGGGACCACCACGCTTGCTTCTCTCGGTTCGCCTTCAATTGTGTATGCCGATTCGGAGGAATCAAGTGCAGGCCAAGGCGGTAGGACAACCACACCACTGACCGTTCATGAGCACGACGACCCAACCTATGTCAGTCCTTCGCAGTCAGGCAACTTCTCTGCTACGTGACTATGCCGAATTGATGAAGGCGAGAGTGACTACGCTGATCGTAATGACGGCGTGGTGCGGCTATTATTTCGGGGCGCAAAAAGGTGGGGTGTCGTCGCTCTCATGGGGACTTTTTCATGCGCTTCTGGGGATCGGCCTGGTCTCCAGCGGTACCGCGGCGCTGAATGAAGTGATGGAGTACAAGGTGGACGGGCACATGCGCCGGACGGCGCAACGTCCGTTGCCCGCGGGGCGTATGAGTTTGTTGCACGCTGCTACCGCCGGTGTAATGGCGACGCTGGGTGGGTCGATCTATCTGGCTATTTTCTGCAACCCGTTGACTGGCTTGCTGACGTTTCTGACTTCACTGGTTTACCTGGCGGCCTACACGCCGTTGAAGCGAATCTCGCCGATCTGCACTTTCGTGGGCGCTTTTCCTGGAGCTATGCCCGGAGTCTTGGGTTGGACGGCGGCGCGTGGACAATTGGAGTGGGGAACTTTGATTTTGTTTGCCATCTTATTCGTATGGCAATTCCCGCATTTCTTTTCGATCGCATGGCTCTACCGTGAGGATTACGCGGCTGGCGGAATTCGCATGTTGCCGGTGGTCGAAGAAGATGGGCGATCGACTGCGAGGCGCATCCTGGCGTATTCGCTGATTTTGATTCCCTTGAGTGTTTTGCCCAGTGTTTTCGGCATGGCGGGAAGAATCTATATGGTGGGCGCGATCATTCTTGGGATTGCGCTTTTTTACTTCGGCGCGCGGCTGGCGTTCTTGAAGATGCCGATCCAGAGTGGCCGATCGAAGATGCTGGCTCGCCATGTTTTGCAGGCTACAGTGATTTACCTTCCTCTGTTGTTTGCGCTGATGATGGGCAACTCCCTAAAGCGCTGAACGATTCCGCAAACTTCTGAAATATAGTTCGTCGTCTCATCGCATCTATTAATTCTAGTCTGCTATTACTCATAGTTATAGCAGATTTTTACCGGAACGGCTTGGGATTTCCTGTTTTACTTTCTCGCTCATTTTTCCAAGGGCAATCGATCGGCTTCCCGATGAGCGTATAGTGGCGCTCTATCATGAATCGACGTGACTTTATTTCGAGCGCGGTTGGCGCGATGGTTGCAGGTTCGATCCCTGCTGGAGCATCCGCAATTACAGATGGCCAGGGACCGGCGACAGTCGATGATTCGCAATCCGTTCAACCAGCTCGGAGCTTGGCGCTGGACCGGCATCGCTTCGGCGTGAACTATACGCCGTCAAAGAATTGGTGGTTTTGCTGGAATGAGTGGGATGCGGACCCAATCCGGCGGGACCTGGATGCGATTGCCGGGTTGGGGGCGGATCATCTGCGCATTCTGCTGATCTGGCCTTACTTTCAACCGAATCCGAATTGGGTAAGCCCGCTGCATCTGGAGCGGCTGGATCAACTGTTGACGCTTATGGGCGAACGAAAGTTGGATGCGGTGGTGACCGCGCTGACCGGACAGTTGAGCGGATGGTTCTTCCTGCCTCCGTTTAATAAGGCGGGAACGGCTTTCTATGCGGATGAGGCGATGTGGAAGGCGCAGGAGATTTTCATCCGGCAACTGGCGGGCGTGATGAAGGGAAAAAGCAACATCATTGGATTCGATTTTGGAAATGAAATCAATACTTGCTGGAGCACGGAACCACCGGTGGGCGACGCGTGGATGGCGAAGATGTTTGCGTTGATGGAGAGCGTTTCTCCCGGGCACGTGCACGTGAATGGAGTCGATAAGATGCCATGGTTCGAGTCGACCACATTTTCTCAGCAGGCGCTGGCGGCGAGGCCGATGCCGACAATGCATTGCTATCCGTACTGGTCAGGGGCGCTGAAGTTTGGCGGGCCGATGGATCCTCCGAGCACGAAGCTGATGGCGGCGAATGCAACTCTGATTCGAGCTTATGCGGGTGATGCGCGAAAGCCAGTGTGGGCGGAGGAGTTCAACACCTGCATTGAATCGCTGGATGAAAAACAGCAGGCGGAATGGCTGGAGAAGGCGGTGCTGGCGGCGATTGATTCGGGCGTGAGCTGGTTCACTTATTGGGACAGTCACGATGTGGACCGGAAGTTTGAGTTCAACTCGCTGGAATACAGCTTGGGGCTGCTGACGAATGATGGGAAGGTGAAGGAGCAAGGGCGGGTGTTCAAGCGGCTCGCGGAGGAGTATCGGGGGAAGGCGGTTGTTTTTACCACGCAGGCTTTGCCGGCGCCTCCGGTGCATCGGGATCATGAGGTGACGTGGCGGTGGATGTTGGATTGGATGGGATGGAAGGGGGGAGGGAGTTAGTTTGGAAAACAAGCAGACTGGCTCACGGACTCAACAAAGGTGTTAAGATTCTGGAAATCCTCAGATCCTCATGGCGACCAGCGAACCAAATCACGCCGACTATCAACAGATACTTGAGTTGGAGGCTAAAGCGGACAAGCTTAAGGAGCTCTTGGATACGCGCGCAGCTAAGAGGCCGTTCATAATCGAGTTCAGCGGAGCACCAAAATCAGGCAAGACTCGTTCTATAAGCGGATTAGAGCTTTTTCTAAAACGGAACGGGATCAAGGTCGAGGTGTTTACAGAACGAGCGTCCGTTGCACCAATCAAGTCAAAGGGCCATCTTAATTTCAACGTGTGGGTTTCCTGTGCAAGTCTACAGGGGATGCTCGAGTCATTGTATCGCGATCTCGACGTGTTCATTTTAGATCGTGGAGTTTTCGATGCTCTTGTGTGGAACGAATGGCTCGAAATGACTGGGAAGATCACCGGCGAAGAGGCCGGTCAAGTAGCCCATTTCTTCACTATGAGCCGTTGGACGGAATTGGTTGATTTGATATTCGTGCTGACTTGCGACCCGAAGGTTTCGATCGAGCGCGAATACGCGGATCAGCTGACGACAAAAAGAGGCACCATTATGGCGGAGGAAACTCTGAAGCAATTCTTGCAAGCGACCGATAAGACCATTAAAGAATATGGGACAGAATTCAAGAGAATAGTCACAATAGACACGACGAACACCAAAACGCGGCAGGGCGTCGCAAAAATAACCGCAGAGGCTCTAAAAGTGCTGAATGAGTTTTTGGATGAGACTATTTGTGTCGTTCCCATTACTGCCGTTAAGGGTCCGTTGCCGGATGCTGGCTTTTGTTTCCGACCCCGCGATCGTTTCCAATTTCATTGACACCATTGAGAAAGAGAAATTGTTTGTGCCACGTTCCGAGGCCGAGCAGAACCCCAACTATTTGCAACCGATTCCTTGTGCCATTCTTCGGTATGACGATAAGGTGCTGCTTCTGAGGAGGAAAAAACCCGGCCATCCACTTCACGATACTTATGCGGTCTGGGCTGGGGGGCACGTCGTCCTAGCTGACGACGGAAGTGAGATTCTGCTCAATACTCTGAACCGAGAGTTGACAGAGGAAGTCTTCATCAAGGACGCGTTCGAACTGAATCGTAGTCCGGTCGGGCTGATTCGCACCAACGAGGATGCTCGCGCCTCTCGGCACATAGCTGTTCTGTATGAAATTACGTTGAAGAGCGAGAACGTGGCTTTAGCCTTAAATCAGAAGGAGTTCCGTTCGACTCGTGGAAGCTCGATGAGCGGAAGGTTAGTGCAGATAAAAGAAATGGCCGACCTCTACGACGACATGGGTGACTGGTCAAAGTTCATCGTAGATCATTTTTGGCCGGAACAAGCCCAGAAGCCCAAACCACAATCGCAATTATTTGGTCGCGGAGCCTGAAGCCCCTCATCTCCGGCCGCTCCATGTTCGGAACTGTCGGATGCTTTCAAGGTCTTTACGAGCGTCGCCGGAGTAGCGGCAGGCTCTATCATCCCAATATACGTTCGCGACCGGCTTCGCTCCTCCGGTTTGATATAAAGAATTGCAGTTTATTTCGTCAAAAGGGACATTATTTTCAATCAAGTACGGCCTGATGCTTTCGGTTGCGCGAGTGCTATACACAATGATTTTCCACCCCTCATCGCGCAAGACACGCAACGTCTTAAGGACGTCCGCACGCGGCAGGCCGAATGTCCGTTCGTCCTTCCACCCTTCGTAGTCAGCAATGACCCCGTCAAAATCAACTGCTATTGTTGGCTGGGCACTACCCATTTTCCGTTGAGGAGCTTGAAGGATTGTAGCCCAAACTTTCGCCAAAATCCGAAATTCATCGCGGCCGCTCCTAGCGGCGCGGCCGAAGCCGCCCTTCCCAAGGGGACTCCCGGCAGGGCTACTAGTGTATAAAAGATAAAGTTATGTCCCAGGCAGCGCCAGCTATTACGCGGAGCCCCGCGGATGTGGTCCGGATGACGCCGGTTTCGCAGGCGGGCAATGGGGTGTGCTATGCCGTGGCGGGCGAGACCTCTATTAGCTCGCTTGATCTGGAGCGGATGATTGCCGCGGTGCCGACCAAAATTGCATCGGCGCTGAAGCGCAAGGCTTATTATTTTGTGCCGCTGACGGTGACGCAGGGGGAAGAGATTCTGATTGCGGACCGCTATGATGTGGCGCTCAGCGACAATGCGGTGTGCCATCGCAATCTGAATCTGGGCGATTCGCAGTGCGTGTTTATTTCTACGCGGCTGATGGACGACAAGTTTTCCGTGGCCTTCGAGTTTTATATCAACGTGGGGCATGCCCTGGTGGAAGCGGCCGGAGTCTCCGAGGAGTTCACCCAGCTCGCCTGGAAACAGGTAGAGGCGGGGGCGCGTGGCGAGACGTCGCTGGATGCCTGGGAAGCGCGAAAGTTGGCTGTGGCCGGCGGCCCGGAGGCGGAGCGAATCAAGAATGAATATTTCGAGGCGACGTTTGCCGATACGATTTCGATCTATCTGTTGTCGCTTTATTTAGATGTGGATTATTACGATTTGCGGGAGCGGGATTATCCGCTGCTGGCGCCTTCGGCGCTGGCGGAACGCTTGCGGAAAGTGGCGGAGTTGTTTCCGGCGAATACGGGGTTTGAGTTTGCGGTGTTTTATAAGCGGCGGAGCTAAAATTCCTTGTGCTACAGATCTGTACGGATTAACCCGGATTTCTTGTGTACGCCTCGATTGCAGTCGTAATTAGACACAATAAGAAGCCCGAGACCTCAACAGCTAAAGCCTGCATCTGGGTCCATTCTGAGCGGCACGGATGAAGTCGTGGCCTTCTCGACTCTTCGTGGACGGCTTTTTCAATCCCAAATTAATTTACTATGGCGATTTTGGACAAGAGTGTCCGGCCGACGCAATCTCTCCTGACTTCCTACTTATTTCCGATTACGAAATTCACTGTGCTGTCCCGATTGGGGGTCACTGTGACAGAGTGCTCCCAGGTTTTTGGTTCGGTGAAGATGGGGCGCTGCACGGTGTGCTCGGTGAGAACGTCGTAGGCCTGCTCTTTGCCAGCCAGCCCCCAGCCTTCATGCCAGGCAACAATCTGATAGGTGCCGGGCGGAACGTCCCGGAATTCGAAGCGTCCGCTCTCGTCGGTGACCGCGTAATAAGGATTCGGCACTACCATCATTTCGGCATTCATCCAGACGTGGCCACCGTTGCAACGAAGATTCACCAGGCCGGGTCGGGACATGTTGCGCGAAGTGATTTGGTTGGGGAAAGGAAAAGGCAGATTGAAACTGGCTGCGCCGTCCATATGGATGGTATGAAGAGTGGCGTCAGAGCTTTGCATCTGCAGATCGGCATTTTCCGGGACAAGAAGAATGTGCGGGATGTAGCGGCAATGCTTCTGGTCGAGATGACGCCGCTGCTCGGGAAGTTCCATCGCCTTTCCGGCGGAGATGTTCTTGAGATAGACAACGGTATTGGCGACGCCGCCCTCGGACCCGACGATCAGGCGTTCCAGGCTGACAGTTTTTTTGCCACTCGGATCGCAGATCTGCGGATCTTTCGTAACGGGAAAATCAAGCTGGCGCGGTTGTGGCCCGGACCACTTTACGCTGCCCGAGATGGTGCCACCGTCGCTGACGGAGATAACTCTGTAGCCATCCTGCGCGGCGACATAAGTTGTTGTTAATGTGAGGGAAAGGACCACTAAAAAGCAACGAGCAATCAGACTGCGCATAACCGCACCCCCGACAGCCCTTCGTTATACGCGACCGATGCGCGATCGTCGTGAAACGCGGGCAAAAATTCAAGTCAATCTCTTACGGGCAACGACTTGCACTGGCTTGCGGACAGCGCTGCAAAAAGGGCCGCCGATGCGAACCGTCGTTTTGCGGTCGTCTCTATCCCAATCGGGAGGGCCGTGCGAACACGGTTCATGTGATCGGGATCTCTAAATAAAGGTGCGCTTATTCTTATAACCAGTCGAGATTACCAAGGTGGGGGAACTTGCGGGGGCGAAGGTTGGGAGGAAACGAAATCGCGGTTTGCGGTGGATTCTTGTCCTTACCTCCGATGGCTTACAATCTTGCTTCGATGACGGTACGGGTTCGATCCTTCGCGAAGATCAATCTTGGGCTGTGCATTGGCGCAGCGCGGGACGACGGTTTTCATGAATTGCTCACGCTGTATCAGACGATTGGGCTGCACGATTTCATTCGTGTGAGCGTGGGGCGCGGAAGTGGGATCGAAATTCGCTGCACGGACGCAAGAGTTCCGAAAGATGAATCGAATACTTGCTATCGCATCGTTGAGATGGCGATGGCGGCGATGAACAGCAAGGGCCGGGTCACGATTGATATCGAGAAGCGGCTGCCGGTGCAGGGCGGGATGGGGGGAGCGTCCTCGAATGCCGTGGCTGCGCTGCTGGGGCTGGAACGGGTTCTGAAGAAAACTTTGTCTTCGGAGGAGCGGCTGGGGATCGCGGCGGAGGTGGGATCGGATCTACCGTTGTTTCTGGTGGGCGGGACAGTGTTGGGAGTGGGGCGCGGGGAGCAGGTTTATCCGCTGGCGGATTTGCCGGCGATGGCTTGTGTGGTGGTGACGCCAGAGGTGGGAGTGTCGACTCCCAAAGCGTTTGCGGAATGGGATCGGAGGGTGGAGTCATCGCAGCGGCTAAAGCCCAGTTCATCTTTGGATGGTTACGGAGCCGAGAAGAAAGCCGAGCTTCGCTCGGCCTGGACGGGCAAGGGTGCCCGTCCCCACACAAGCAGTATCGAGCTTCGCTTGACTGGACAGCCGGGAGCCTGTCCTGAGCTTGTCGAAGGGGCGGCTGTCCCCTCACATCCTGCCCCTACAAAAACTGTCATCACACAATGCTCCGCGGCGAAATTGACGGTGGCGGAGGCATCCGATAGAATGAGTTTGCTTGGCCGTAGGTTTTCTGCGTGGCTGAGCGAGAGTTACTCCGGTGCTCCTTTTAGAAGGGGCCGGGCCGAGAATCCGCTTCTCGAGCTTGTCCGGGCCGGGATCAAGAACGACTTTGAAGAAGTCGTCTTTCCTGAATATCCCGAGCTGAGTGAAGGTAAGAAGGCGCTCGAACGCGCGGGCGCGAGGTACGCGTCGTTGTCGGGCTCCGGGTCAACATTGTATGGACTGTTCGCTTCGAAAAAGGCGGCCGGTGCGGCGGTGACGAAATTGCGCAGGCAAGGTTGGGCGACGAAGGCGACGGTTACGATGACGCGGCTGCAATACTGGCGCGAAATTTTCGCGAGGTGAGCGGTCCGGTGTAGGGCGCTTGGCTTCACCATCGCTTGGACGGCCGAGAGCCTGCCCTGAGCGAAGTCGAAGGGCGGCCGTCGCTACATGGGTCGTGGGCCGGTCCAGAATTTTTGATTGTTGATTTCTGATTGTTGATTGACAATGAGGGTGCTGGTTGAACCGGATTTCAATCAGAATCGATAATCAAAAATCAACAATGGCTTTTACTGGGCCGTCGACTAATGGTAGGTCAAGTGCCTTTGGAGCACTTTGTCTAGGTTCGAATCCTAGCGGCCCAGCCAGAGAAACCAGCTTTTAGCTGTTTGCCTTTAGCTCTTAGCTTGACTCGAGAGCAGAGGGGTTAGGAGCTGACAGCTAAAGGCTAAGAGCTAACTATGGCCACTTTGGTGACGCCGACGGACGCGGAAAAGACGGAGAAAGCCGAAAAGCAGGCTCCCCCCATGCCCGAGGAAAAACCGGAACGCAAGCCGCGGGCAAGGGTGGACGAGAAGTTCAAGATTTTTGGCGGCACGGCGAACGAGGCTCTCACCGATGAAGTTTGTAATTTTCTCGGGATGCCGCGCGGCCAGGCCATGGTGAAGCGTTTTGCGGATGGTGAGGTATACGTTCAGATTCAGGAGAACGTGCGCGGCTGCGACGTATTCGTGATGCAGCCAACTTGCCGGCCGGTGGATGAGAACTTGATGGAGCTGCTGCTGATGATCGACGCGTTCAAGCGCGCGTCGGCTCGGCGGATCACGGCGGTGATGCCCTACTTTGGGTACGCACGGCAGGATCGCAAGGATAAGCCGCGGGTGCCCATCTCAGCGAAGCTGGTGGCGGATTTGCTAACCACGGCGGGCGCTCACCGGGCTTTGATTGTGGATCCACATACGCCTCAGATACAGGGGTTTTTTAATATCCCGGTGGATCATTTGTTTGCGTCACCGGTGCTGGTGGACCATTTCAAGAAGTTGAGTTTGCCGAATCTTACGGTGGTTTCGCCGGATGCGGGCGGCGTGGAGCGGGCGCGGTTTTTCGCGAAGAAAGTGGATGCGGCGCTGGCGATTGTGGATAAACGCCGGGTGGAAATGAACGTAGCCGAGGTCATGAATGTGATCGGAGACGTCAAAGGTCGTTCTTGTTTGATCATTGACGATCTGATTGATACGGCGGGAACCACGGTAAAGACTGCGGCGGCGCTGCTGCAAAACGGAGCAATCTCAGTTTATGCCTGCGCCTCGCATGCGGTGCTATCAAATCCAGCGGTGGAAAATATTCATGACTCTGCGATCGAGCATGTTGTGGTGACCAATACGATTCCGCTGACGGCGGAAGCCAAAGGTGAGTCCAAGATTATGGTGCTTTCGATTGCGGGATTGATTGGGCGGGCGATTCAGTCGATTCACGAAGAGACTTCAGTCAGCAAATTATTTGCGTAAGGGAAATTGAAATTATGGCAACTACTTTGGAACAAAATGTTTTGGAAGCGCAGGCGCGAGAAGCCGGCACCAAGAATCATGCCCGGCGCGTGCGGCGAGAAGGCAAGATTCCGGCGGTGGTTTATGGCGCGGGCAAAGATGCGATGCCGGTGAGTGTCGATCCGCGCCATGTGCTGCGCATTTTGCGCTCGGAGAGCGGACACAATTCGATTTTTGATCTGGCGCTGGATGGCAGCGACAAGACCAAAGCCATGATTGTGGATTGGCAATATGAGCCGATCAAGGGCCATCTGCTTCATATCGATCTGAAGCGGATCGCGATGGATAAGGCATTGCGGGTGAATGTGCCGATCGTGCTGCAGGGCGTTCCGGTGGGAGTAAAGACGGAAGGCGGAATTCTGGAACAGATCCTGCGCGAGGTTGAGATTGAGTGTTTGCCGGGCGACATTCCGGGACACATCGATGTCGATGTGAGCGAGCTTACGTTCGGCAAAGTTCTGCGCGTTTCGGATTTGCCGCACAACGAGAAGCTGGAATTTTTGACTGACGCGAACCAGCCGGTAGCACACGTGACGAGCGTGAAGGAAGAAGTTGTGGCTGCTCCGGAAGCGGTGGCGGCGGAAGCGGGAGCTGCTCCGGCCGAGCCTGAGGTTATCAAGAAGGGTAAGGCGGAGACCGAAGAAGAGGGCGAGGCTGCTGCTGAGAAGCCGGAAAAGAAGGCTGAGAAGAAGGAGAAGAAATAGCTGGTGGCGAGAGGGGCCGAGCTTTGCTCGGCTGGACAGCCGGGGACGGCTGTCCCCACATGGGTCATTGATCCTCGAGCTTTCTTTTTCTGGTTTGGGATGGTGGCGTGAAACTGATCGTCGGGCTGGGCAATCCTGGAATCGAATATCAGTTTTCGCCGCATAATGTTGGATTTCTTGCGGTCGATCGGATCGCCAGCGATCTGAAAGTTGAGATTCGGAACCGGCAGTGCCGGGCACTTACGGCGCGGGCGGAGATTGAAGGCGAGACCGTGCTGTTGGCTAATCCTGAGA
>JBAWBG010000050.1:0-36986 GCA_049589695.1 Candidatus Sulfotelmatobacter sp. | reverse complement strand
CTTTCAGCCTCCGGGCCAGCGCCTGGTTCTCGCGCCAACTCCATTGCTGGTCCACCAGCAGCGCAAATCGTTCCAGGAAACTCAGCTCGGGTGCGGCTTTTCGCTCAAGATGCGCTCGAACAACTCGGCCGTGTGCGGGCCGATGGTGCGCGCCCAGTTCACCATGCGCGAGGGTGACCACTCCAGATGCGCTTGATGACTCTTGGGACGGTGCTCGTGGATGGTGATGGCTTGACCGCGACCGCTACCGCGCACGTGGGAAGCGACGCGGCTGCCCTGGTGGAAGATCTCAACCGTGGTCGGCGTCGAGCGGACTTCCACCACCTGTTGCACCAGCGTGTAGGGCACGCTGTAGAAGTTGCCATCGAAGGCGACGTGATAGTCAATGTTAACCGTGGCTCGTGCCCACTGGCTAATATCGAATCGCTCGGCGGGCAAGGGCTGAAGTGCGAATTTTTCCATACTGTGAAACAGACTGGCCCGCGATCCGTCGCGTTTGCGAAAGCGACGCTCGTTCAGTCGCATCAGCAACTCACGGATCGCCTGGTTAAGTTCCGCTAGGCTGAAGAACTTCCGATGCCGCAGCGCGGCCACGATCCAGCGCTCGCAGACTTGCACTCCACTCTCGACTTTGGCCTTGTCGCGCGGCTTGTACGGACGTGCTGGAACCACGCCCATGCCGTAGTGCGCGGCGAAGTCCTGGTAAGTGGGATTGAGATCAGGATCATAACGGCAAGCGCGCGTGACCGCCGTCTTTGCGTTATCGGGCACCGCCAGTGTGGGCACGCCACCGAAAAACTCCAGCGCGTGGATGTGCGCTTGAATCCAGGCTTCCAGTTGCTGGTCGCGCGTGGCTTCCACGTAGGTGTAGCTACTAGCGCCAAGCACGGCCACAAACAACTGTGCGGGCCACGCCTCGCCCGTACTGGCGGCATAGACGGGAATCGTCGCGCCCGCCCAATCGATGAACATCTTCTCGCCAGCCTTGTGCTCCTGGCGCAGCACCACGTCCAGACGACGCCGCCATTGCTGATAACGCTCACAGAACCAGCTGTAGCGATAGCCATCGGGATGAGCCTGGCGATATTCCTGCCATACCAACTGTAGGGTCAGATGGCGATGTTGCCGCATCTGCTCGTGAATCCCTTTCCAATCCGGTTGTGGCCGTGATTCCGCCGCCGCTCGCACGCCCGCGGACTGGTTTCCAAACAGCTTGCTTTCCAGTTCCTCTTCACCTAGGCCTTCGGGCAACGGCCAGCCGATCCCGGCCGCTGCCGCTCGCTCCAAATAATCATGCACCGTGCTCAGCCCAATCGCGCAACTGCGCGCGATCTGCCGCTGCCCTAACCCCAGCTCGAACCGTAACCGCAGAACTTCTTTGATCTTCCGCATGGACTTTCTACTGGCCGGCACCCTTGTCTCCTTCGCTCGTGGAGTTCAATGCCGGGTAATTGTCCAGCGGTCGCTGCCCCCTACTGCTATTCGCTTGTGGAAAACATTCCGCTCCAAGCCGAACGCCATTCCGGTGGATCAGACAAAACTGTTCATCATCCCACCGGAACGGTGTTCGCTTTCAAACCGGAATGCTGTTCGGAATCACAACGGAGTGGTGTTCGGCTTCAGACCGGAATCGCGTTCGCCCTCGACCGGATTCCGCACCGAGGAGCCGCTCCTGGATACCCCAACTAAGATTTCCGTTCCGAACACTGTCGTCCCCAAGCCAGCGATTCCCACCGCCTCCTTACTTTCGGCTATGCTGCGCGCCTCAACTCGCGTAAGCGATCTGATTTTCTCACTGGCAGCCTGCCGCATATCGAAGTGAGCGGGCAGTTGGTACCGGTCAAGATCACTGGGTTACCGCCGCTTGGTCCCGAAGATACTCGCCGTATCGCCGAAGAGCTTATTGGTAACAACCAACAGGCACTCACAGCGCTGCGAGAGCAGGGCTCGTGCGACATTTCCTATAGTCTGCCCGGCGAATGCAGATTTCGCGTCAACATATTCGTGCAGCGCGGAAGCCACGCTATCGTGATGCGGGTCATCCCAAAAAGCATACCCACTTTCGCCGAGCTGAAGCTGCCGGAACGACTGGCTGACATAGCCAACCTGAAGAACGGCATTGTGCTGATCACTGGTCCCACGGGCTCAGGGAAGTCTTCTACCATGGCCGCCGTCCTCGATAGAATCAACGAGACCAAGGCGTACCATAATTATTACTATCGAAGATCCCGTGGAATTCATGCATCGGCACAAGCGATCGATCATTCACCAGCGAGAACTGCATAGTGACACGCCGAGCTTCGCACTTGCCCTCAGGGCCGCGCTTCGCCAGGCGCCGAAAGTAATTCTAGTGGGCGAAATGCGCGATAAAGAGACTATTGAGATCGCGCTCGAAGCTGCGGAAACTGGACATCTGGTTCTCTCCGCGCTGCATACCATCGACGCCTCGAAGACAGTTGAGCGTGTTGTAGGAGTGTTCCCAATGGCAGAGCAACACGTCATTCGCAACCGCCTGGCGAAAAGTTTCCGCTACATTATTTCGCAGCGCCTGCTGCCGGCAAAAGACGGCAAGAGCCGCGTAACCGTATTAGAAATCTTGAAGGCGACGATGCGCACTCGAGAATACCTGGAAAAAGGAGAACAGGAAGGCAAAACGTTGCTGGAATGCAATGCGGGACGGCGACACCGAGGGTATGCAGCACTTCGATGGGAGCATCGAGCAGCTAACTCGCGCCGGGACCATCGAACTGGATACTGGTCTGGCTTACGCTACGAACCCGGGCAACTTGCGCCTGCAACTAGCCGACATCGCAGGAGAAGCGATTCCCAAGGCAGTCCAGGTTGTTCCTCAGCAGAGTACAGATCGGGACCTTGAACTCGTAATTGAATAGAACACTACCGACACCAGCGCAGAAATCGCAATGACACTGACCCCAAGGAAGGGCGTGCCTGGCGCAGGGGAACTGTTGATCAATTAGAGTTTTGCGCTGGCGTACGAATTGATTTCGCAGTTCAAGCAAACTTCCTCAAAAGCCGGTGCGGTCCACTGCATTGTAATCCCCCAAATATCAAGGCATTCGCTGCCCTGAAGCTCCACTACTTTAACCCATGAAGGCTTCTCAAATCAAGCGGCAATTCTGTAATTTTGAGTCCGAAAAGCCTTAGACACTGGGCTGGTTGGGAGTTCCGGAGCTTCGTGGCGCCCGAACCAGACGCCAGCCCAAGGATATTATCGAACCGGTTTTCCACACCGGGAACCAGTGCGGCTACTTTCTGATCCCACTGTCGCTGTTTACCTTAAGGGACGCTAATTTCATGAGGATTAAGCAGACATGTCTCGCAAGACTGTTTACGGCACTACATTTAAGGACATTAATTTCGTCCCGCTGCACTCTGCCACGTTTTGCATCCAGTGCGAACTGATCAGCACGAACAGCAGAACCTATTGCCTGGCTTGCGGCAATACTTCGCTGCTCAGTCTGTCGCGCGTGCTGGGGGGCTCGCTGCGTCATCAGCAGACCGCGCACCTGATCACTGACCGTGAACTGGATAACCTTGTCCGCGATTTGTTGCGGACGGTGCCGGATCCGCAGATCGTAAACCGGGAAGTCGCTAACATCGCGGATTATCAAACACGCATCCCGTCGACCGCTTTGCGCAGCCAGTTGCGGGTTGCGAATGCGGGGCATCCAGTTTCCGGCTTTCGCCCTGTACACGCCGGAGAAGAAGTCGACATTCACGCGGCGGAACTGAATCTGGAACCGGCCATTAGTGCGATCACGGAACGCGCCCAGCACCTCACTGGGGCCACAGGCGCGGCCATCGCCTTGCGGGCTGGCGATGAAATCGTTTGTCGAGCACGCGCCGGCCGCACCGCTCCCGATCTCGGAGTTCGCTTGCAGACCGATGCAGGGATTTCCGCGGAAGCCGTTCGTACTGGCGAAGTGATGCTGTGTCACGATGCCGAGCGCAATCCGCGCGTGGATCTCGCCAGTTGCCGTCGGCTGGGAGTACGCTCCATTCTGGTTTCTCCGCTGCGTTACTACCGGCGCACTCTGGGGGTGTTTGAAGTGCTGTCTTCCTCTCCCAGCGCGTTCGATGAGCGAGACGTGGCCACCATGCAACTGCTCTCCAGCATGATGGTAGCGGCTATTTCCCGCATCTCAATCCTGCATCAATCGCGGCTGGCAGTGAAATAAGGTTGGCGCTTTTACGAATGCTAATCGACTAGTAGGCCCAGTAGCCGTTCGGATTGGTGCTGCTTTGCAACCCCGTGTAAACGTTGCGGCCGAAGAAGAAGGGAAGTCCCCAATCAAAAGCGCCGTTGGAGTATGTGCCGCCCAGATCGCCATAGGCGAAATCGGGCGTGTTGAACAGGATCTCAGCGTTTGCGATGCTGAAACTTACACTGCCGCTGCCCCCGTTAGCTCCCTGATTGGTTGCCGAAAGGTTCTCCACCGCGGTGGGGCAATAAAAGCCCGGCGCGTTGCTGGTACTGGGGCAGGCTGTTATTGATGACGCGAAAAAGTACCCGTTCGAGCCGCTGTCAATAAAGCTATTTGGATCGGACGCGCCGTTAAACGTAGTAGTGAAATCTCCGAGGTCGTTTGCCGTGTAAACTGTGGCGCCGCCGAGCGCATTATTTGATTCTGTTCCAATGCCGAACACCAGAGAACCACTCAGGATTGCCTCTTCGCCTCCCGAAACGGTTGGCAGTTCGATGACGACCCCATTGTTATCCGTGGCAAACATTGAAACCGGATTTGGTACCTGTTGCGCAAGGCTTTCTGCCGTCGGCTGGCAGCTCGTTGACGAAGAGCACTCATAGTAGAGGTTAAGGCTGCCGGACGAAGTTTGCACCGTCTCGCAGTAGCTGCCGCAGTCCTGCGTAAACAAACCGACCCCGACAATACCATTCGCACCTAAGCTTGCAAGCGTATCCGACGATGCACCGCTATCGGTGCAACTGGTAGGAGCCGTAAAATCCGTATCGCTGAGCACCTGTACCGGCACCGAACTCGCTTTCTCACTTGCCATTTCCACATCCGCCATCTGCACTGGTCCCCAAGTGTAACCACTCACGAACGGAAAGCACTCTACGATTGGGTTACCGCCAGAGATTTGCTGCGACAGAGGAATCGTGAGCACAGAGGAAAGAATGCGCAGTCCCGAACTTCCAGTGTCAACCAGAACGCCGTCGATGGTTTGACAAGTGGTAGTTCCAGGAACGCAGACCGTCACGCTGGTGAAAGCGGCATCGACGTAGTTGCCCGTGGGGCCTCCATTTACGGTGATCGACGCTACGTTCCCAGCTGATGCCGCGATGGTTTGCGCCGGGGCATTGTTGCTGCCGCCGCCGCATGCCGCTAAAAATGCGCATGCCACGAAAATCGCGATGACGAAGCATATCCGCAGAGCCCTCATTGGATATCCTCGGTACGAATGTCGGAGGGCAACATTTGTGGAACGTAAGCCCTGCCGGTAAACGACCTGGGATGTCCACCGATCTGCACCACCAAACCAGGCTGGTCGATCATGACCGGCCTGCGTCCAACCCGGGACGCGCTCTGCGCTTTTGCTGCCTGAAGGTATTGCTCGAAATAGCTTCCCAAGAGTTGACGCATGTCCGGCGGCCAGGGCGATTGCCAAGCGACGGCAAACACTTTGCCTGCGGAGCTTCCTGTGGAAGCGACGTACTCCCGCACTACAGTGCCTGCAGACGACTGGATCTCATGCACGGCATAAGAGCCTTTGGCCGTGGTGCGTATGGTGCCTTCCATGCGGACTTGATCAGACTGCACTGAAGTGATGTCTCCGCCGAGCGCCGCCCAAGCCGGAAATGTAGCGCTCAGCATGACGAGTGCGGCGCCCAGGACCAGCACTTTGGACTTGACTGAATTTGGCATGAATTTCATGGAGGCAGTTCTGCGTTCAGCACTATCCGGTACCGGGTTTAGATTATGAAGGCATCTCGCCGGGTTGCTCTGAGCAGCCCTCCCCATTTGTAAAGCTTTGTAGGAGTTAACCTGATCCGCTCCGGGTCATTTGCGGTTTGCGGCGGTAGTCGAAGGCTCGATTTAGTTCCTGCTTACTTTTTGGCGATCTCGGGGTAATATGTACACACCGAAGTCTGGACCGAAATCGAACTGAAGTCCGGGCCGCTCCCATGGCCGCGATTATTCAAGTGTCACGACTGGCATCTCCGAACCGGCGCGCTCGCGTGCGGCAAAAAGTGCACGTGCCTGCGTATGCCACTTTCGGCGACTCGCAAAGCGAGATGCTGGATCTCTATGAAGTCCTTGATATCAGCGAGAACGGCCTAGCGCTGCATTGCCCTTCACCCATACAAGTGAACCAGAGAGTGGAGTTGTGTCTGGATCTCGCCGAAGCTGGCATGCAGATCTCTGGCACCGCACGGGTAGTTTGGCTGGACGGAGCGGGCCGCGTAGGCTTCGGCCTGCCTACGCTCGCGGATTCGGCTAAGCGCCAGCTCTCCGAGTGGCTGTTCCTGAATGCTCTCGCAGCCGCCGCTAATGCGGAACTTCCGGCGGCGCGGTCCGAAGAACCGGTTAACGACTGGAAAAATTCCGCCCATCGGCCGAACTATACCGACATTCTCAGTGCGGCGTCCGCGGTGCAGAAGGAAGCGGAGTTACTGGGATCAAATTTGCAAGCGGTGCTCGCGTTGGTGGCTACCCGTTCTCAATCGTTGCTTCGCGCGTCCGGCGCGGCGGTTGCGATGGAAGAGCAAGAAAGCGAAGAGCAACAAAGTGAGAAGAACGAGGTCGGCAGCATGATCTGCCGGGCCAGTTCCGGCTCCGGCGCTCCGCCCGTGGGAGTAACGCTCTACGTAGACTCAGGTTTCTCCGGCGAGTGCGTCCGCACTGGTAAATTGCTGCGCTGCGACGACACCGAGACCGACGAACGCGTGGATCGGCAAAGCTGCCGCGCTCTTGGCATTCGCTCCCTGATTGCTGTTCCGGTGCGCGAGCTTGAAAAAATAGTGGGATTGCTGGAAGTTTTTTCCGAGCAGCCCGATGTCTTCGGCGAAAATGACGGCGCCGTGCTGCAGCGGCTCGCGGAAACCATTCAGGCTGCAATTACCCGTGCACGGCGCGAACAGGATCCTCCCGCACCGCCTATGCCTTCATCCCAGTCTTTTTCGCCGCCAGGCAGTGTTTTGTTTGCCAGCCCGCCGGAACGCGAACTGGAGACGGGAAAGGAAAAGAGTCGGTCCGACGATCATGACAAAGTTGGGGGAATTCGGTTGCCTCGCGCTTACCTGTACTTGTTATTCGCCGCAGCTGCCACTATTTTTCTGGTGCTGGGATTTCTTGCCGAGCCCTGGATTCAGGAGAAGCTACACGCTCGCGGACAGGAGGAACAGCATACTGTTTTCGCTTCATCGAAGCCGCAATTGGCCTCCGGCAACGCCAGGGCAGTGTCCTCCGATCCCGCTAGCTTTGCCGAGCTTCAAGCGCTGGCGGATCGCGGCGACCCCGTGGCTGAAAATGCGCTGGGTCTTCTTTATGCTGCTGGAGATGAGAAGCAGGGAATCAAGCGTGACGAGACTGAGGCGGCTCGCTGGTTCACCAAAGCTGCAGAGCATGGCAGCGTCCCTGCTCAATCGAAGTTGGGATCGCTTTATTGGGGCGGTCGAGGCGTGAAGCAAGACGATAATCAAGCTTACTTTTGGACGGTGCTCGCCCGCGCCAGCGGCGATGATGCCAGTCACGCTCTCGCGCCGTTTATCGCCACTCGCCTCACCCGCGCCCAAAGGGCAACGATCGAGCAGCAAGCCGAGCAGTGGCTGGAGCGCTACGAATCCGCATCGAAGCCGGTCGCCGGTCGCTAGAAGCCGGAAGCCAATCCCTCTCCGTAGCGGTAGAATAAATACTAAGGTTCTGTGTCTACCCTCCGCACCATTCTCGACGAGCGAGTCCGCGAAGCGGATGCCGGCCTTTACGAGAAGCTCGGGAACAACCGCGTTCGCTGCTTCTCCTGCGGACATTGCTGCCCGATTCCGGAGGGCCAGCCTGGAGTATGCAAAGTCCGCTACAACCGCGGCGGAACGCTATACGTGCCGTGGGGCTATACCGCAGGCACACAATGCGATCCGGTCGAGAAGAAGCCATTTTTTCACGCGTATCCCGGCGGGCTTGCCTTCAGCTTCGGAATGCTGGGCTGCGATCTGCACTGCGCCTACTGCCAGAATTGGGTTACATCGCAGGCGCTGCGCGATTCCAACGCAGTCTCTGCTCCGCAGCAAGCTTCGCCGGAGCGGTTGGTTCGCGACGCCGTTGCCCAAGGAGCGAAGATTCTCGTTAGCACCTACAACGAGCCGCTGATTACCAGCGAGTGGGCGGTCGCCGTTTTCAAAGAAGCCAAAGCCGCCGGACTTGTCACCGGCTTCGTTTCAAACGGCAACGGCACACCGCAGGTTCTGGAATATATCCGTCCCTGGATCGACTTGTACAAAGTGGATCTCAAAAGCTTTGACGATCGTCACTATCATGAGCTCGGTGGCCGCATCGGCCCCATCCTCGACAGCATCCGACGGATCTATGAAATGGGCCTGTGGCTTGAAATCGTCACGCTTCTTATTCCTCGCTTTAACGATTCTTCCGATGAATTGCGGCGCCTTACCGAGTTCCTCGCGGGAATTTCTCCTGACATTCCCTGGCACGTCACCGCCTTTCACGGGGACTACAAGATGATGGATCCGCGCGACACGACGCGCGAAGATCTATTGCGGGCCGTGGAAATCGGCCGGCAGTCCGGGCTACGCTACATCTACGCTGGGAATTTACCTGGTCAAGTCGAGCGCTGGGAAGACACGCATTGTCCGCAGTGCGATGAAATTTTGATCGAACGCCACGGATATTTCATCAAGGCTTATCGAATCACGCCCAACGGCCGCTGCCCCAATTGCGCCACCGCGATTCCCGGACGCTGGTCCGCTGGCTTCGAAGGCCAGATTACTTCTCGTCCTTTCTCCCCACGTAAAAGATCGCTTTTGTTTACAATCCAAAACCAGTAACCTCAGCTTTTCGTTTCTTCATGTCAAAGCCATCGATCCTCATCGTGTGCATTGCGAGTTTTTTCCTCTCATCCTGCTCTCCGCGCGACTTTCTCACGCGCCGCCTGGCCGGCGACCTGATCGCGGCCTCCGACACTTTTCGTACACCGCAACACTTTCAGCTTCGCACCGGTGTTATTTCGAACAAGGATTATCTCTCGTCCGATTATCTCGTTCTGCAGCACCGCGGCTGGCTCTCCGGCACACACGCGCCCTGCCCACCTGCTCTCGTTCCGCCACCATGCTGGGATGTTTCGCTCACGCCATCGGGCGCTGATACTTTTCAAAGCCTTATCGCGCCGGGCGAGGCCGACAAACAGCTCCTGAACATTCCCGCCGTGAGACGCGAACTGATCGGCGTCAGCGGCATTTCCAAGCAAGCGAACATCGCCGAAGTCGAATTCGATTGGAAATGGATTCCCGTTAACGAGGTCGGCGCAGCTCTCTATCAGGGAGATTTGCGTTATCGATCGTCCGTCATTTTTCGTTGTTATGATGACGGCTGGCGTCTGGTCGACCGCGTCTCTCGTCCCGCGGAATCTCTTGACGAGTCGCTCAGGAATGCTGAACCCTCACGCTGACACGAGATAACGTTTATCGTGCGCTGAATGTTGCTTATTGCCGGCGCATCGTTGTATAAACATCTTCCCCCAGGGGCCTATGAAAATCTCTAAAGTGTTTTTGTGGTTGAGCTTAGTTCTCAGTTCCGCATCGTTGGCCTTTGCGCAAGACAAACCTAAACTCACGCTTGACGAATTTTTCAACTCGGTGAGTTACTCGAGCGTAGCGCTGTCACCGGATGGCGGCTCCGTAGTGATCGGCACCGAACGCGCGGATTGGGACCAGCAGATTTTCCGTACTGACCTCTGGCTTTACCGCGATGATGGCAAGGGCGGCGGATCGCTCATCCAACTCACCCAGTCCGGGCATGACACCGATCCCCAGTGGTCTCCTGATGGACGCTGGATCGCCTTTCGCTCCGAGCGCAAGCCTGCTTCCGAGAAGGACTCAGACTCGGATTCAGACTCAGACAACGACAAAAATGATAAGGGTGAGGTCAGCCAGATCTATTTGATTTCTCCCGCGGGAGGCGAAGCGATCCAGTTAACCAAGGGTCAGGAAGAAGTGCACACATTTTCCTGGTCGGCGGATTCGCACACCATCTACTACGCGACTCGCAATCCCTGGACAAAGGCTCAGAAAGACGCGTACAGGAAAGAATGGAAAGATGTGGTGCAATATCGCACCGCCGAACGTGGCGACACCATCTTCGCCATCGATGTAGCCGCAGCTCTTGCGCGAAACGTTGCTGCTCCCGCGAAAAAAGAGAGTGATGCAGATAAAGAATCCGATCTCACGCCGGGCTCTCGTGCGCTCGTAACGTCGCCGCTCCGCGTGGACGATCTGGTGACTTCCCCTGACGGCACCAAGCTCGCCTTCATATCGAGCGCCATTAACCAGCGCCAGGAAAAGTTTGAAGATTATGAAATCTACATGCTCGATCTGGCGAATCCGACTCTCCGGCGGCTCACCCACAATCAGGCGCAAGAGGTCAAACTGCGCTGGACCAATGACAGCCGCCACATTTTATTTACCGTCGAAGTGGGAGAAGTCGCTGGGCCTTATCGCGATCTTCAGCCGCACCTCTACTGGGTTGATAGCGAAAAGCCGGACAGCGAAAAGCCCGACGGCACAACGGGCTCGGCTGAGCAATGGGGAAAGGACTTCATTGGTCCCGTCGATCACTACTCGGTGAATGCCGGCGGCGTACTTGTCTCTGCTCGACTGGGAACCGAAGTGGCAATTTACTCCGCCGCACAACCGCGCCAATCGTTTCACAAATTAAATGGCTGGGAAGGGACTTACGAAGATCTTTCGACAACCGCGCACACTCCACGCATAGCGTTCGTTTATTCCTCGTTGCAGAAGCCTGCCGAAGTCTACCTTGCGGCGAGCGCCGATAAGCTTGATCAGGCGCGTCCCATGACTTCACTCAATCATCTGTTCTCTGAGCGGGATCTTCCTCAAGGCAAACCCTATCGCTGGAAAGCTGACGACGGCACTGCGGTTGAAGGCATGCTGATTTATCCTCCCGGCAAGCTCGAAGCGAAAAATCTTCCCATGTTCACATTCATTCACGGTGGCCCCGCCGACGCCGACGGCAACCACTTCGAGGCCGACTGGTACCAGTGGGCGACGCTCGCGGCCACGAACGGTTGGCTCGTCTTCGAGCCTAACTACCGCGGGTCTACCGGATACGGCGACAAATTCCTCGAGCAAATCGTTCCCGTTATCGTCTCGCGCCCCGGCAAAGATATTCTCGAAGGGGTCGACGCACTGGTGAAGGACGGCATCGCCGATCCCGATCGTCTCACGGTCGGTGGCTACAGTTACGGCGGCTACATGACCAACTGGCTGATCACGCAAACCACGCGCTTCAAGGCCGCCGTTACGGGCGCGGGCGCGGTGGAGCATGTCGCCAACTGGGGCAACGACGATACCACTTTCGACGACGCATATTTTCTCGGCGGCCGTCCCTGGGAAGTGCAGCAGCGCTATCACGATGAAGCCGCTATCTTTCAGATCGACAAAGTGCGCACACCCACGCATATGGTCGCCGGCGCCGGCGACATTCGCGTCGCTGTGCTGGAAGATTATTTGCTGGAGCACGCGCTCTATTCGCTAGGCATTCCGAATGCCCTGCTGATCTTCCCGGGCGAAGGCCATGAGCTGGATAAAAATCCCTGGCATGGCAAAATCAAAGTGCGGGAAGAGTTAAAGTGGCTGCAGAAGTATGGGGGAGTACCGGGAGGGAATTGAGTCCGTTACGGTTATGTGGGGACAGCCGCCCCCGGCTTCCAGATCGGGCACAGCCTGATTACTTCGCGGCGCTAGCCACCTTCACTCCGTGCGAGCCCGCGGCGTACCGCGCAATGCCTCGATACAACGCCTCGGCAATCTGTTCGCGATATCCGTCGCTACGCAGTTTCTGCTCGTCGGTCGGGCTGCTAACGAATGAAACTTCCGCGAGAATTCCTGGCATCGCCGTTTCAGTAAGCACCACGTAGGACGCCTCTTTCACGCCCCGGTCGCGGAGGCCGGGATTCTCCGCCGACAAAGTTCCGTAAAGCGAGCGCTGCACACTGGCGGCCAGGCGCCGCGACTGCTCAATCCGATCGTGCAGATCGGCAGCAGAGAGTATTGCGGTCATCGGATTCTTGTTGCCGGCCGCGCCGGCCCGCGTTTCCAAATCCTTCGCATTGGGCGCGGAGAAAGAGTTGGTGTAATAAGTCTCCACGCCGCGTGCCGAAGGGAGGTCGCTATAGTTCGCATGCACTGAGACAAATAAATCCGCCTGCGAATGGTTCGCCATCTCGGCGCGTTCATCGAGCGGAATGTAATTGTCGTCGTTGCGGGTGAGAATTACCTCCGCACCCAAACGGCTCTCCAGCAATTTTCCCAACCGCTGCGCGATTTCGAGTACGAGATCTTTTTCCAGCAAACCACGGCGTCCCACAGTTCCTAGATCCCATCCGCCATGACCGGCATCTACCACGATGCGCAATTTCGCCACATGCGCGCGCAGTTGCAAATCTTCTCGCGTTGGCGGAGGAACGACGATAGCCAGCTTGTCCCGCTCGCTCGCGCCGGGAAAGAGATTTAATTGCGACTTGCCGTCCGCGCCCACCTTCCTTACTTGCACTACCAGGCGATAGGGATTCGGCTCGAGGCTCACGGAATAATTCGAGTTGCCTTTCGTCTCCAATACCACGCGAGTCATACCGGCAGCCGGATGCGCCACGCGAACCCGCGCCAGCAGTCCGTCACCGATCTCGATTGTTTTCCCTTCAAGCTCGGGAGCTAACGACGTATCGTGCAAATCAAAATAAATGCGGTCTGGATTCGCCAATCGGTGCGCCTCGTATTGCACCTGGTCCTCCAGATCTATGACCACCGTGCTCGAATCCGCAGCCGACCAGTGCCGGATACCTGTGATGCGTGTCGGTTTTCCAGGTTCCTGCGGCGTGACGCTGCCGCTCGAGAGTTCAGATTGTGAATCCTCATTCGCCGTTGCGCCAGGATTGGTCGACGAATTCGCCTGACCATCCGACACAGGAGTCGATGGGGCGACAGAAGTTGACGTACTCGGCGCGTCTGCCGGTTGCTTCGCGGTTCTCCCCGGCTTCGTGCTCATCTTCTGTTCTGGCTGAATCACTACTTGGCTGAGCTGCGCCGTTTTCAGCTTCCACCACACCCCGCCGGCTACTAGTACGGAAAGCACGATCAGGACCAACACCAAAACAATGCCTGGATGATGCTCGGCAACCGGCTCCGGAATTGGTGCGGTAACCGATGCTCTGAGCGCAGGCGCTACGTCGGGAGCGCTCACCTGAACCTTGGTTAGATCTGAAGGCGTGAGAGGTTTCTTTATTTCAACGATCTCGATTTCAGGCTCCGCCGGGGCGGCGGGCGATGCGGCGACGGACGCAGAAGTAGATTGCGCGACGGATTCAGCCGCCGCGATTTTCTCAGGTGGAATTTCAATCGGAGGAGCTGCTGGAGTTGGAACCGCAGCCGGGGCTAGTTCCGCCTCCGCCACTTGCGCCGACTCCGCGAAGCGGTCTTCGTCTTCGGGTTTCAGGGCTCCAAGAATCAACTCGGCGAGCAATTCCAGGTTGGTTACATCGCTGTCGTTAAATCCGAACGGCTCGCCCGAGAAAGCTTCCAGCACCCCGATGACGCGTCGCCGTCCGCACAGGGGCACGGCGACCATGGACCGAGCTCCCAGCCGGCGGCAGGCGGAGAGGTTCACGCGCTCATCCATCTCGGTATCGTCGCAGCGGATAATCTGCGCGGTGCGGAAACAGGCTCCGGAAAAAGCGGAGTCCCGCTCGATGCGGGCGCCCACGTCCGGCTTCATGAAGCCCGCTGACGCCCGAAGAACAATTTCGTTGTTCTCGGCCAGCGCAATTCCAAGGCCGTCGGCGCCAGTGATGGCAATCGCACGTTCCGCCACCAGTTGCAGTACTTCGTCGAGAACAAATTGCTCGGCCTCTTCGAATTCAGCCGAGTGGGGAACGCTGTCAAATCCCTTATGCTTAAAAGCCAGCGCCCGCCGTTTCCGCACTTGCTGATGCAGTGCCGAAAACGCGAGCAGCGCCTGCAGGGCGTCCGCACCGAACGGCCGTGCCCGCCGCTGGTCGGCGGAGAAATGATCACGGTCGGCGGAAGAGCGATAAAAAACGTCTTGCACGGTAGCAGCTCCACTGCGTTCCAGCGGCCATGACGGCAACCGCGGATCCGCGAGTCGCGCATCCACTTCGATGGTCGGTTTGGTCGGAGTCGTTGCCATTACCGTTGCATTGTTAGCCAGCTAATCCCTTCTCGTGAGTTTGGCTACTCATCGGAGCGCTTGTCAATTAGCCACTCTTAATAATGCTTACGCCAGCCCTGCAATTACAGGTTATTCCAATCCTGTGTTTTTCGAGCTTTAACAGTAAGCTAGCGGGATTTGAGTTGACTTGCAATGATGAGTACATGCCCTTCTGGTCAGAGACTTTCGTAAGTTACCGGCAGCGCTTCCCAATTCCGCTGGTCTCGTGAAATCCCTCAGGCTTCGTGGCGGCCAACCTCCATAGCTGGAGTGTTCCTGTTGCGCGAGCCTTTCTGGGGAATCAACTCAGTCACTCTCTGCCGACATTCTCCGAAAATTAGAATTAAACGGATTCGTGTCCCCACTGCGTTTCTTTTTGGCGGAACGTATGCAGTTGGTATCCTTCCCCGCGCGGCAAGCACGCACTCACTACCGGCACGAACTACGCTCGCTGACGTACGTTACCCTGGAGGCTGCGAACGGGGGAATCGTTCGCAATCTCAACCGGGAGGGGGTGGCCGTGCAAGCCGTGGCTCCGCTGCGGCAGGAACAGAGAGTTCGCTTGCGCTTCGAGTTGAGATTTCCGCGCCTGCGCGTGGAGACCTACGGACAGGTCACTTGGGCCGGACCTTCGGGCCAGTGTGGCATCCACTTCGTTGATTTGCCTTCACAGACCGCGCGCCAGATCGACCAGTGGATATTTTCCAATCTTCTCGACGGGATCGAACCTGAGGCCGATCGTGGCCGCTCGATCTTCGCAGCGCTTTCGCCTTCGCTGGCCGGAAAAGAAAATGCTATTGAGCAAGACGACGGCCTTACTGTGTCCGCGGTGTCTCGCCCAGCCATCCGGGTCGAGCCTCAGTATGCTGCGAGAAATGAGGGAATGTTTCCTGGCCAGCATCGCGAACAGAATCTGGCTGAGGAGCCTGACCAGTCCGATGCCCAACTGAATTGGCTGTCGCGTCCGATCTCCGGGCATACCCTGGCGTGGCTAGTAGATAGTTTGGTGATGATCGCAGGATTGTTGTTGTTCGCCTTGATCTTTCTCTCGATCACCCATGAACTGCCGCCATGGCCGCTTGCAGCGGGGGCCATTTCTTCCGGTGCGGTATTGGTAGGTACCGCATACTGGGGCGTGTTTGCAGTGTTTGGAGGAGCCAGCCTGGGCGCACGCCTGGCGGATTCAGCATCCGTTTTCAAGCAGGAAGAGGAACCGGATGAGGCGCGCCGCTTCCGCTGAAGCCGCAAGCTATCGATCAAAAGACTTAAACATCAATCCTGCAACTGGAACTAGACAGTGGGAACTCTTCGACCTAGCTCGCAAAATATTTTTGCGCCAGCCAAAGCCGTAAGTTCTGTTGTGTTTGCGCGGCAATCTTCACGAAGCGAATCCCGATATTTCCCCGGTCATCGGACCAGGCTACTTCCACATCGGCCTTCACTCCGCAGTTCGCTCCAGGAAGAGCAAATGATGCACGGACGAGGTCGTTGATATTAAATCGATCATCGACGCGAACCTGAAGACCGCCCTGGCTAAGGTTGATGAGTTCCGCTTCCACTCGTTTCTGATTGCGTCCTGTGAGTGTGACCGGCAACTCCAGCCCGGTTCGGTGGTAGCGTAAGCGGCCGTCAAGGATCATGTTGCGCGCAGCGGAAAGAGTGCGTACCGCCTGTTCCACAGAAATTGGTTTGTCGAACGCAAACATGGCTCCCGTGGTCTGCATATCGGGCCGGCCCTGTGAACTTCCCATGATAACCAGTGGCACAGTATTGGCACGTGGGGCTTCGCGCCGCAGTTCGCGAAAAAATTGTCCGGAGCCATTCAGGTCGCAATCGACAATCAGCGCATCGATTTTTGATTTCGTGAGACGAGCCAAAGCTCGTTGTGGTTCGCTTTCGACGGCGACATCCATGTGCAAGCCGCCAAGAATACATTCCAGAACACTAACTTCCTGCCAATCGCGCGAAACTACCATCGACGAGAGTGTCATGTCTCCACTCTACCCACACCGGTAATCGGGACGTAGATCACTAACGTAATGACCGGCTTCCGGCTCTCCCGGGTCTTACCCTTCGCATGCTGTATGGAACGTCTGGAAGCCAGAAGCCAGAATCCCGATCTACGCACCGGCAATTTTGTTCTGGCTGCGATACCAATCGACAGTTCGCCGCAGGCCTTCTTCGAAATCCACTTTAGGTTTGTAGCCAAGATGTTTCTCGGCGAGTGAGATATCAGCCAGCGAATGCTTGATGTCGCCGCCGCGTTCCTGGCCGTAGAGAGCGGAGCCAGAGAACGAAGTGAGCTCCTGAAGCAGCTTGAAAGTGTCGTTAAGCGTAACCCGGCGGCCCGTGGCCACGTTGAATACTTTTCCGGCTACCTGCTCCGCAGGCGCCTGGCAGGCCAGCAGGTTGGCTTCGACCGCGTTATCGATGTAGGTAAAATCACGGCTCTGCTCGCCATCGCCAAACATGGTGGGCTGCTGGCTACTGAGCATCTGCGTGATGAACTTTGCCAGCACGCCCGAGTAGGGCGAAGATGGATCCTGACGCGGACCGAAAATATTGAAATACCGAAGCGAAACCGTCTCCAATCCATAGCAGCGGTAGAACGAGATCATGTAATGCTCACTAGCCAGCTTGGCCACGGCATACGGAGAAATTGGATCGGGCGTCATGCGTTCGTGTTTCGGAAGTGTGGGAGTATCGCCGTAAGCGGAAGATGAGGCAGCGTAAACCACTCGCTTTACCTTTGCGTCGCGCGCAGCGACCAGCACATTCACTGTGCCATCGATGTTTGCCCGATTGCTTCCAATCGGATCCAGTACGGATTTCGGTACCGAAGGAATCGCAGCCTGATGCAAAATGTAGTCCGCGCCTGCGCAGGCGAGCTTCAAAGCATCGAGATCGAAAATGTCGGCCTCTCGAAAATCGATCTGACTCAGTATCTCTGAAAGATTTTCCCGTCTTCCCGTTGAAAAATTATCCACGCCACGAACTTGTTCTCCGCGCCGCACCAGTTCGCGCGCCAAAGACGATCCAATGAAGCCGCCAATCCCTGTGATCAGATAAATTGCCATAGGAATTCATCATAACGAATCGGTCGAATCGGTTGTGTGCGTACTCGGTATGCGGACACAAACCAAAGTAATTGCGAGATGGGCGGCGGCTGTACTTGGGGAGTGGGAACTGGCTTGCTTACCTTCCCGAACTCTGGCTTTTCCGCAGAATGCGAAAGAATTCTTCCCGGCTCAAAATATGGCGTTCGTTAAAGAAGTTCATTACAGCCTGAAGAGCGGCGCCTGGATTCGTAACAGGAGTTGCCGAGTTCGGAGGCAGGGAGAGTTCGTTGCTTTTCGGGATTGGAGCCGCGGTTACTTCCGGGCGCGCACCCAAGATTACCGAAGGTCGAGATAAGGAGCGCAACAGTTCGCGCAAACGTTCGCGATCCGAATCCGACATGGTGGTGAAAGAGATTCCCATGCCAAGGTTGGGATACACAACTCTTACTTCGCCATTGCATTCCACGCGAAAACCATTTACTTCCATGGTCAACCCGAGCTTTGCGCCCATGCGAAAAGTTGCCATGGCTTCCACATAACATCCGTGCAAACTGATATCCGTGAAGGTCGCCCAGGTCGATACACCGGTGACGATTTCGCGTAAGCGGGCGCTTCCCTGGCAGCGGTATCTTGGGCTCTTCCGCTTCTCGTCGGGCGAGGAAATTTCATTTCCGGCCACGCCCACGTCATTTTTCTGTCCCGGGGAGGACACAATGGGCGCGAGAGCCGTCGCCGCCGCAGCGGCCTGCGGCGCGGATTTCTTCAGAGCGGCCAGATAAGCCGCACCGGCGTTTTCTTCGTCCGACATAATTGCGGACTCGCCTTCACCGTTCTCCGCTGATGGTGAAGGGGCTCCCAGTTCAGGACGCGCGTCCCTGCTAGACTCTATCGGAACTTTTGCCGGGAACACTTAACCGCGAGAATGGGCCTCGCGCGAAGGGATGTGGATGTTTCCGCAACGGGAAATATTCAAGACTGGAACGCGGCGATCGGGAATTCTTCGACCGATCCCCGGATCTTCTTCCACACTTGGTCCCGCCCCGCCCGCGTTTTTGCGGAGAAGGGAATCACGGTCGCAGTTGGATACGCCTTCGCGAGCCCCTGCAGAGCCTTGCCCAACTGGTTATTCGAGAGACGGTCGCTTTTGGTGGCGATCAGAAGAAATTCTCGTCCCGAGGCATTCAGAAAATCCAATAGTTGGCGGTCGCTATCCTGTGGAGGAACATTCACATCCACCAATGCCAGACATAATGCCAGCGTAGGACGATCGTTGAGGTAAGGCTCAATAAATTTCGGCCACTCTTGTGAGACCCCGCGCGACAGCTTGGCATATCCGTAGCCTGGAAGGTCGGCGAAAATCACTTCCGGCCTTGGCTTCCCAGGCCAGCGCACTTCAAAAAAATTAATACTGCGCGTGCGTCCTGGTGTGGAACTGGTGCGAGCCAGTTTGGTTTCTACCAGGGTATTGATCACGCTCGATTTCCCCACGTTGGACCTGCCTAGAAACGCAACCTCCGGAAGGCTGGGAGCGGGGAAGTGTGCGGCATCCGTTGCCGCCGCCATGAATCGAGCCATCACCCTCATGCTTCAGTGTGCAATGAGGCGGCGAAAATTGGCAAGCGGTCAGTGAGTCCGATTTCGGCTAGCGGACTGTCTTGCGGAATTGCTTGCTCAAAGTGAGCGCCTGATGTTGATACGAAGATCCTATGTTCGTTCCATATATCTTGTCCGGCCTGCTCAACAGCGGCATATAGTTCAGGCGCCCGACGAGTTGCCCGTGTTCCATCAGGAACGGGACTTCGTGAGCGCGAACCTCAAGCACGGCGCGGGTTCCCTTGATGTCGTTCGAGCCATAACCAAAGCCGGGATCGAAGAACCCGGCATAGTGGATGCGGAACTCGCCATCTCCTTGATCAAGCGGAACCATTTCCGCTGCGAAGTCCGGGGGAACGCGAACCCTTTCCCTGGACGCAAGAATGTAGAAGTCGCCAGGCTCGAGAATCAAGTTTTTATTGGCATTCTGATGTATCGATTCCCAGAACTCCTCGGTTGGATAGAAGTCGATCTTGTCGAGGGCAATCGCCGGAGCATACTTCTTCGCCCGATAGGCAATGATTTCGCCCTCGTCGGCGCCCTCCAGATTGACAGTAATTCTGAGCCCGCGCTCGACCAATGGCCTGACCGGGCCGTCCTCATTCACATAAACCAGCGGCTCTTCCTTGTCCAAGTTTCTAATGGTCTGATCGCCGGAGCGCGGACTGCCGTGCACGAACCGCAACTGACTGAGCCTCATCCCAGCTCGAATCGCAACCGTGAAGGTACGAGAGACGACTTCCGCGTAAAGTTTGCCTTTGTACCCGGCCACTACACGATCAAATTCTGTACTGTAGTCAGTAATTAGGCGGGTGAAAATATCAAGCCGCCCAGTTGTACTTTTGGGATTGGCTTTGCCGGAGATATTTTCCGGCAGGTTCAGTTCCTCCACTAAGGGGATGATGTAGATGCAATCTCTTTCCAGAACCGGAGCGCCCGTGAGATCAACGCGCGTCATCCAGAGTTGTTTGATTTTGGCGTCCACTGTGCTATTCAGCCCCGGCAGAAAACTCGCGCGAACGCGATAGGCAATGTCGCCCAGCCGCAGATCAAGACTTGCAGGCTGAATGTGTTCCGGGTTGATTGCGGGAGTGGCGCTGATGTTTCCGCGGGCGATTAAGCCTTGAATCTCTTGCGAGGGAAGTATTCCGGTTGTGCGAGCTTGCGTTCCTTCGGCTGGCAGCTCTGGAGCGTTTTCGAAGGCAATCTGACTTTGGTTGGAAGTGGACATCGTAAGAATTCCCTATTGTAACGCTTCGCAGTGAATAGGGATGATCAGAGAGGCTTCATCGTGGAGACTCCCTGGCGAGCCTGTGGTGACATCAGGATGAAAGGGGTCCTTCGACTACGCTGCCGTCCACCATCGCGGACGGCAACTCCGCTCAGGATGACAGCTGTGGAGGGTGGGGCAGCCTTAAAAGCTACTGGTGTGCTGTTGGGCTGTCTCCAGTGCTCGAAGTTAGAGGCGCGATCGGCCGCGCGGTTTCTTCGTCGCTGATAGAAGGCAGTGGGGATTCCAGCGCGATTTGCAGCACCTGATCCATCGTGTCCACAAAATGCATTTTCATCGCATTGCGCAGATTTTCGGGGACTTCGGCCAAGTCTTTTTCGTTGTCGCGGGGCAGGATGACTTCGAATAGCCCGGCACGATGCGCCGCCAGCAGCTTTTCTTTTAGCCCGCCGATGGGTAGAACTTTACCGCGGAGCGTGATTTCTCCCGTCATAGCGAGATCGCGCCGCACCGGAATCTT
This sequence comes from Candidatus Sulfotelmatobacter sp., assembly GCA_049589695.1. Lineage (GTDB taxonomy): Bacteria > Acidobacteriota > Terriglobia > Terriglobales > Acidobacteriaceae > Sulfotelmatobacter. Next base: position 16,130 of record JBAWBG010000050.1, on the reverse strand, counting down.
GCTGAGCGCGCTGGCAATCGCAGTGGCAATCGTAATCCCAGCCGACGGCCCGTCTTTGGGAATCGCGCCTTCTGGCACGTGCACGTGCAGATCAAGCGTGCGGTAAAAATCGCGAGTCAGGCCGAGCCGGTGCGCACGCGAACGAACGTATGACAAAGCGGCCTGCGCGGATTCCTGCATGACATCGCCGAGCTTGCCGGTCAATGTCAGCTTGCCTTTTCCGTCGACTACCGTTGCTTCGGTGCTGAGAATGGAGCCGCCGACTTCAGTCCAGGCCAGGCCGGTGACCAATCCCACTTCACTTTTTTCATGCGCCAGCGTGTCGCGGAACTTGATGACGCCGAGGAAGTCTGTAACATTTTCACCGGTCACAGCAATGGTATAGTTTTCGCCTTCTTTTACGACTCGGCGCGCAACCTTGCGACAAACATTTCCGATTTCGCGTTCCAGGTTACGCACTCCAGCTTCGCGGGTGTAGGCGCGAATGAGAGTCGTGATGGCATCGTCGGAGAATTTCACATTCTTTTCCGACAATCCGGCCTGCAGCATCTGCTTCTTCACCAAAAATTGCTTAGCGATCTCAACTTTTTCCTGCTCCGTGTAGCCGTGCAGTCGCAGCACTTCCATGCGGTCCTGCAGCGCGGGAGGAATGGTATGCATCACGTTGGCGGTGGCAACGAAGAATACTTGCGACAAATCGTATTCGACGTCGAGGTAGTGGTCGACGAACATGAAATTCTGTTCGGGATCGAGCACTTCGAGCAACGCCGCTGACGGATCGCCGCGGAAGTCCATCGACATCTTGTCGACTTCATCCAGCATGAAGACTGGGTTCTTCGTCCCGGCCTTCTTCATCATCTGAATAATCTGGCCAGGCAATGCGCCGATGTAGGTACGGCGGTGGCCGCGAATTTCTGCCTCGTCACGTACTCCGCCGAGCGACATCCGAACGAACTTGCGTCCCGTAGCCTTGGCGATCGACATGCCCAGCGAAGTCTTGCCTACGCCGGGAGGTCCAACGAAACAGAGAATTGACCCTTTCGGATTTTTCACCAACTGGCGCACAGCGAGAAACTCGAGGATGCGCTCCTTAATCTTCTCCAGGCCGTAATGGTCTTCGTTAAGAACCTTTTCTGCGCGCGAGATATTGCGGATTTCCTTGGAGCGCTTCTTCCACGGTACCGCCAGAAGCCAATCAAGATAGTTGCGCGAAACCGTGGATTCCGCCGACATGGGCGGCATCGCTTCCAGCTTTTTCAGTTCCTGCAGAGCTTTGTCTTTGACTTCTTTCGGCATGCCGGCGGCTTCGACTTTTTTCTTCAGTTCGTCGAACTCGCTTTTTTCGCCGCGGCCCAGTTCTTTCTGAATGGCCTTGATCTTTTCGTTGAGGTAATACTCTTTCTGCGCCTTCTCCATCTGCCGCTTCACGCGCGACTGGATGGTGCGATCGACGTTCAGTTTTTCGATTTCCACGTCGAGTACATCGGCGATTCGGTTCAGGCGCTCCGAAGGATCGAATATCTCCAGCAATTCCTGTTTTTCTTCGATGGAAAGCTGCAGGTTTGCAGCGATGATGTCGGTCAGTTTGGCCGGGTCTTCCATGCGCACGGCCGAGATCATCGTCTCGTAATTCAGTGCCTGGCAAAGCTTCACGTACTGCTCGAACAACGTGGTTACACGCTGCATGCCTGCTTCGATTTGCGCGTTCATCTCAACGGGGTATCGGGCCACGCGCACGGAGGCCTGCATGTAACCATCGGAGTCGGTAGCCTGCAGAAGGCGGCCGCGCTCAATGCCTTCGACCAGAACTTTAATATTGCCGTCGGGCAGCTTGAGGCTCTGAACGATGTTGACGATGGTCCCGACCTGGTAAATCTCATTCGATTTCGGCTCGTCGATGGAGGCATCGTGCTGGGTTGCCAGGAAGATTTTCTTATCCGCGGCAAGCGCCTCCTCGAGGGCACGCACGCTGGATTCGCGCCCTACCACGAACGGCGTCATCATATAGGGGAAGATGACCACGTCGCGAATGGGCATCATTGGCAGCTTTTTAGTTTCGAATTTTTCTTTGGATGTGGTCACTCAATCTCCCCGGGTTAGTGCTGAATGACGATCGCGGCGCGGAGTCCCTTACCTACCGTTCGTGTGTTCAGTGTACTACTCTTCTCTCAGCCTTTGGCTACCCAGCCTTTTCCATCATCGAAAGAGACGCATTGCGCTTCTCAACCATCTCCCTGGTGACTTCGAACTCTTTTAGTTTCTTTTGGCTAGGCAAATGGAACATCAAGTCAAGCATCAACTCTTCAAGAATCATGCGCAAGCCGCGGGCTCCCACTTTGCGGGCCATAGCTTGACGGGCGACGGCGCGCAGAGCCTCGTCGCTGAACTTCAAACGGACGTTTTCGAATTCGAACAGCCGCTGGTACTGCTTAACGATGGCATTCTTGGGACGGGTCAGAATCTCGATCAGGGCGAATTCATCCAGATCTTCTAACATGCCCATGACAGGCAGGCGGCCGACAAATTCTGGGATCAGGCCGAACTTGATCAAGTCTTCCGGCTGCATCTCGCTGAGCAGTTCGAAATTACGCTTGCTGCGCGCGATCACTGCCTCTTCTTTTTCAGCCTCTTCCCCGGCACGGAAGCCGAGGGACTTTTTCCCGACTCGCCGGCCGATGATCTTTTCGAGCCCAACAAAAGCTCCTCCGCAAATAAAGAGGATGTTTGTCGTATCCACCGGAGTGAATTCCTGGTGCGGATGCTTGCGTCCGCCCTGCGGCGGAACGTTGGCAATGGTTCCCTCCAGAATCTTCAATAGAGCCTGCTGTACGCCTTCACCCGAAACATCGCGTGTGATCGAAGGATTTTCATCCTTGCGGCCGATCTTGTCAATTTCGTCGATGTAGATAATGCCGGTCTGGGCGCGGCTTACATCACCCTCGGCCGCCTGAAGTAGTTTGAGAATAATGTTCTCGACATCCTCGCCCACATAGCCGGCTTCGGTCAGTGTAGTGGCATCGACAATGGCGAATGGAACATCCAGCATACGGGCCAATGTCTGGGCCAGGAGCGTTTTGCCGGTTCCGGTAGGACCGATGAGCAGAATGTTTGATTTGCTCAGCTCAATTCCATCGCCCGCCGTTTTCTGGCGGTTCATGAAAATGCGCTTGTAGTGGTTATAAACCGCAACCGCCAACTTTTTCTTCGTCTGCTCCTGCCCGATCACGTACTCATCCAGGAAGGTCTTGACCTCCTGCGGCTTGGGCAGTTGATTGGGAGTAGAGGTTTGCGGAGTCGCGGTGCGATCATCTTCCAGGATCGAGTTGCAGACTGCGACGCACTCGTCGCAGATATAAGCTCGCGGATAATCGCTGGGCGACGAGATCAGTTTGGCTACGGCATCCTGCGACTTGTGGCAGAACGAACACCGCAAAATCTCGTCGGAGCCTGACTTGGTTTTCACTCGGCTCTACTCCTTCTAGTTTCGATATGACACTGGGCCGGCCTCTTTCGACCCCTACAGGCTTCCGCGCTAAATCCCATCATTCAGAATCAAGCGCGAAGGCCGATCATACCGCTTTTACGGTCTTATAGATGATATCGTCTATGATTCCGTATTCCTTAGCTTGCTGCGCGTTCATAATGAAGTCGCGCTCCACATCTTTCTCCACTTTGTCCAGCTTCTGGCCTGTGTGCTTGGAGAGTAACTGGTTTGTAATCTCGCGCATACGCAGGATTTCGCGGGCGTGAATGTCGATGTCGGTTGCCTGACCCGACAATCCTCCCATCGAAGGTTGGTGAATTAAAATGCGCGAGTTGGGCAGCGCCAACCTTTTCTTGGGTTCACCGGCCGCCAGCAGCAGCGCCGCCATCGAAGCCGCCTGCCCCACGCATAACGTCATTACATCATTCTTCACGTACTGCATGGTGTCGTAAATCGCCATGCCCGCCGTGATCGAACCGCCCGGCGAATTTACGTAAAGCTGAATATCTTTCTCTGGATCTTCCTGAGCCAGAAACAGCATCTGGGCGATCACCAGATTGGCGATGTTGTCGTCAATCGGCGTGCCGATGAAAATAATGTTGTCCCTCAACAGACGGGAATAAATATCGTAGGCGCGTTCGCCCCGCCCGGTCTGCTCGATCACCATCGGTACTAGCATCATTTGCGGATCGTTTGGTTTCATTTTTCAACCGGACCTGTCACCGGACCTGCCACACTCCGCCCCGAAACAACCTTCTGCCTGGCTCGGGGAGGGTCAAAAGTGCTCCGCGTTCTTACTCAATCACTACGCGGACTGGTGATAAAGAAAATCGAGGGTCTTCTCGCTGCGGATTCTCATTCGGATTCTATCGAGGCCCCCATCCTCTGTCAAACGCGCTCGCACTGCTTCTGAGGTTTGTTTCGACTGTTTCGCCAGCGCGTCAATTTCCCGGTTAACTTCTTCGTCGCCGATGTTGATTTTTTCCAAATCCGCGATGCGTTCGAGCAGCAACGAAGACCTTACATCGCTCAGCGCCTGCTCCCGCTGGCCCGCTCGGAGACGTGGAAGATCCATTTTCTTCAAATCTTCCATCTTCATGCCTTGCGCCGCGAGCGCCCGCAGGCCGCGCTCCAGGCGCAAATCGATCTGGCGATCGATCAAAGATTCGGGCACTTCAAAATCGTTGCGTTTCACCAGTTCGGACACTAGCTTGTCTTTGGCGGCATGCTCGGCCGCGTGACGCTTTTCAGCTTCCATGTTCTCGCGGATCTGCTTCCGCACCTGGTCGAGACTGGTGAACTCGCCCAGCTCTTTGGCGAATTCGTCATTCAGCTCGGGAAGGCTCTTCTGCTTGATGCCATTCACCTTCACCGTATAAACAAAGGTCTTGCCCGCCAATCGCTTGTCGGCAATATCTTCCGGGTAGCTCACATCGAAGGTGCGCTCGTCGCCGGAAGAGGCGCCGGTCAGATTCTGAGTAAACTCCGCCACTGTATTTTTGCCGCCGATCTCGATCAACACGTCATCCATGTGCACCGGATTGGCGCCAGCCTCTTTAGCGTCGTTACCATCCTTAGGCCGTCCGTCCATGGAAGCCTGCGCGAAGTCGCCCTGAGTAAGCGGGCGTCCCTCCACGTCGGTATAGGTCGCGCGCTGTTCCAGTAGGTTGGCGAGCGCCTGCTCGATCTCCTCATCAGTGATCGCGATGTCCGGCTTATCGGCCCGAAGTTCTTTGTAGCCCTCGACCTGAATTTCAGGCAGGACTTCGAAACTGGCCTTGAAGCGCAAAGGCTCGCCGTCGTGGAAATGCAGGTCGGTGATGCGGGGCTGGGAAACCGGAATAAGTCCCTGCTTCTCCGCTTCTTTACGGAAATAGCGCGGAGCCAGGGCCTCGATCACATCGTTTTTCAGGCCATCGCCGAAGCGCTGGCGAATAATCGAAGCCGGAACGTGTCCGGCGCGAAAGCCCGGTAAGCGAGCACTCTTCTGGTAGCGCTGAATCTGCGATTCAGTCTCGCGGGCAACTTCTGCGGTGGGAATCTCAACCGAAATCTCCCGCTTAATGTCTTTCCTATGATCGGGCTTATTGTCGGGCGTGTTCGTGTCCGTTTTTGCAGCGTCAGTCGTCTCTGTGGGGCTCACGTTTTGCCTTTCACCAACCGCTGCATCCGGGACCAGAACGTTGGACCGAACTCATACGGCATTTACTTGAGTGTAAAGATAGAAGGAGAGCACCGTCAAACTGCCGTACGAAGTCAACCGTAGATTTAACCAGCAGTTTTCCCGATCCCGGCGGCAGGCGTGTTCTCGGTCAGGGACAAATCTGTCGCAGCGCGACCATCAGCGAGTCGGAGAGCTGATCCGTCTTTGAAACAACATCTCTTACGCCCACGGCCTGGGCGGCTCTTAACAGCTCTCCGGAAGGATGCAGGGTGAACATCACCATAGCTGTGTTCGGAGCGACCTGGCTGATGTGGCGTGCGGCATCAAGCCCATTCATGACGGGCATCTGCAGGTCCAGTATTACGATGTCCGGATGCATTTCTACCACCTTCGCGATTGCCACTTCGCCGTTCTCCGCTTCCCCACACACACGGAAATCAGCGTTGGTCTCGATCCATGATCGCAGGGAAGATCGAACTCGGGAGCTGTCATCGACAATGAGAATTGTATGAGTCATGCGCGACTGCTCCATCTGCCCTCGGCAGGGCTGCTGTGCGGGCCATGGTCTTGAGTCCGGCAGACGGCTGTGAGGAAGGTAATTCCAGCTTATTTGCCCTAGCGGCCGCACGCCATACCGCTGATACTGTACTCTAGCGCACATAAATAAGTCATTTATCGTACCTTAAGTTCTGGAGGTGTTTTCTGCCGAGCATGAATTTCGATAGACTCAAGCCCGAGGGAAGGCCGCCTGACACGGAAAAATAGCCTACGATCCAACCCCCACTGGCTCACCGTCCTCAACCATGAGGTAGTCACTTGCACGCGTTGTCCGCGGCTAGTCGAGTACCGCGAGCAAGTGGCTCGCGAGAAGCGCCGGGCTTACCGTGATTGCGAATACTGGGGCAAACCGGTGCCCGGTTTCGGTGACCCCGATGCCCACGTCCTTGTTATGGGTTTAGCTCCGGGCGCGCATGGCTCGAACCGCACAGGGCGTCCCTTTACCGGCGATGCCTCGGGGAAGTTCATGTTCCCAGTTTTGTATGAGACTGGATTTGCTAACCAGCCCAACGCCACCGATCGCAACGATGGACTTGAGTTAAAAGACTTGTACATTACCGCCGCAGTTCGCTGCGCCCCGCCCGCCAATAAGCCAACCCCGCAGGAACTCGCTGAGTGCTCGCAATTTCTCGATCGCGAAATCGCCGGATTAGAAAAAGTAAAGGTAGTGGTAGCTCTGGGGAAGATCGGTTTCGACGCTTATCTGAATTACTTGAAACGTCGAACATCGCTTCTCAATCGGCAGAGCTATCAATTCAGAGCTTATCTTTTCAAACATGGCGCCAATTACTGGTTACCCGATGGCAAGGTGTTACTGGCGTCTTACCATCCCTCGAACCAGAACACGCAGACCGGTAAGCTGACCCGCGCGATGTTTGTCGAGATATTTAAGCATGCGGCAAAACTTGCCGATGTCTAGTTCGAGGCGCCGTCGGGGCCGGATCGCTGCACCCGCACCCAAAAGCGGGGTCATAGTTCCCAAAGCCGGGTCGCGATCCGGGGCGGCGCCGTCTTTCTCGATTGCGAGCACCGTGCCCGCCCCGCAGAGAGCGAGCACTCCCTTACCTCAATTTAGTCGCGGTTACTTCCAGCTGAAACTGCCTCTTCGAATTTGGATCGTCAACACTACCTACTAGCATCGGCTTGCCTAATAGAGCCAAAGTGTCGGCACTGATTTCAAGTTGCCGCAAGACCGGTCGCGCACCGGCTTCGTGGTTTTGTTCCGGACTCGCGAAATTGCTGACCTCGGCGCGCACCGACAAAGCAATGCTTCCGTTGCGATCCTCAATCTGGCTCCAAATGCTTGTTCCAACATCGATATAGTGAAATTCGCCCTCTTTCCCGTCCACCGGAACACGAGTACCAATTTTCAGTTCATTGCTGCTGCCAGAGTTTAGGTTCAACGAATACTGGCGCGTGTTAATCTTCTTTCCGTCCTCCAGTTCATTCATCGAAAAATCAAGACGGTAGGCATTCAACACTTTCTCCGCCTTGTGGGCGTTCTCCGGCCCCGCCTGCGCCTTCGCTCTCGGGTTTGTTGCCCCAATCATTGCCAAAATCAACCCTGCCCCTGCAATCGTTCGCTTGAACATCGGTTTCTTTCTCCTTTTATTCTTATTGTTCCGAACCCCTGCTGGCCGCCGATCTTTTCATTTCTTCGGCCAGATCCTGCCGAAGCGCCTCAGCCCTGGCCCGTGCAACCAAGGCCGCATGTTCCGGATATTTCGCCACGTATCGTTCAAGAATTCTTTCCTGCTCGCTAAGCGGCCGCGGCGAGGGAAACTGATCCAACCTGGGACCTGATGCCGTCACAACCCCCGTGGAGCGCCGCCGGATGCGCGCGGCTGGCTCTCTAGACAATGCCGGAGGCGAGAGCGGAGTCTGATCTATTCCCCCATTTATCGTTGCTTGTCGTGCGTCCGTAGCATTGGCTTGCTTCGAATTCAAAGCCTGAGAGTGACGGCCCGGCGTTTCCCCGAGTCTCCACAAAACTGTCGAACTCACCAGCAGCATGGCGGCTACAGCGGCGACCGCACCCCATTGCCACCAGGATTGAGCCGAAGCCTGCTTCCGCTCCGCCGACAGATTTGCAAGGATTCGCTCTTCCAGTCCCGGCCTGGGCTCAACCGCCGCATCTTGCGCCAGCGCTGCGTTGAGTTCCCGGTCAAGCGCTTCGCCATCCCAACTCTGGCAGCTCCCCTGATGCTGTTGGCGGTCGTTATCGTTATTCTCGTCGTAATCGTTATTGCTCGCCCTGAGATCGTCGTCCGACATATTCTTCACCGTTGTTTCCCTCTCACCCGGCTGGCCAGCTTCTCGCGCAATATCTGCCTTGCTCGAAATACTCGTGACCGCGCCGCCGCTTCGTTGATTCCTAATGTCGCAGCCACTTCCCGCGGCAACATGTCTTCCAGTGTCGACAAAATTAACGGCTCGCGCAGCTTCTCCGGCAATGCCGCGATGAATCGTTGCAACAGTTCTCCGACTTGCGAGCGCTGCATCTCGTCATGTGCCGGCGGTTCTAACGACACCATTTCTGTTCGAGGCATCTCGGAATTCTCGAGCGCGATCTCCCGCTTTCGGCCGCGCTGCTGGCTACGATTAACCGCCACACGCCAAGCAATTCGAGCCAACCAAGTTTTGTGATTCTCTACTTTTGCCAGCCTCGCGCTGTAGCGCAGCACCCGGAGAAAGGTTTCCTGCGCGGCGTCCTCGGCATCATGGTGGCTTCTGAGCACCGCATAGGCGATGCGGTAAACCAGCCGTGAGTGCTCCCGGACCAGACCTTCGATCACTTGGTCCTGACTGCGTTCTTGAGCATCCGCCAGCGTTGCGGCTTTGTTCAGAATTACCTCTTCCGCCACCAATCGCTCACCTTCATTCATAAAGACCACTCGGTGGTCATTTTTGTTCAGGAATTTCTACAGAAGAACGTGCGGAAGGGACTTGACTTGCTGAAGCAGAAACGGAATCGCAGCTAGAAGCCTACCATTACCGGCTCTGGTTCAAGGAGAATGCCCCAGATTTCTTCCACACGATGTTGAACTTGTTCTTTTAGAGCGATGATCTCAGCAGCTGTCGCTCCGCCGCGATTCACAATTGCCAATGCGTGTTTGCTCGAAATGGCCGCCCGACCGTAACCATAGCCTTTCGTGAACCCGGAACGCTCCACCAGCCACGCGGCGGAAACTTTCTTATGAGTTACCAGCGCCGGATAGCTGGGTACTGTTAAGCCGCGTGCCGCCGCGCGGCGCCGTAGGTCTTCATGCTGACTTTCGGAGAGTACAGGATTCTTGAAGAACGAACCCGCGCTCTGGCAATCTGCATCTCCGGCCATAATCAGCATTCCTTTCAATGCGCGAATATGGCGGACCGCTTCCCGCGTCTCGGCCAGATTCGGCACGGTCTCTCGTCCCGCGAAATGGCGCTGCAGGTCGGCATAGGTTAGATGGGGCTTCCCATTTGGCGTGAGAGCGTAACTCACGCGCAGAACAATGAAGCGTCCGCTTTCAGTGGTATTGAAAATACTGGAGCGATAGCCAAACCCGCAGGCTTCGCGGCACAATTCGCGCACCTGGCCATCTTGCAAATCGAGCACCTGCACCGACGCAATTGTCTCGGAGACTTCCTGCCCGTAGGCGCCAACGTTCTGCACCGGCGTGCCGCCTGCGCTGCCCGGAATGCCGCTCAGGCACTCGACTCCAGCGCAACGCGCCATCACCGCACGGGAAACAAATTTATCCCAGGATTCGCCCGCGCCGGCGTCGAAAATAACATTGCCATGTTCGTCGGTCCCAGCGCTCTGCTCAATGCCCTCGATAGAAATCTTCAGTACGAGGCCGGGCCAACCCGCATCCGCCACTACCAGATTGCTGCCGCCGCCGAGAACGAACAAAGGCAAATCACGTCCGCGCGAAAATGCGACCGCCTCCTGCACTTCTCCAACACTTTTGGCGTCGACGAGATACCGCGCCAGACCTCCGACTCGGATCGTGGTCAGCGGCGCCAGCGGAATATTTTCGAGTAGCTGCACTGGCTTTCAATATTACACAGTGCTCGCGCCGTGATGCAGTGCGAGTGGGTAACTTTGGTCCACATCTCGATCTTGACCCGCCGGGATGTGCAGCAGCAAAAACACGGCAGGTTGCCCTGCGCTGAAATCAGTTCCTAACACGAACCGCGATGAACGAGACTTGCTCCAGTCCAGGGAAGTGACCTTCTTTGTCAGCTTCGCGTTTAGTAGGTGCGATTTGCTGAATGGTGGTTCGTGCCGGGAGAACAGCGCCAAAATATTGCGCGTATACATCGTCGAAGTCTTGCAGGTCAGACAAATCGTCGAGGTAGACATTTGTGGCTACGACCTGATTGAAATTCATGTCGGCTTCTTCAAGGTTGTCGAGGAGATTTCGCATGGTCTGCCGCAGTTGATGTTGGGTGGTGGAGGCATAGATGCCGCCGTGCGGACCCGGAATGAAGCCGTCTTTGGCGGAGCAATACAAAGTGTCGCCGGCAAAAACACACGGACTAGCTGTCGGACTTGGCGGCATGTTCTTGGGACGAACAGCTTTTCTTTGCCGGAGATCGCGAACGGCTATGCCGGTGTACTCGATATGAGCGCCACCGGGCAAACTCGATACTTCAATTGTGGCGCGCGCTGGAGTATTGCCAAACTCAAAGCGCCGGGCGTAACGCTCATTCATGACCCGCGATGGAATATCGGAAGTCAGGTAAGGATTTACGAAAACCATGTTGCTAAGTTCGAGACCGGCTGCTCTCACTACCGCCTGAACGCGGTCAAGTGCTAGATCGACTTGCGCCGCAGAATCGCCTGGAATCTTCCCACTGACGGGATCGCTGCCAGACATGCTGGATATGAAAAGCCGATCCTGAGTGAGAATGCCGGGCGAGGACGAATCGCTTTGATTGTAGTTTGGCGGATAGACCGCCCGCCGCTCGGCCAAGCTGCGCACCGCGACCGCGCTAATCTGAATGGGCGGATCCGGAAGGCGGGCAACGCCCAGCACGGCTCGAGCCGGCGGAGTTTTTGTAAAGTACTCGGCAAAGACTCGATTCATTTCGCCGTACTTGCTGATGTCCTCGAGATAAACCTGGGTGTAGACAACGTGCTCCATGGTCAAGCCCGCGGATTCGACAATCGCTTTAAGATTATCGAGCGTCTGGTGGACCTGAGCGTCAAATGTCATTGGTAAACTTCCGTCTGCACGATGGGGTCCTTGACCGGAGATGTAAACATAGCCTCCGGCGTCCACCGCGGGCGAGTAGAAACGATTCACGCGAGCCGAAGTCGCCGCCGGAACGATGGCACGCACTTGCCCCTCTGCTACGAGCACGGGCGAAAGCAGAAACATAATCAATAGAAGCGACATTTGGACTGTCTGACGTCTTCTTGGCAAGTAAATTTCCCTTCCAGCTCTACGCCGCGGACTTTTTCTGGGCCGCGCGAAGAACCGCGCGCAATCTTTGTCCCACAATGATTTCTTCACCCGGCTTGATGGTCATTGAAACCAGTTCGATGTGATCTGGCTCCTTGGGTTCTTTTCGGTTCGGCTGACCCTCACGTACCGCCGTCACCAGGCTGGGATTGTCTGGTCCAAGCACTTCGATAACGGGATCACCCGCACGCAGTTCTTGCACGCAATCGGAAATGCTGAATCGCCACGCTCGCGTATCCCAAGAGACCTTGAGCGTTGGATAGCGGTTCCCGTCGTCGGGCACATAGATGTCAGTCTTTACGCCGGGCACTGTCTCCACCAGCTTCCGGATGCGGTCCACCCGGCCATTCCATTCGGCGTAGAGTTTTTTCTCGTCCATTTTTAGCCAGGTTTCAAGTGACACAAGGCAGCCAATAATTTCTTCTTTGCCAACTTTCATCGGACGGCAAATGGCTCCCTCCCGCGGATTGCAATTCATCAGAGCTGATTCGATAAGGTCTTTTCGTCCCAGAAGCAAGCCGCTGCATTGCGGCCCGCACAGCCCCTTGCCTCCCGAGAAACAGTAAAGATCAATACCCATCTTCGCGTAAAGTTTGGCGTTGTCGGCGGGTGGGATGCCGGCGGCGTCATCGAGCAGGATAGGAACTTTATGGGCCTTCGCAATCGCCACTTCTTGCTGCAGTTTTTCACCGAGATCGGTGGTGTAGATCATCGCCGTGTTTTCGTTGATGGCGTCGACGAGTTCCTGGGAGGAATACACGAGAACCAGTTTGGCGCCGGTAAGCCGAATGGCACTGTCGAAAGCGCTCCGGCCGCCCACCATGATCACCTCATGCTTCAGGCCGGTGGTATCGGGAAGTTGCCAAATATATTTATCGTTGCTGCCGGCCATGCATGCGGCCGTTGCCGCCGACATTGCCCCGGCTGAGCCTGAAGTAACGATGCCAGATTCCGCTCCAGTTAACTCCGACAAGCGCCGGCCCACCCCACGCTGCAGATCGAACATGTTCACGAAATAACGGGAGGCTTCGAGCTGCGCCTGGCGAACCTCGGGAAATTCCAGCGATCCACTCAGATAAGTCCAGGTTCCGCGGCAATTGATGACCGTCTTTACTCCCAGCTGAGCGTAGACATTCTGACGAGGGTCCCTGCCGATAGCTGTGGCGGCTTGCGCGTAGACTTCCCGAGCCGCAATTTGGCTGAGCAGCGGCACGGCCGCCAACAACTTAACGACTGCTCGCCGGCCGGAATTCTGGATATGCATCAAGATATCTCCTCAATAACATTTGCGAAACCACGCCGATGACCGCGCGCAATTGTTCGTGATCAGCTTGTGTTTCATTCACATGTGGAACGTAACGATGCAACCACGTGGGATCGATTTTCCAGTCGATTTTCCGGTCCTGGGCTAGCAGATTGGGCGAGAGCAGCAGCAATACCAGCAGAGTCTTCAACTTTGTTCCCGGGGAGGCGCGCTCATATTATTTTTCCCCCTCGGTATACCACAGAATTCGCTTGACGCAAATCGAAATATTTCGTTTGATTGCCTTTCATTTCGTTTTGTTGATGCAGGCCGAGGTTTGCAAACAGCGTGCATGCTACCCTCAACTCCGCCGGCTTGCTTGCTGGAAAGGAAAGGCGCACTCATGACAATGTATTTCCCACTGGCGAATCGTATGCCGCGACTGGCCGTGGTTTTTCTTCTTGGCGCGAGCGGGTTGGGTTCGGCGGCCGCTCAGACTCCGACTCCAGCGACTTCATCAGCCACGGCCGACTGCCGCGTCGACGCCGTCGACTACAAAGGGTGGAGTGCGGAGCAACTTTCTAATCGCTGGGTCCAGTTGATCGTAGTTCCGCAAAATGGTGGCCGGTTAATGCAGGTAAATTTCGCGGGGCATCCTTTCCTGTTCGTGAATCCAAAACTTGCGGGGACACACAAGCCGCCAACTCAGGGGGAGTGGTTTAACTACGGAGGCGACAAGCTGTGGCTTTTGCCCGAGGGCAATGACGACGAACAACATTGGGTAGGCAACTCCGATCTGTTGGACGACGGGCCTTTCGCTTTTCGAAAGATTTCGGAAGGACAGCAGTGCGAGATCGAACTGACCGGTCCGGCCGATCCTCAGACCGGAATTCAGTTTCTGCGAACGATTCACCTGGATGCCGACGCTCCGCGTATCCGCTTTCATGCGTCCATGAAGAACGTGAGCGGGCATACCGTGGAATGGTCGATGCAATCGGTCTCGCAGTACAACACCGCCGATCCATCCTCTACTTCCGGTTTCAACCACGATTTCTGGACCTTCACGCCTGCGAACCCATCCAGCAGTTACCTTAACCGCTATCATGTGCGCTTCGGTCCGGCGCAGAATTCCGCAGCGTCGGTGAGAAACGATGGCTTCTTTGCCGTGCATTACGTGCACATGGCGGCTGAGTTATGGTTGGACTCAACAGAGGGCTGGCTGGCGGTAGTCGATGGCGGCAGCAAGTACGCCATGGTGGAACGCTTTCAGTTCGATGAAAGCAAATCCTATCCTGGCAAGGCTTCTGTTATCTTCTGGACGAATGGACCGGAGATGAGGCTGAGCGGTGACGGAATACCTTCTCTTAGCGATGGCACGGATGCTTCCCCTTACTACCTTGAAGCGGAGATTAACAGTCCGATGTGCCATTTGCGGCCGGGAGACTCTTGCGACCTCGACACGGAATGGTTTCCGACGCGGGCAGGAAACGAATTTCACGGAGTGAAGGATGCCGGCATCGTGATACGCCCACTGCAAAGTGTTCACGTGGATAACGGAAAAATCCGGCTTTCCGGTTCTTTTGGAGTTTTCGCTGCCGGGCACCTCGTCGCTCACTTCTATAACGAACATGGCTCGAGTCTCGGAACCACGGTAGTTGCGAATGTCAATCCCGCCGAACCGGTGCTGCTTGAAGCGGAAGTTGCCGCGCCTGGAAAACCTGCGCGAGTCTCTCTTCACCTGGAAGATGATCATGGTGTGGACTGGGGTTCGCTTCAGGAAGTACAAGTGGGCAGCGGCGACAATCGCTGATATGAAATGGCCCCCGGAAGCAGTCATCTTCTTGTTGCTGGCGGCGATCTGCGCAGGACTGCCCGCTGCGGGGCAGCGCCAGACCCAATCCCCCATCACTGCTAGCTCCGAGGTGAGCGCAGAAGATCTTGTGGCGCGGCCCGTGGGGGCGAACTGGACGTCTTACAACGGTGACTACACCGGGCGCCGCTACAGCACTCTCCGTGAAATCAACCTCGCAAACGCTGCACAACTCCGCGCGGCGTGGGTGTTCCATCCCGGCAACTCCCAGAATCTGGAGGTAACGCCTGTAGTGGTTGACGGAGTGATGTATGTAACTTCGGCCAATGATGTATTCGCCCTGGACGCGCGAACCGGACGAATGGTGTGGCACTACCAAAGGCCGGTGAGCTCGGGGCTACTTGACGACGCCGCGGCTCACAAAAATCGCGGCGTGGCGTTGTGGGACCATTTTGTTTACGTGGAAACCGACGATGCCCACTTGCTTTGTCTCGATGCTCGCTCCGGGGGCTTGCGATGGGATATTGAATATGCCGACAAAACCAAACACTACGGCGCGACCAGCGCCCCGCTCGTTGTGAAAGGGGCAGTCATCGTTGGTAGCTCCGGCGGTGACTCTGGAGTGCGAGGATTTCTAGCAGCGTACGATGCTGCGACCGGAAAGCTGAAGTGGCGTTTTTGGACGATTCCCGCGCCCGGTGAATTCGGTTCCTCAAGTTGGCTCGGCGACGCTTATCTGCATGGCGGCGGCACAACGTGGATGCCGGGTACGTACGATCCGGAACTCAACACTCTGTATTGGACAACCAGCAATCCTGCGCCTGACTTCGTTGGAGATTCCCGCCCCGGGGACGATCTCTACACGGATTGCGTTCTTGCGCTCAATCCGGATACGGGAGAGTTGAAATGGTACTTCCAGTTCACCCCTCACGACCTCTTTGACTACGATGCCAATGAAACCCCAGTGGTGGCGGATGTAGAGCAGAGCGGAACGATCCAGCGACTGCTCATTCAGGCGAACCGCAATGGCTTTTTCTATCTACTCGACCGGGTCAACGGCAAATTCATCCAAGCCACTCCTTTCGTGGAGAAATTGAATTGGGCCAAGGGCATCGATAAGTCCGGACGACCCATTATTTCTGGTCGAATCCCGACCGCTGATGGCGCTTTAATCTGTCCCGGCATCAATGGGGCCACGAATTGGTTTTCGCCTTCTTACAATCCCGATACCCGATTGTTCTATGTGATGGCGCTCGAGAGTTGCAATCAATATTTCGCAAACCCGAAGCCATTTGCGCAAGGACACACCTATTACGGCACGGGAACGAAGCTTCCATCCGATGAGCACGCGCAGAAAATTCTGCTGGCTCTTTCGGTCGCGGACGGAAAGCCGGTTTGGCGTTATCCGCAAACGGGCC